>JAFWEX010000085.1 GCA_017512705.1 Paenibacillus sp.
AGAACATTGTGCAGCTATTATATGGACCAATATCAAAAAGGGGATTACAACCTGTTCATTAGGGGTAAAAGGTGTTAATTACAGGTGATTAAAACCAAATTCAGGAGGTTACTATGAATCCAAACAACCCGAGTGATATTGCGATCCTTGGCATGGGAACTGCTCTCCCTGCACATCGAGTAGCTCAGCCAGAAATTACAGGCCTGATTGCTGCTTCATTGCATGATCGACCGGATCTTGCCCGTTTTGCCAAACGCATTTTCAGATCCTGTGGTGTAGAGACAAGATATACCGTAGAACCGAGCTATCTTGGCCCATTGGAAGAATGTCGTTATATCCCTTCGGGTGAACAGTCTGATATCCCGACGACGCGGGAGAGAATGGATACATATCAGCGGGAAGCGCTGCCTCTGGCGATTCAAGCAGCCGAGGAAGCGATGCGTGACGCGCAGATCTCACCTGAGGCGATTACACACTTGATAACGGTCAGTTGTACCGGGCAGTATTTGCCAGGACTTGATGTACAGTTGATACAACAAATGGGGCTATCTGCTCGTGTTAATCGCTTGCCGCTCATCTTTCAGGGCTGCGCAGCTGGGTTAAAAGCAATCCAGATGGCACGTGATGTCGTGCAAGGTGCTCCAAGCTCACAAGTGTTGATCGTATGCGTGGAACTATGCACACTTCATTTCCAGCCTGTGCAGGATCGGGAGGCGCTGTTTGCGGCATCGTTCTTTGGAGATGCAGCTTCTGCATCCATCGTGGGCATGCCTGAAATCGGGCATAGAGACTACTTGAGTCTAGGGACCGGCTATTCAGTACTGCTGCCGGATTCGACAGCGGATATGACGTGGAAAGTAGCCGATTATGGATATGATCTGTATCTATCTCCCCGAATTCCGAAGCTGCTGGGGGTACATCTGGAAGAAGAGCTCGGTTTATTGTTGAATAATGAAGCGCCTCCTGAACTATGGGCGATACACCCTGGCGGGCGAGGTATTGTTGATTCTGTCCAGGAAGTCATGCACTTGAGACCAGAGCAAACGAAATACAGCAGGGATATTTTAAGAGATTATGGCAATCTGTCATCCAATACGATTTTGTTTGTGCTTCAGGCGATGCGTGAGGACATGAAAATGCGAGAAGAGCTGTCTACGAAAGGTGTAGCAATGGCTTTTGGTCCCGGACTTACCGCTGAATTAATGAAATTCACTTATGTCCCGGCTGTCACATCGGTGATGGAGGAGCAGGATCATGTCCTTCTTTAGAAGATTAGGATTTCGTGCCAAGGAAGATGAATTAATGGATGACTTCTCGATGGGTGGAGAGGAATTGCGTGAAGCACTTCGGCACTTGCGAAGGTTGAATAAAATTTTTGCTGCGCCTGGCCCGACTGTGTCTGGTGTAGAGAAGTTATGGAACTCAATGGGCCGCCCCGGTAGGCTGACCATTCTGGATGTTGGTGCAGGTTCGGGAGATGTGAATCATAAGCTGTTGCAATGGGCGAAGAAACAAGGAATTGATATGCAAATTACGCTGGTCGATCTGACGGAAGAAGCTTGTGAAGAGGCCAGACAGCTATTCCAAGACGAACCGCGTGTTCGAGTACAATGTTCCGATCTAACCGCACTGCCAGATGCTGTGGCAGATATTGTGACAGGATCGCAGTTTATCCATCACTTCGAAGGAGATCAGCTTGTCGACATGGTTAACCATATGCTGCGGGCTTCCCGATATGGGGTAGTCATTAACGATATTCACCGTCACACCGTGTCTTATAAGGCGGTATGGATTACGACTAGACTCATTTCGCGTAACCGTTACATTCGTCATGATGGGCCGTTGTCTGTAGCGAAGGGGTTCACAGATCAAGATTGGCAGGAGCTCAAACAGCGATTGAATCACGACACGATGACCTATGAGTGGAGACCATTATTCCGCTATTCTGTGGTGATTCCTCACAAGAGAGGTGTAATATCGTGACGAAACAAGTAGATGTAATTATCATCGGGGCAGGCATAGCGGGCAGCAGTAGTGCAATCGAACTGGCTCGGCAGGGACATCGTACGCTGTTACTGGATCGGCAGCAGTTTCCGCGTCATAAAACATGTGGAGAGTTCATGTCACCTGAGACGAAGGAAATGCTAGAACATCTGAGCATTCATCTGCTAGAGATGGAGAAGATGCCTAGCAGTATGGATCATGCGAGAATTACGATGCCAGATGGCGGAGAGATTGAAGCACCTTTGCCTGGGTTCGCATACGGGATCAGTCGTTACGAGCTGGATCAAAAGTTGCATCAGCAAGCGCGTGTAGCTGGAGCCGAAATTATGACGAAAGCGACCATTATATCTATCCAGCAGCTTGAGAATCGGGATTATGAAGTTGAGGTCAAGCAGGGCAACGAGCGTATATGTTACCAAGCCAAAGCCGTCATCGGGGCGCACGGTAGTAAAAAGCTGCGAGGAACCAGCAGCGAGGAAGGGCTTCGAGATAAGACTATATATGTCGGTGTGAAATCTCATTACAAAGGTATCGACATACCGGCCAGGGTGGAGTTATATTTTTGCGATGGCGGTTATGTTGGAATCTCCCCGATTGAGAATGAAACGGTTAATGTTGCGGCGCTATTAACTCTGGATTCCGTGCAGGGAAGCGGCAAGTCGGTGACGGAAATTTTGCAGGCAGCAGCCATGAGCAACCCAAATCTTGCGGTTCGTATAGCAGAAGGTGAGGCTGTTGAGGGAACCCAAGTATCAGTTGCACCGCTACATCTTTCCAATCTTCCAGAGCCTTGGTCTGACTATCCGCATATTGGAGACGCGATGATGGTGATTCCGCCCCTATGTGGAGATGGGATGAGCATTGCACTACGCTCTTCAATCCTCTGCGCGCGATGGACAGACGTCTACCTTAAGGGTGAGATTGACTATGCTACTTGGCAAAGTGAGTACACGCTCGAGGCTCATCGTGAGTTTGCCCAGTTACTGCGAAGAGCGAGGACCATTCAAAATCTTGCTTTTGCCAAGGCCAACCGTTTCTATCCGGCTCTGGCTCGAATTTTCCCCGGGTTAGCCAACTATGTTGTTAAGGCTACGAGACTGACTGAAATGAGATAAAGCTGCCTGTGGCAGCTTTTTTGTTTTGTTTATGGCGGCATGGATATCAAGCTGGCTCCACTGAATATCTTGTTCCTGCATCATATTTTTAATCTAACATGTACATACTTTTAGAGAATTAAAATCTATTTTGAAATGAAAGGGTGCTCCATTTGATTGATCATTTCATTATTTTAGTCCGAAGTATTTCTGCATTTTTACTGCTACTCATCATCACGAGAATACTTGGAAAACAAACATTATCTAATATGAACTTTCATGATTTCGTCACCGCTGTAATAATGGGGGCAATCGCTGCGAATTTGGCGTTTAATGAAAAAATGGAAGTGATACATCTCTTGATCTCACTTGTTGTTTTCACCGGGACTTCGTATTTGTTGTCAAAATGGAATCTAAAGAGCAGAAAAGTACGTTTACTAGCAGAAGGTTCACCTACGGTATTGATCGAAGGTGGCAAAGTACTGGAAGAGAATTTAGGGAAGAATAAACTGACGTTAGATTCTCTTAACGAAGCACTCAGACAAAAAGATGTTTTTGATATTAATGAAGTTGAATACGCTTTGCTTGAGGTGAATGGTCAAATTTCAGTTATGAAGAAAAAACCATTCCGAACTGTAACGATACAAGATATCAGTAAAGAGGATCAACCAAAAGAGCGTTTGCCTATCGAAATGATTATGGATGGTCAGCTGTTGAAAGAAAATATACGTTTAAATCACGGTTCTAAGGATCAGTTATTGAAACAGCTCTCGTCTCATCGAAAGCAAGTTAGTGATGTGTTCTATGCCGTTCTAGGGAGCAATGGTAAGCTGTACATCGATTATTATACGGATCAACTGCAACATCCGATTGACGTAGAATAAAATCGTGCAAGAATATAAATACAATTTTCAATAGAAATATGTAAACATCGCAATCGTCTCTTTGGCAAATCGAAAAATGCTCGTATAATAGAATCTAATATATCCATTGTGATAGAAGTTAGAACAGATGCCGAGAGGATGTTATTGAAGATGAATTATACCTTTTCCAACCGGATTGCATCACTGCAGCCGTCGATTATTCGTGAAATTCTGAAAGCTTCATCAGGTCAAAATGTAATCCCCTTCTCCGCGGGCAATCCCGCGCCAGAAACATTCCCGATTGAAGCGATTCGTACCTTCACCCAATCCATTCTGGAGCAAGACCCGGTTACCGCACTGCAATATGGCATCACGGAAGGGTACTTACCTCTTCGCGAAGCTCTTCAGCAGCACCTTAAACAAAATTTTAATACAGGTAAGCCATCCGACCAGCTCTTTATTGTGTCCGGAGCGCAGCAAGGGATTGAGCTTGCTTGTAAAGTACTCTGTAATGAGGGAGACACGATTATCTGCGAAAGTCCAAGCTTTATCGGTTCCTTGAATTCCTTCCGGGCTTCGGGTGCGAAGCTTGCAGGAGTACCGATGGAGATGGATGGTATGAATATAGAGAAGCTTGAGCACGCGCTTCAAACCGAGCCGAACGTCAAAATGATCTATGTCATTCCGAGCTTCCAGAACCCAACCGGTGCTACGACCAGTTTGGAGAAACGCCAAGCGATCTATGCGTTGGCGAAAAAGTATGGAGTAATGATTCTGGAGGACAATCCTTATGGCGAACTTCGATTCAGCGGCCAGGATGTGCCTACCATTAAATCCCTGGATGAAGATGGACTGGTTATCTATGTCGGTTCGTTTTCTAAAATTTTGTCTGCTGGTTTGCGTGTGGGATATGTACAAGCTCCCCATGAAGTCGTGGAGAAGATGGTTGTCGCTAAACAGGGGGAAGACGTACATACTGCGATGCTTCCGCAGATTCTGGCTCATCGCTTTATGACTGAATATGATTATGCGGGTCATATCAATCACATTCGTGAGGTTTATCGGAGAAAGGCTACATTGATGATGGACAAGATGCAGGAACATCTGGGCGACGCTGTGACCTATACTCGTCCTGATGGCGGATTATTCCTCTGGTGTGATCTGCCTGTTCACGTTCCGATGGTGGAGTATGCCAAGACGGCTGCTACTCAAGGTGTAGCTGTGGTACCGGGGAATGCGTTCCTCGTGAATGAACAGGACCCTTGCAATGCGATTCGATTGAATTTCTCGACACCATCCGACGAGCAGATCGCCAAAGGTGTGGAAATCCTTGGACAAGTGTTAAGAAGCTCGTTCTCATAACAAAAGATAATAAATCAAATGTAAGGGGCTGTCCCATAAGTCATAAAAATGGCTAGGGATCGCCCTGTTTTCCAAATTGTAAAACAAAAAGAAGCCTTTCCTTGGTAAAATGGAAGTGTCGAGCAACCATTTCTAAGGAGGGCTTCTTTTGTACATTCAATATACCATGGATCAACTTTTCTTGCCAATGGATTTGGAGATAGATATCCCCGAAAATCACCTCGTGCGTGTCGTGAATGACGCGGTTAACCGCCTGAGCGACTCCATTTTTAATGCAGCATATCCTGGCGGGGGACGCCACAGCTATCATCCCAAAATGCTCACCAAAATCATCATCTACGCCTATACCCAGCGCATCTATTCTTCCCGGCAAATTGCCAAGGCGGTTCGGGAAAATATCATGTTCATGTGGCTCGCCGGGCGGCAGCAGCCAGACTTCTGTACCATTAATCGCTTCCGTTCCGAGCGGATGAAAGAGGTACTGGAAACCGTGTTTACCCATGTACTGGAGCTGCTGGTTCAGGAGCAATACGTGTCCTTGGATCACTATTTTCTGGACGGAACCAAGCTCGAAGCGAATGCAAATCGCTACACCTTTGTTTGGAGAAAAGCTGTCGTCAAACACCAGGCCAAGCTGCAAGAAAAAGTACATACCCTGTTTCAAGCCATCGAAGAGGCGGAAAACGAAGAAGATGCACTCTACACCGGAACCGACTTGCCTGAACTTGGTGAAGCCTCGGCTCTCACGGTGGAAAAGCTGGAGCAAGCCGTCAAGAAATTGGAGGAAAAGCTCAGTGAAAAACCGAAGAGCAAAACATTAAAAAAAGCAGTGCGTCAGTTGCGCAAAGACTTCCTGCCACGACTGCAAAAGTATGAGCATCAGATTCAAACCGCCGGGGAGCGCAACAGTTACAGCAAAACCGATCCAGATGCGACATTTATGCGAATGAAAGAGGATCACATGCGAAATGGTCAATTAAAGCCTGGATATAATGTACAGATCGGAACGGAAAATCAGTTTGTTTTGGGCTACAGTGTGCATCAGCGCCCCACGGACAACAAATGTATGAAACCCCATCTCAATCATCTGGAAGAGGTGTTTGGCCAACGACCGAAGACCGTCATTGCTGATGCCGGGTATGGAAGTGAAGAAAACTACAGCTATTTGGAAGAACACAACATTCAGGCCATTGTCAAATATGGAACATATCACAAGGAGAAGACTCGCGCTTTTCAGCAAGCCATCGGTAAAGTAGACAACTGGAACTACAACGAAACGTCAGATACGTGGACCTGTGCGGCTGGACAAACGTTACATTTTCGGTATGAAAGCCGGACGGTGACGGAGAGTGGCTACACGATTCGGACACGTCATTATCGAAGTGAGGACTGTAGCCAGTGTCCCTTGAAAGCGACATGCACCAAGGCCCAAGGAGATCGAGAAATTGCAATTAGCCTGAACTACATGCGGCAAAAAAACGAGATGCGGGAACGCCTGCGTAGTGAGGAAGGATACACGCTGTCCGTTCGGCGCATGATGGAGCCTGAAAGTGTGTTTGGGCAAATGAAAAATAATCGGGGATTCCGAAGATTCCTGCTTCGTGGCTTGCAAAAAGTAAGCCTGGAGGTCGGGTGGCTTTGCCTTGCCCACAATCTACTCAAAAAAGCCGCAATGACGGAAAAACACAAACGGGACAAAGCAGAATGAATCTCTGCTTTGTCCCGTTTGCACGTATCGGCGTTAGTTCTCTTCACCGATGTGTGTTTATAAGGGCTTTTGAGACAGCCCCTTTTCTTGTAAACCTATAAAGTCTAAACCTATAACGTCTGCAGGTCTAATTATCAACCAGTGCACTCAACTCTGCCCGAAATACGTTCTGACCCTTTTGATTATAGGTGCTGAGCAGCACGGTCACCGTACCGTTTCCCGTTCGACGCGGACGAAGCTCGGTGACTTCAGCGACGACGCGAAGCTCATCCCCCGGGTAGACAGGTTTCAGGAATTGTATATGATTGATACCTGTTCCAGCGATCATATGGTCACTATAGACACCCACATCGATCCACAGTTTGAATGAAATGTTCAATGTCTGCATTCCGGATGCGATCAGACCTCCGAAACGTCCTTGTTTCGCTTTCTCCTCGTCGAGATGCATATACTGCGGATCGTATACTTCGGCAAAACGAATAATGTCTTCCCTAGTTAACACGGCTGACTCAGTTTCGTAACGTTGTCCTATTTTAAATTCGCTAAATCTCATGTCCAACCACTCCGATTTCATTGAATTTCCTTAGCTTATATTAACATGTTTGATCCCATGTCTCTAACGGACAAGAAATACGGATTTGGATGTTTGCTTCCAGATTAGATAGAATATGAGAAAAGGAAGAATGCATACTGGCATAAGATATAAAAACATGAGGCAGGCCAGGGCTGTGTGGTAAATATGAGGAGGCGAATCCTATGGGCGTACCTACTTTTCTGGAAACAGGTCATATGGCCGACGGTTTTCCGATCCGGTTAATCTATACAGGTGCACAGTTCGATTATGCTGCACATTGGCATGATGAGGTTGAACTTGTCGTTGTGAATGGACAGCACGCGCGGATCGGTGTCAATGAGCAGATATTTGATCTACAGCAAGGGGATATGATTCTGATCAAGCCAGGGGACGTGCATTATTTCATGCCGGGGACCGAACGGTTGACGATTCTGTTGTTTCGGCTTGAATTGCTTACAGGGAGCTTCGCAAGTGAAGCTGAAATGCAGGAAATGGGAAGACTTTTCAATCAATCCATGATCATTCCATTCAGCAGTGTGAATAATCCAACACCTTACGTTGAAGCTATTGCTGCTGAGAAAAAAAACCAGAATCCTGGTTACCGCTGGCTCATGGTATCTCGGTTATATGATCTGATCGTTCTGCTACTGCGTACCGCTCCTCCGGTTTCAGAGAAGGATGCCAAGCCAAGTTGGCCTTGTGTATCTTCCAAAAAGTTCGAGTTTCTTGAATCGGTCTGTGAGTTTTTGGAAGACCATTATGCTGAATCGATCAAGCTGGAACAGGTAGCAGAGCACATGAAATTCAGCAAATTCCATATTTGCAAACTGTTTAAAGAGATCAAGGGGATCACATTGATGGAATATTTGAATCATTTTCGCATTATCAAGTCGGAGTGGGCGTTGCTCTTTCGTCAGGACTCAATTTTGGAGATTGCGATCAGCCATGGGTTCAACAATGTGAACTCCTATAATCGTCTTTTTAAGAAATATAATCAATGCACGCCGTCTGAATTTCGCAAACGTCACCGCTCGGATATCGCAAAATATCAAGGATGATTGACAATATATGAGGAGAAAGCTTCCGTTCAAATTCTTATACTCAAATAAATTGTAAGCGTTTCCTTTTTGGGGAGGGTACTATATGAAGAGAGGATTTAGAAGGATTGTTGTACCAATGATGGTGTTAGCAGGCTCCATATTATTGATGACAGGCTGCCAGACAGGTGCATCCAACCAAGGGAAGCAGCAAGAAATCACGGTCTGGAGTTTCACGGATGAGGCAGATTATGCCATTGAGAAATTCGAAGAGAAGTATCCAGATATCAAAGTGAATTTCGTTAATATTCCGGGCAACTTTTACCTTACTAAGCTCAAATCAGCACTCCAGACCAGTTCGAAAGCTCCCGATGTGTTCATGATTGAAAATGGGAACATAAGGGAACTCATTGATGTGCCATATTTGGAAAATCTATCACCTCCGCCGTATAACGCCGCCGAGCTAATCCAGGAGCAGTATCCTTTTGTGCAGGCGAATGAGAAGGATAGTGAGGGGAATGTCAGGGCTATCGGTTATCAAGGTACGCCTGGAGGCATCTATTATCGCCGTGATCTGGCGAAGGAATATCTGGGTACGGATGATCCGGAGAAGGTCAGTGCTCAGATTGATACATGGGAGAAAATTTTTGCAATCGGGGAAAAAGTACAAGAACAAAGTGGTAACAAGGTACATGCACTCGCTAACTGGAATGGCATATCCAACTCGTACGACGGAATTCCTTGGGTGAAGGATGGAAAACTTGTCATTGATCCCACCTACATGAAGGTGCTTGATCTGGTACGTGAGGCTCGAGAACGGCATGTGCTTGCCGAATACGAAGATGGAAGTGCAGGTTATGCGGCCTCGATGCAAAAGGGAGAAGTGATGTTTTACCCCGCAGCGACTTGGGGGTTGCAGTTTACGTTCAAAGCGAACGCACCGGATACCCAAGGGTTATGGGGCCTCGCACATGGGCCATCCTCCTTCAGTTCAGGAGGAACCTATATTGCGATGTATAACAAGAGTGACCAGAAGGATGCCGCTTGGAAATTCATTGAATTTTACAACTTCGATCACGAGTTTCTAACCGGACTTGCCAAAGAGCAGGATTATTTCACCAGCAACATGGTTGTGAATGACCAGCTTGCCGACTCGCTGACGTCAGCCTATCTGGGAGGGCAAAAACACTTTGAGTTCTTCTCGGAGGCTGCCAAGCAGGTACCGGTGTATGAACGAACCAAATATGATGGCATTATCAACAACGATATTTACAAAAACTTGCTACAGCTCTATCTGAATGGAGACATCCAGACCAAGGACGATGTGGTAAAACGCATAAAACGTGACGTGCGACTCAGATTCCCTGAACTCGAGGTGGAGTAAGATTACTACTCCAATACCTACGAAGTTAACTAAGCGTTTACACAAATAACGGAGAGAACAGAAGAACTTGAGTAACCAGCGTAGTTCGCTTTAGGTCATATTGATGATTGGAGGACAGCACATGTTTGCCAAAACAATTCGCAAGGACCATTACGGGTACTACTTTATCGCTCCATTTTTTATCGTGTTTGCCATCTTTGGACTGTATCCGATTCTGTACTCGCTATACATCAGCTTCACCAATTTTGATGGAATCACAACACCTGAGTTTGTCGGGATTGGGAACTATGTTGCCGTGCTTCAGGACCCGCTTTTCTACAAAACGTTGTTCAATACACTCTTCATCTGGGGGGTGTCGGTTGTTCCACAATTGACAGTGTCTCTAGTGCTGGCTTTTATTTTGAACGACAAGCTGTTAAAAGGCCGGGATATTTTCCGGGCGGTCTACTTTTTCCCCAATATCGTCACAGCGGCTTCGCTCGGCTTGCTCGTCAGTCTGATCTTTGATTGGCAATCAGGTGGACTTAATCATTTTCTCGTGCAGACAGGGTTGATTCAAGATCCAATTAATTGGAAAAATGATCCCTGGTTTATGAGGCTAATCGTGTCATCAATCCTCTTCTTTCAGTACTTTGGCTACTCCATGGTCATCTACCTGGCAGGTCTGCAAGGAATTGATCCGGCACTGCAAGAGGCAGCCCAAATCGACGGTGCCAAGAAAAAACACATCTTTATGCATATCATCGTGCCGATGCTTAAACCGATTATTCTATTCCAGATCATTACCTCGATCATTGGGGGCATTCAGATTTTCGATCAGCCGTTTACACTGACTAATGGTAACGGTGGACCAGATCGCGCCGCCATGACCAGCATTATGTACCTTTATAATGTGGCGTTTCAGAGTACTCGTTTTGGCTACGGGGCAGCTATTGCGTTCTGTCTGTTCATCATTATTATTCTGTTATCGGTTGCATCCTTCATCATGACCCAACGGAAGAGCCGTTCATAGGGAGGGAGAGATTGTATGCAAACTGCTAAGGTTGCCGCGAAGCGAGAGGCCGCAGTTCAATATGAGGCGCTTCGCCAGCGGCTGACATTGGGGAAAATCCTCATTTATCTATTTCTGATCGCCCTCGCTGTATTGTGTGTGATTCCGTTTTATCTGATGCTGATCTATTCCACCCATAACAATGCATCGATTGCTTCGAGTTTTACGTTCCTTCCGGGTACTTTTCTGGTGGACAATTATGTGAACATGGCTTCCAAAATCAACATCTGGCGCGGCTTCGCCAACAGTTTTTTCATCGCTGGCAGCTCTACAGTGCTGTCGCTGTACATTGGTGCTTTAACGGCCTATGGCTTTGCGAAGTTTAATTTTAAAGGGCGCACCGGACTCTTCCTGTTTCTACTCGCAACAATGATGGTTCCAGGCCAATTGGCGCTGATTGGGGTCTACCGTTTGTTCAGTACACTTGGCCTGCTGGACAGTTATGCGGCCATTATTTTACCTGCGGCGGCCAACGCCTTTAACGTATTTTTTATTAAACAGTTTATGGAGAGCAGTATTCCGGATGAGATCATTGAGTCGTCTCGAGTAGACGGCGCGAATGAATTCAGGACGTTCAATCAGATCGTACTGCCCATTCTTGGGCCAGCCATCTCGGCACTAGGTATCTTCACATTCATTGGATCATGGAATAACTTTTTGACACCGCTCGTGCTGTTCTTCTCCCTGGATAAATATCCACTCCCCGTGCTGGTTGCCCTGGTTCAAGGCTATTATGGCATGGACTACGGATTATTGTATCTGGGCGTAGCGATCTCCATCTTACCGATCATTGTAGTGTTTGCCGTATTCTCCAAACAAATTATCGGCAGTGTTGCTCTAGGCGCTGTAAAAGGATAGTCGGCTGTATTTCATAGATATCGAAAATGAAAACATAAAAAAACACGTTCCTTAGCATAAAAGGAACGTGTTTTTTTCGGTAAAGCTCTCGCTTTCACACAATATAACTTATGAGTCAGGCTGTGCGCTATTCCTTGATCACTGATGCTTCCACAGCAGATTCCATCTCCGTATTGTACGTGCGGAACAGACCTAGACGCCAGAAGGCTGCGCCTTTAAGGTCATATCGTTTAGCAAGCCCTAACTTGTCCCCGACGGATGCAGGTGTTTCACTATTGATGCTTATGCCAAGCAACAACTTTTCCTTAGGTACACCTGCCTGAAGTGCAAGCTCGATCGCCTCATTGACCAGACTGTTCGGCTCTGGGACCTGGGCTTTGGTTCCTACCGGGTTATACTGGTAAGCCATAATGATCAGGTCATCCGCTAACGTAGCGAGCGTTTTGTAATCATATCCTTTATACGCACTATTCAGTGGCGGAAGTGCCAGAGAGATCGCTATGTTTTGAGGCAGCGATTGCTTGAGTTCTTTCACGTACTCATTCAGTAATTGTTGCTGTTGTTTCGCATCCAGCTTGAAGCCAAGTCCCTCAAAATCAAGGACTACACCCCCAAAGCCGTAATCCTGTACGGCTGCTTTAATGCCTTCAATGGACTTTTGGCGTAAGCTGCTGTCACTCAGTACTTTGGTTAATTCGCCATTTCCATCCAATGCATAAACCATCAGACTTGGCAGGATTTGCTGACTAGCCGCGTCAGCCACGATCGATTGAGCAGTTACTTCACCAGCAGGAGCTGGAATCTGGTACTCTTTTCCTTCGAGTGTAAACTGACCATCACGTTCAATCCGGCTCCAGCCAAAAGCAACCGAATTCATCGAAGGCACCAGATCAATCTCGTGGTAGGCTCTTACAGCATAGAACCCTCGGAGATGCATCTCACGTTGAGGTGAGATCATAGAAACGGTTCGTGTCTTTTGATCCCAGCTAGTCTTTACGCCGAATTGGCTACTGAAGGAACTAAGAGGGATGAGTACACGTCCTTCGCGCTGTACGGGTGCTGCGGCAAGTTTCACTTTGGCACCATTCACAGTGGCTGTCTTGCTACCTACCTGAAGGACGACTTTGGTCGTTTTTCCTTTGGAGGTATTCTCTGCGGTTACAGTCTGTGTCTTGCTGTTCCACTTAATATCAATGCCGAGTGCTTCTCCGACCGTTCGGAATGGAACATAGGTCACCCCCTGATCGATCCGAGGCGATGCATCAAACTTCAAAGGCACATGATCCAGTTGAACGGAGATCGCAGGAGCGGCATCGCTGTGGCCTTGTGTTGCAGGGATGCTGCCCACAATAGATAGAGCCATAATGGCTGCGACAGCTATTTTTCCAGTACGTTGCATGAGCATGGTCAGGTTACCTCCAGGCGTTAGTTTTACTTTTGAGGTGAAGTCAACTGTATTAGAATCTATTATTTTCTAATCCATCCAACAAAAGATTTTGTAAGACTCGAACATATCATAACTCTATGAGAAAGGACTCGTAGATTATGATATGAATGCATAAATCTATCATAACAAAATCTTCATATTGTTCCAATATGAAGATTTAAAAGGGTCATAACCCAAGCTTTAGTCGCAATATAGTGGGTTAGAGGTAATGGAAGGGGGATATTATGCCTAACTCTACAGGTCTTGTTTACAATCCGACAGCAGGAGCGACGCAGTCCACTCAATTGATTGTAACGTGTGTTAATGATTCACTGAATGCTCCTGTCAGTGTAGAGCTGGAGGTTTTCACATGGGATACGACTCAATTGACTCGGACTCCCATAGCTCATGATTTAGTTGAGATTTTGCCGCAAGCAACCAGAACCTTTATATATCCGCTGATCAACGCAGCGTTTTTTGAAGTGCAAAGTGATTTTTTTAGTGCGACAAGCACCATTATTCATGTGTATGGCGTGGATTCGACGGGTCAGATTATTCAGCGTGTCCTTCAATCGGAAATGACTTTAATTGACCGTTTTACCAATATTCCTTAATAGAAATGAGATGATGAGAGTGGCTGTTGTAAACATAACAGGTGCTTTAGGGGGCAATCAATTTGAGCCCTCTATTGCGGTCAACACACTAAATCCCGATATTTTGTGTGTTGTTGCTGTAGATACCAGTACCGGGGCAACACTTACCGGATTTTATCGCTCTATCGATGGAGGGAATACCTGGTCCACAACCGTTCTTCCTCAACCTGCTGGCTATGCGTCATCAGAAGCACCGACGATTGACTATACGTTCCCAAGTACCTTTATCGTCACAGTGCATGTATTTAACGGGATTAACGACGGAACAATAGTAAGCTATACCTCTTTTGATGATGGTGCCACATGGCAACCGCCTGCCATTGTACAGTTAGGGTTTGGAACAATCGTCCATAACGATGAACCTTTCATTGCTGTAGATCGTTCACCTGGCAGCCCATATCGAGGTCATGCATATGTAGGTTATACCCCTCTAGCTACAACATCTTCTTCTATTTTTACTCAGAGATCTGTTACACAAGGTATATCCTGGGAACCACCAGATCGGCAATCGAGTCCTCGTGGTATTCATGACCGGGCAGCGTTGGCGGTTGGATTCTCCGGAGAAGTATATGCAGGTTATATCATTACAGGACCAGCCAGTCCTTCCGCATTACTGCGTATATCATACGATGGGGGAATCAATTATCAACCACCTATTGAACGACAATCCACATTTATATCTTCGGTAGTGCCGTCTCCATCTCCACTACCCGTACCGAACTATTCGTTCCGAGTGCAGACCAACCTGTGTTTGGGTGCAGACATATCCATTGGTCCTAACAGTGGAACCTTGTATGCCGTTTGGAATGATGCTCGCGCCGGGTACACGGACGTTCTACTTTGCTCTTCTCCCGATGGGCTCCTTTGGTCTGACCCAATAAGTATTACCGCAGCACCACCAGGTACGCAGAACTTTTTTCCGTCCATCACGGTTTCTCCATTTGCAGGAACGATTCGGGTGATTTATTATTCGAACCAAATCGATGGATTTTTACTGGATGTATTTGTTGCCGAATCCTTCGATGGTGGATTGACTTTCAGCAATCGCCGTCTAACGACAACGTCTTTTAATCCCAATGGCATTTCTCCTACGCCAACGGTTCTAATCGGAGACTATATTACAGCGGCTACATATGCCCCGGATAATCTGGCTGCTGTGTGGATGGCCACCACGCCACCAACAGGTAAACTCGATGTTTATTTCGGGAATTAATTGTAAATCCATATCATAAAATTCCCCATACCTGTGTCCCAGAGCTTAGGCTGCAGGTATGGGTTGTTTGTGTTACACATCGTGTTTAATCGGAAACGATAAATCCGTCCAGACTTTCGGGACCTACCCGTATGGTATTTAGCAGATTGGTACTGATAAATGCAGTATAAGTTATCTGTGGAGTTACAGGCGGATTATAGTCATTCGCAGAAAAAGTGATAACTTCCGGTACAAGTAGTCCGCCTAAGCCGTACGTGTGATTGGCGGAATATACGAGAGGATCAGTCGGAGCTGTTCCTCGTACAACAGTAATCCGTACTTGGAATAGAGCGAGTGGAAGCTGAACTGTAATCGTACCTTTCAGAAATACTCTCGGATTAGGACCTGCGCCCGCAGTGATTAACCCGATTTGTGCAAATAATTGAGGTGTATTAATAATTGGAATTGGAATGGCGATGGAATTGAACAGCGCTGCACTCAGTGATACCCTTGCATCAAGAAGTTTGGTCAATATAAATCCCTCCTAATTCATCGGATAGGATACTATATTCAATATTGTCACGTTCGCATGGACGAGCGCTCAGAATGAGCTAAATTAGGAGAGTGAGCTTACATTGGATAGGAATGATGCCTTATTCTTTGACACCGATAGAACTACATGAGAAAATACATAGTTATGTGAATGAAATGGATTTATGGTTTGAAACGAAGAATGAATAAGATGAATTTGGAGGCATTCGAAGATGAATCAGCGCTTTAAAATAACCCGATCGATGCAGCAAAATAATGAGGAACAACCTATTTTATTGGAGGAGTGCAAAGCCTATTTTTCTTCCAAACCGGATTTCACCTATTCCACGGTGCTTAATATCGTTGGGGCTGAGAGCACGATGACCATTGAAGGGGACTTCTTTATGTGGCACCATGAAGAGCGGCAATATCCATTTCGATTGTACATGGGGGAGCTATACGTAGCTATCTCGAATGAGGCCATTGTTCCAATCATGATGGAGGCAGCTTCTCATTTGCATGCGGATATCGTTGAAGGGTAGCTAGTGGGGAGAACTGATCAGCGAAAGCTGTCATAATAACAAAAGGACAAGACAGAGTAGTAACTGTTTTGTCCTTTTTGGTATGAATTGAGATATCATCTTAATGAGTTCTACGGATCATCATTTGCATTTCAGGGTAGTGTGAATGCATTTCAACCCATTTCATGCTCCAATACATGATAAAGTAGTATATAAATAATAAAGGAGCATAGCTTGCTTAAACGGAAGGCGGGATCGTGAATGTATCATATAGCTATATGTGACGACGACGGACAACAGAGAGAGCTTGTAAGACATCTGCTGGCTGCGTTTTCGCTCAAAACGAATATGGAATTCCATGTCACTATGTTCAGCTCAGGTGAAGAATTGTTGGATCATTATGTGAATCAGAAAGATTCATTTCATCTACTTATTTTAGATGTAGAAATGGGAGGAATGAATGGAATTCAGACTGCCAACGAGATTAGAAAAATGAAGAACATGGATGTGCAGATTATGTTTCTGACGAGCTATCCAGAGTATATGGTCCAAAGTTTTGATGTCATGACTTTTCAATATTTGATCAAGCCGATCCAAGCTCATGTACTGGAAGAGAAAATGATCAAACTTCATCAGTATTTTCAGGCGATGGATAAAAAGTACGTGGTTATAAAATCGGATTACGATGATTTGATGTTGAAATATGAAGATATCTTGTGGATTGAGGTCGTTAAGAGCCTAACAATCAAAAACAAGCTAAAAATAATGACACGTGACCATACGTATGAAACAAAAGGCATTCTGTCAGCGTATGCGTCTACAATGAAAGATCACGGTTTTATGCAGATTCATCGTTCGGTTCTCATCAATTTGATGTATGTACATAAGTTTACGGGCGCGCAGGTCACCATGCTGGACGGAACATCATTGCCCATAGGTCGCACCAAAATCAAAGAAGTCAAAGATACGTATACTAAATATATGATTATGACGGTTCAATAAGATGATTATCTTTCAGTTGATGTCCGTCGTTTTTATGACTCTGCTAATGACCTTTCAGACTAATTTTTATTTCAACTCTGTGCTCGGCAAGTCCAGACGCAAACCTCGCAGAGCTATATATTTTATCGTGTTTATCCTGTTGAACTTTTTGTATTTGGCAATCCGGTTACCTGGAGCTCTTTCTACGATCATCGCATTGGTCTTTATCTTTAGTTTGGCGCAATCTTACCAGGTTGAGTTAAAAATAAAGATTATGTATACCGTTATGTACGCAGCGTTACTGACAACAGTCAATTTAATTTCAATTTATATGGTTAGTGCAATTGAAGGAACCGACTACTTTGTAGAAGCTATTTATGGTCCCGAGTATTTTTGGTTATTTACTAAAATTCTCTTATTAGGGTGCAGTATTATGTTTGCTGTGATCCCCATTGTAAACCTTATTGTTAAGCGCAGAAGTGTTAAGATCCACTATCGATCTTATTTTTTATTTTTGATCGTGACGGTTATTACGGTCTATCAGATTAATGTTATTTCGATATACAGTGAGAAAAATATCTATTATATTTTTTCAGTTATCGGTTCTCTTTTTCTCAATGTATTTATCGTGTACGTGTTTGATAATGTGGTAGAGAAGACGCAGCTTGCTCATGAAAACGCACAGCTACAGCAACAGATGGATTACCAGGATGCGAACTATGAAAAGACGGTGCACAGCTTCAAAAATATAAAAAGCATTATTCATGATATTAATCAGCAGTTTCTATATATCGAAGAGTGTATGAAACGGAATGAATTAAGTGCAGCACGGGATCATATCCGATTCACCATGAACACGATAGAGCATGAGTATCAGCGCGTGAATACAGGGAACCTCGTCATTGATGCGCTAGTTACAAATACACTGGCCGTCGGACAAGCAAATGGAATTCGGGTAGATACACGCATACAGTTGCATTCCCAAGATGTACACATTGAGCGTTATGACTTATGTGTAGTGCTCGGGAACATGCTGGATAATGCTGTTGAAGCCTCTAAGAAAGTACGAGTTGCTGAAGACCGTTATATGTTAATCGCTATTCATTCTACAGCTTCAACGCTAGTAGTCCAGATTATGAACCACACCACCCAGCAAGCGGCAGACTTGAAAACGAATAAATCGGATTTGGAATTCCATGGTTTCGGTCTGACGAACATATCTAGAATATGTACGAAATACGGAGGACATATGACGATTGAACAGAAGCAAGGGTCATTTAATAATATGGTTGTTCTTCCTTACAACTCCTGAACTGTCGTTCAGGGGTTCTTTTTTTCCATTCAGGGTTCTTTTTCGTTCAGCTCTCTTGTGGCGAATATGATGAATTTATGCATATATATCCAACGAAGGAGGAAGTTCGAATGAAAAGGATAATTACGATTTTGTGTACGATCATGCTTGTCATTATGCCCGTATCGGGAGTCCACGCGAAGGCAGATCAGGAGCAGACGATCGAAGGAAAAGCAAAGAAGATTGCGGAGTTCATGATTCAAAATTATGGTGTTACGAGTTTGCAATATACGATCATGGATAAAGGTAAAATTATTTTATCGGATGCGGCAGGATTCCATGATAAAGCGAGCCAGAAAATGGTCGATCAGGACACTATGTACGGCATAGGCTCAGTGAGCAAAATGTACGTTACCGCTGCGGCTATGATGCTGGTCGATTCTGGGAAGATAGACCTGGATAAGCCCCTAACTACTTACATTACCGATTTTAAGATGGCTGATCCCCGTTACACAGAGATCACACCGCGTATGTTAATGAATCACTCATCCGGCTTGTATGGTTCTCACTATGGGAACAGTATGCTTTTTGATGATAATGATACACGCAATAAGGATGAGCTATTGCTCAAACTTCAAACGGAGCCGCTTAAGTCGAAGCCTGGCGAATACTCGGTCTATTCGAATGATGGGTTTCAGCTACTGGAGATTTTGGTAGAACGGATGAGCGGACAAAGTTATAGTCAATATGTGAATCAGTTCATCAGTAAGCCGTTGCAGCTACAATCAACCAAAACGCCACTGGACACATTCAATAGAGACAAATTAGCTGGAGCGTATTGGCCTACACTTCAGCCCAAGATGCCTGTGGAAAATGCGAACATACTTGGTACTGGCGGTTTGTATTCAACTTCGGAGGAACTAACTCAATTTGCCGAAGTGCTGATGGGGAATCACTCAGATATTCTGTCTGAAGCTTCAGCCAAGTCGATGCAAAGTTCGGAGTATCGAAAAGGGATTTGGGTGTCTGATGAAGTGAATTCGTTCAACTATGGTCTCGGCTGGGATTCGGTTGAACTTGCCCCCTTCAGTGAGTATGGAATCAAGGCACTTGCCAAGGGCGGAGACACAATGATGTATCATGGTATATTAATTACGATCCCCGAGCATGACATATCCATGGCTGTCTTGTCTTCAGGTGGTTCCTCCATATTCAATCAGATGTTCGCCACTAAAGTGCTGCTAGAATTGTTGAATGAAGAAGGTGTTATAGATCACATCAAACCGGATAAGACGTTCTCCACTCCAGTTAAGACAGCTATGCCTGCTGAGCTTGAGAACTACTCGGGATTGTATGGAATGGTAGGTACAACACTGGAGATAGATATTCAGGACGGAGCCTTTACATTACCCGGATTACTGGGCGGAATTATCCCCGAACAACAGTATGTGTTCACAGGTGATGGTTATTTTACCAGTGAAGATGGAAGTGTTAAAGTCAGTTTTGTGAAGGAAAGTAACGAAAAGATATATGTGAAGGTTCAAGGCTATATAAGCTTGCCGGGGCTGGGACAGGTGGCTATGACTACCTACGATTATCAAAAGCTGGAACATAATAAGCTGGATCAGGTCACTACGGAGAGATGGGCTGCCCGAAATGGTTCGAAATATTTTGCACTGGACGAAAAAATCACATCTATTTTTTATCTCGTTCCATCGATTCTCATTAAAAATCTCCAAGTCGATCTGGAGCATGGCTATGTGAACGGGACACGGATTACAGATGAAAATAATACAGAGAATGTGGCAGAAATCCCTGTTATGAACGGTCGGGATGCATTTGATCTAAATCTGATGAACAAACAGGGTGCGGAAATTCTCATACAGAATGGACAGGAATACATTGCCGAACAAGCTATTCAGCCGATCTTTGGCGGGAGATCAGGGATTACAACCATTCCAGCTAATGGTCAAGCGCGGTGGTATGCCATTAGTGGAAAAACTGCAGAAAAGACGATAACAGTAGACTCGCCAGATCAAGGTGGTTATGCCGTCTACAATGAACAAGGAGAAGTGCTGCATTTCTCCATTGCGACCGGTGAGAAAACAACAAAACTGCCTCAAAAAGGGTTTATCGTTTTTGGTGGTAACGCTGGTGATATTTTCCGTATCCATGTGAAATGAATGTGATGGTACATGTGTGAATTCATGTGCTATTGATTCAGAGATGTCTGAATACAAGGAAAATTCAAATCATCATTCTCAAAACGCTGCGAGCATAGACTCCAGCGTTTTTCATTTTATATCATGTTTTAATCATCGATATTAGAGCACTCATTTAGATCATTCAATCCACTGACTATCATAAAACATCTTGTTTTTTAGTTTTTATCTCGTATCTTACGACTTTTCATCAAACAACTGTAATTACTGTACAAGTCCAGCGAATACGATCTAGATATAGAGGTGAATGTACTCGGTTTATGCAGGGAATTATGAGGATAGATTGTCATCGGAGTGTGTTTCGATTTACAATGTAGGAATCATGTTCTTTTTGAAGAACGCAGGGAGAGAAAATCATGAATATTTTTGAGAATCACATACCTAAAGAAAAAGTGAAATTTAATGAACCCCTAAAAAATCATACTTTTATTCAAATTGGAGGCAAAGCTGATATTCTCGTTCATCCAACTACGGTCGAAGAGATCACCAAAGTAGTGGAAATCGCGAACAGCCATCAGCTGCCATTGACCGTCATCGGCAAAGGCTCTAACGTCATTATTAAGGATGGAGGCATCCGCGGCGTCACGATTTCACTTAGCCGCTTCGATCAGATTGAAGTTAATGGCACACGGATCAAGGCGCAGAGCGGCTCCGATATTATTGATGTGTCCAGAACCGCACTTCAACATACGCTAACTGGACTGGAATTCGCTTGCGGCATTCCTGGTAGTACAGGAGGCGCTCTATATATGAACGCTGGTGCCTACGGAGGACAGATTGCCGATGTGATTGAAAAGGCGACGGTCATTACTCGTGAAGGCAAAGTTGTCGTTATCCCACGTGAAGAGATGAAGCTGAGCTACCGCAACAGTCTTTTTAAGATGGATCATTATATTATTCTAGATGCCGAATTTCAGCTTAACGAAGGTGACCCAGAGGAGATCTCCAGCAAGATGAAGGAGTTAACGTTCCTGAGGGAATCAAAGCAGCCTTTGGAATACCCTTCCTGCGGAAGTGTGTTCAAACGTCCAGAAGGATATTTTGCTGGCAAACTCATTCAGGATTGTCAACTGCAGGGTATGCGCATCGGAGGTGCTGAAATCTCCACCAAGCATGCAGGATTTATCGTCAATGTGGATCATGCTACGGCCAAGGATTACGAGGATCTAATTCAATTTATTCAGAAAAAGGTGTGGGATACATTCCAGGTTGAATTGGAAACTGAAGTAATTTTCTTGGGAGAGTACTAGATAGAATTTTGAAAGACGGAGTAGGGGGACATGTGTGTTGCCTGGCCTAAGGCTAAACGTGATCGATAGGATGAGAAGCCGCCAATTGGCGGCTTCTTTACCGTCTCTCTGTGGAACGGGGAGAACAATACGTGAATTATGGTCATGTTAGAAGTGTTGGTGAGTTAGAAAAGGATATTGTCGTTATTCTTACAAGTAAGAGGTAAGTTGTAAGTTTGAGTTCTGCTGTTATTTTGCTGTACGATTGGCTTTGACATATTTGAGCTGAGCGACAATAATCACACTGATAATCACCAATAGAAACCAAGAGCTGATCTTGCTGAAGCTCACCAGTTGCCAGCTCTCATGCTGATCAGGATATTTCCAGCCGTTAAAGAAGGTAGCTATATTTTCAGCCAGCCAGATGAAAAATCCTACAATAATAAAGGCAAGAGACAGGGGCATGCGGTATGTTGTGAGTCGGACCCTGAAGATGATCCACGTTTTCCAGAAGACCACAAATACGAGTGCTGTCAACCACCAGCGAAAGTCTGGAATAAAGTGATGGGTGAAAAAATTAAGATAGATCGCTCCGCCCAGCAGCATTGAAGGAATCATACCAGGCCAGCCGGTCATATCCATTCGCAGCCTTCGCCAGATCTGACACATGAAGCTGGCTACGCTGGCGTACATGAACCCGCTATAGAGGGGTACGCCAAATACCTTCGTATATGCCGGTTCAGGGTATGACCACGATCCCATATGGACTTTGTAGATCTCAAGCATCAGCCCGATCAAGTGAAATACACAAATCACCTTGATTTCATCCAGCGTTTCGAGTCCGCTGCGCACCATGAGATATTGGACGGCAAGCAAAATCAGCAGGATGGCATCATAGCGGTGAATATAAGGAAAAGGAATGATACTTGATAGTGCCAGCGTGCCAAAAATGGCTACGGGAAAGATACAGCTCATGGCTTGATGATAGCCAAAATGTAATAGCTGAATGATGGATTTCATCGGAAGTAACTCCTTTTTACAATTCTGATCTGGCTTCAATGTGAAAAATGCCATAGTTCTATATTATAATCTAATCGATCTTGTAGCATTTGAAAAATAAAACAAGAAAAAGCCTTCATTTTATGTATCAGAGCAGTTTAAATGTATATTCTTTGTTGCATATGATAAAATGGAGTTCATACTTTACATGAAACAGGGAGGCCGTCATGCAACTGATACAACCACAAGATATCCAGCTTCGGCTCGATCGCCTTGTTAATCAGGATGTATACATGCATCTTGAAATGACAACGGGCGCTTACGCTCAACATTATGATAGTTCACGGCATCCAGCCTCGGCCTTTATTTCTAACGCAGCCATTCGATATACTCAGGGCTCCATTTCAGGTGAGGGACCTTACCGTGTAGGTCTGAAAACAACAGAAGGCTGGGTTTATGCTGAAGGGCTTACTCACATAGATGAGCAGGAACAAGATAGACTGATTATGGCCGGCCATGACAGCCAAGGCAAACTGGTGGTCGCTTTGCAGCTGAGCCTTGAGAAGTTCTAAATGGAAGTGGAGGAACAACATTATGACAAAGAATGCACATGATGAGCATCAACGCATCCTGGTGGTTTATCCCCATCCAGACGACGAAGCATTCTCCGTATCGGGCACGTTAGCTAAATACATTGATCGTGGAGCACACGTTACATATGCTTGTTTAACTTTGGGTGAGATGGGACGTAACATGGGTATTCCGCCGTTTGCGAACCGCTTGACTCTGCCATCCATTCGCAAAGAGGAGCTTATTGAAGCAGCTAGTGCGATTGGGATTCAAGATTTAAGGATGCTTGGCTTTCACGATAAAATGGTAGAGTTTGAAGATCCTCAATTGTTGGATGGCAGTATTATGGCTCTCCTTGTGGAAATCAAACCTTCCCTTGTCTTTACATTTTATCCCGGATACAGTGTTCACCCGGATCATGATGCGACGGGAGCCGCAGTCATCAGAGCCATCAGTCGTCTGCCACAGGAGCAGCGTCCAGTCGTTCACTGTGTCGCTTTCTCTAATAACCATGAGCAGCATATTGGTAAGCCTGATGTGACGGTAGATGTCTCCGAATTTTTGGCGCAAAAGCTGGCCTCGATTCGTGCTCACCGTTCACAATTTCAGGCTGCAGAGTTGCTAGGTAACCGCAAGCTGAACGATGAAGAACTTCAAGCCCGCTTTGGGCGTGAACGTTTTTGGACCTATCCATTCGCATAACCTGAATGTTTGAAGTCGCCGATAAGGCGGCTTTCTTTCATTCAATCACAAATTGGACACAAAAGAGCACAACGTATAGCCTGATGGGGCTATATGTGGAATTTGTCATTTTCGATAAACTGTACTGTGTGAAGGACGGGGTTAAGGCTTAGCTATAACACCTTGGACAAGGAATGGAGGGAAGTGGTAATGCAATGGATGAACAATGCAGTAGAATCGGAGGCTTACCTATCCTGACTGTGAGTGATCAACGGAGTATCAAGAATCGTAAAGTTAAACGATTACGTTCGGGCAGGGTGGCTCTTATGAGCATCATCGTAGTCCTTGGTATGTTTGCCTCATTTACAGCTGTAGCAGCAACGGGATTAACTGGAGACATGGAATCGATCCCGCTTCAGTCGATTATAGATCAAGCGGAGGCCGGAGACGTAATCGAGCTTGAACCGGGTCTATACACGGGTCCCGTTGTGATCTCGAAACCACTCACTCTGATTGGGGATACAGGGGTCACGATAAACAACGAACAGGATCAAGCTGCAATATCGATTCAGGCCAAAGATGTGAAGTTGAAAGGGTTCACGATCGAGCATAACGGTCGTCAGCCTGCCGCAGCCGTAGAGATTACAGGCAGCAATCATGAGATTACTGAGCTTATGATTCGCACCAAAGGGGCTGGGTTACTGTTGCGTGATGCAGCTTCTGCCGTGGTACAGAATAATACCATTGAATGGGACGGGCCAAGCACGGCTTGGAGCAGTCAAAAAGGCAATGGAATCGATCTCTACAATTCAGATAACATCCGAATTGAAGGCAACAAGATTCAAGGGGTGCTTGACGGAATTTACCTGGAGAATAGCCGGAACGCAGCAGTACACGACAACCGTTTTATCCAAACGAGGTACGGCATTCATTGCATGTATATTACTGGATCATCGGTTACGAATAACATAGGAGAAGGAAATATGACAGGTGCCATGATCATGGGTGTGAAAAATACGGTGGTATCGGGCAATACTTTTCGCAAGCAAAGTACGAATGTTCATTCCCAAGGGATTTTACTCTATGACGTACATCAGTCCAAGATCCACAGCAATACCGTAGAGGGCAATCGAGTGGGCATGAATATTGCTGAGTCCTCGAACAATGAGATCTATGATAACGGTTTGATCCGAAATTTTGTCGGCATTCAGATGGTGTTGGCGGAAGACAATGCATTTACGCAAAACCGCTTTATTTCGAACGTCATTGATGCATCTACCATGGACAGTCAAGATAACGTTATGAAGCAAAACTATTGGGATTCCTTTCAGGGACTGGATCTGAATCAAGACGGCATCAGCGAGCTATCGTATGCAATCAATCCGTTCTATGAACAATTAATAAGTCGAAATGCTGCGTATCAGCTCTTTTTTCAATCACCAGGAATGGTTTTTCTGAGTGAGCTTCATTCGGAAGGCAAGAGCCACTGGACAACAGACGAATCACCGCAGATGAGTATCCAGAAAACGAGTGTAGTAGGTTCTGGAACACCCGGCAATGAAGGAGAAACCTCTTCAAGATGGGTTTGGATAATCGGGTTACTGCTGCTAGGCTTGTCTACAAGTACGATGATCTATATGGGGGTATGGAGAAAATGAACAAACGATGGATTTTGGCGATGGTGCTGCTTCTAGGTACCGTGATATTAACGGCATGCGGACAGAAATATGCAGCTGTACCGATCAATGAGGACGTAGATATCTGTGCGATCTGTAATATGCAAGTGAAGGATGATGCGTTTGCGACGCAGCTTACAACAAAAGATGGGAAGAATCTGAAGTTCGATGATCTTGGTTGTATGAATGAATGGAAAAAGGAAAACGGCACAGATAACATCGGGATGGATTATGTGCGTGATTATAACGACAAAGAATGGATCGAATTTAACAAAGCGACCTATGTTTATGATTCTTCGCTCAGAACTCCCATGGCATATGGCGTTATTAACTTCAAGGACAAAGCTTCTGCCGAGGCGTTTGTAGCAGAGCAGGGTGTGGGCAAGATTATGAGTGCGGAAGAACTCGCTTCTCATGATTGGACTCAAAATACGGATAACATGGATATGGACGGACATGGACATAGTCACGACGAGGACGGAACGGATCAGGGGCATGAGCATCATGCGGATGAAGATAAGAGTACAGATGAACACCATGAGTCAGAATCGAACGAAGGTTCAGGCAGTCACTGATGCTGATGAGCAGTGGTGAATCCCATGTCTGATATGATCCAGATCGCCAAGCGAGAGTTGAAAACGGGGTTTCGTAACCCCTGGTCATATTCGTTCTTGATCCTTTTTTGCACATTTAGCTTAAGTTTATTACTTCTTAATGCACAGAATCCGGTACAAGGGTACTCCGGTGCAACAGGTTCCATGTTAAACCTTATTCTGTATCTTTTGCCGCTGATGACGCTGTTTCTGGGTTCTTTTTCGTTGACGGCGGAGAAAGAGGACGGTAGTTGGCAGTTATTGTCCACCTATCCCATCGGCACCCTGTCTTTTATTACCGGAAAATATGTTGGGTTAGCCGCCGTATTATTGATCATTGTAAGTTTTGGATACGGCTTGATGGGACTTGTCAGCGGTTTGCTTGGCAATCCGATCGATCTGTTAACGTATCTATTGTTTCTGGCATTTTCCTGTGGACTTATTCTGTTGTTTCTGAGTATTGCTCTATTGATCGGCTCATTGTCTCGCAATCGCTGGCAGGCTTTAACGATTTCCGTTTCGATTTGGTTCTTCGCCGTTATTGGCTGGCCAGCATTATTGCTTGCAGTGTTAGGGCTAATGCCCTACCTCTGGATTAAACCGTTACTGGTGCTGCTCACTTTTCTGAATCCGGCTGAACTAGTCCGTTTATACATTGTAATTAAGCTCGGTGGCGGTTCTATACTGGGGCCCGAGTATTATCAATGGGTGACATGGGTGCAACAGCCAAGCGGGAGTCTAATCTTTATCGGAATATGTCTGTTATGGGTGAGCTGCTCCATCCTGGTTGTGTACACCATATGGGAAAGGGGGCGCTCTCGTGCTTGAAGCAGAAGTTATCGTGAAAGGACTCGTCAAACGCATCAAAACTCAAACCATTGTCGACGATGTCTCCTTTCATCTCGGTTCAGGTCAAGTACTTGCCGTATGCGGCGGTAATGGTGCAGGCAAAAGTACTTTGCTGCGTATGCTTGCAGGAATACTGCGCCCAACATCAGGTGAGATTGCGGTGAATAACGTCCGCTGGGTACAGGATCGCAAACGGTATGCCCATCAGATCGGTTATATGCCGGATGATTATCAGTTCAGTCAAGGGCTAACCGCGGAGGAAGCTTTATTATTCTGGGCAAGTCTCCGTAAACTTCCCCGTGCGAGAGTGGAAGAAGTGTTAGGGATGGTTGGTCTCAGCGAGCAAAAAAACAAACGGGTTACCACCTTTTCCAAAGGGATGAGGCAGCGTGTATTGTTCGCTCAAGCGATGCTGGCGAAGCCCGCGCTGCTGATCATGGATGAGCCAACCAATGGACTTGACCCCTTCTGGATGCAAGAGTTTGTGCACTTGGTGCAAGAGGTCAAACAGGAAGGGCATATGGTTGTATTCTCTACGCATCAGCTTGAAGTGGCGGATGACATTGCTGATCAGGTAATGTTTATGAATCAAGGGCGTGTTGTTGGAGAAGGCACAACAAATGATATTCGAGATCAGTACGGCTCGCTTCACGCCGCTTTTCATCAGAGTCTGGGATTAAAGTGAAGGTGATGTATGCAGAATCAACCACAGAGGGATAACATGAAGAGTAAGCAGGGAAAAGGTATAAATGCAAGACGGATCATTACAATGTTGATTGTCTTTGCAGCGTTAGCGGCTGGAATATGGGCTTTTGTGTCGAATGGGCCAAATACCGAGATGAAACGTAACCACCCCATTCGGGTGGGAGCGGAGGCTCCTGATTTTACAGCGGTGAATTCCAAAGGGGAGAAAGTCCAGCTTTTGCAATACCGAGGCAAAGCTGTGATGATAAACTTCTGGGCATCTTGGTGCGAGCCTTGTGTGCGATAGATGCCGTTCATTCATGAGCTGGCACAGCAAAACAAGAACAACGTGGAGATGTTATTCGTTAATGTAGGGGAGAGCAAAGGAACAATTAACGAGTTTATGAAAAGTCATCAGTTTGATTTTCCGGTGATGATCGATGCGACGGGCAAAATATCCAATTTGTATCGAATTTCAGGTCTGCCTGCAACCATGGTGATTGATCAATCGGGGCAGTTCAGTCATATTATACTCGGTGAACTGACAGAGGATATGCCTTTGCAGCAGTGGCTCGAGGAGAGTATGTGATTTTTCGATTTTTAAAATAGAACCAATCAAAAAGCCGAAGTCCTGGATCATACAAGACTTCGGCTTTTTGGGTATTGTCGTTTATCGAATTTAGTTCAGGACGGAAGCAGAAGCGTGTTTGGCTCGTGCAATACGAGTAGCATCCACCATGTTTTTCAAGGAAGCCACGGTTTCTTCCTGTCCGCGCGTTTTCAAACCACAGTCTGGATTGATCCAGAACAGCTCCGGATCGAGTACACGCAAGGCGCGATCAATCATGTTGCTCATTTCTTCGACACTTGGCACACGCGGGCTATGAATATCGTACACGCCAAGTCCAATCCCTAATTCGTACGTATTTTCTTCAAAACTGTGAATCAGCTCTCCATGGCTGCGTGATGTCTCGATCGAGATCACATCCGCATCCATCGCTTTAATAGAATCAATCATATCGTGGAATTCGCAATAGCACATATGGGTATGAATTTGAGTTGTTTCTTGTACAGTGCATGTTGTGATACGGAACGCTTTGACAGCCCAATCTAGATAGTCCGCCTGTTTATGTTCCTTGAGTGGTAAGCCTTCACGGACGGCAGGTTCGTCTACTTGGATCATACCAATACCCGCTTTTTCGAGAGCCTCAACCTCTTGTCTTAACGCGTATGCCAATTGATAAGCGATAGTTTCTCGTTCAATATCTTCACGCACAAAAGACCAGTTCATAATGGTAATAGGGCCAGTCAGCATGCCTTTCACAGGACGAGCCGTCTTCGATTGCGCATACTTCGTTTCCTCCACAGTCATCTCACCTATGAATGCGACATCCCCATATATAACAGGTGGTTTTACGCAACGAGAACCGTAGGATTGTACCCACCCGTATTGTGTAAAAGCAAAGCCCGCAAGCTTCTCTCCAAAAAATTCAACCATGTCGGTGCGTTCGAACTCACCATGTACAAGCACGTCAATGCCGATCTCCTCTTGAATATGAATCCAGCTATCAATCTGATCTTGGATAAAGGATGCGTACTGATCATTGCTCAGTTCATTTTTTCGCCATTGTTGACGGGCTTTTCGAACCTCCGAGGATTGCGGAAAACTACCGATCGTAGTCGTCGGGAACAATGGCAGCTGCCACTTCTTCTGCTGGGCAACATGCCGTTCAGCAAACGGGTGTGAACGATTCGGTTCTTGTACTCGGATGGAAGCAACAGCTTCCTGTACCGCTGAGCGGTTACGATCACTGGAACGCTGCAAAGTCTGCAGTTTCAGCTCAGCGTCGTTAATTTTGGCAGTGATGTCTGCATCCGTATGCTGAAGTGCTTTGGTCAAAATCACGATCTCATCCAGCTTTTCGTCTGCAAATGCGAGTGCGTCCTTAAGTTCAGCAGCAAGTTTCGTTTCTCGCTCGGTTGTCACAGGCACATGAAGCAAGCTGCAGGACGTTTGCACGATTAGCCTTTCAGGTGTCACGAGTGAAGTAAGGGTATGTAGTAGTGTCAGCTTGTCCTGAAGGGAAGCTTTCCAGATACCGCGTCCATCTATAATCCCCGCACCCAGCACTTTGTCTGCCGGAAAACCGGTAGATTGCAATGATTCCAGATTGCCTTGAAGCCCATGTACGAAGTCAAGACCGATGCCTTGAACTGGCAATGAGATGATTTCGTTATAATTTTCAATGGATTCAAAGTACGTCTGAAGCAATATATTTAGATTGGGAACTGCTGAGGTAAAAGCGGTATAAATATTGCTCAAACGCTGCACATCCGCGTCATTCAATTTGGTCACGAGCACCGGTTCATCGATCTGTACCCACTGTACGCCAGCGTCTGCAAGTTCTTGCAGTACCTGAATATAGAGAGGAAGCAACTGATCTAACCAAGCGTCCGTTTCGGATGCATCATAACCTTTGGATAACTTCAGGAAGGTCAGTGGACCCACGAGGACTGGCTTGCCTTCGATGCCCAGTTTTTCTTTGGCTTCGAGGTATGCAATCAGTGGTTTATTCTCCGTTAATACCGGAGAAGCATCGTTCAGTTCAGGTACAATATAGTGATAGTTGGTATTGAACCATTTGGTCATTTCACTGGCTGCGGCATCTTTCGTTCCCCGTGCGATGCCGTAATAGGTAGAGAGAGGCACAGCCCCTCCAGTATAAGCGAAGCGTTTTGGCACAATACCAAGCATCACGGCTGTATCCAGAATATGATCATAATAGCTGAAGTCGTTCACTGGAATCAGATCAATGCCCTTAGCTTGCTGCTTGCGCAAATGATCCAAACGAATCTCTTGTAATCTGGCGTGAAACTCATTTTCTTCTAATTTTCCGGCCCAGAATGCCTCCAGAGCCTTTTTCCATTCGCGATCGACTCCGATCCGAGGATATCCTAATACGCTACTTTGTGTCATTCTCATAACCCCTCTGCAATGTGTTAACAACAAGGTATCATACCAGCACGGTTATTAAGTAATTCCATTAACTTATATCTAGCTATAGCTTGTGGCTATAACTGGAAATAGGCTGAGTTAAATAGGAGAGAACCGATAAGAGAGAATTACGTCGAAGATAGACACGGCGACCCGATCAATGGTTTACTATGTTTAAGTATGGATGAAGGGAAGGCGGCATCTGTGAAGCTGTTCTATATTCAATCGATTGTTGATGGGGTTAGTAAAGTTAAGAGCTTTCTAGAGGATAATTATGTGGGGATTCCGTGGTCAGCACTCGGTGATCTGGAGCAGGTGTCACTTGAGGAAGTTGCTGAACTATTGAAGCATCGCTACGGACTTGTAGATGATAAATTAAGCGAAATTTTGGAGGCGGCTTCGTTATTTGCAGACGGGATAAATGATGGAGATTATGTGGTCATAAAGGATGAAGACTGGATGTATGTGGGCGACATCGGAGATTATTATTATGATGATTCCGTTGGCACGAGTGACGACCTGATCTGCCACCGTAGAGGTGTAACGTGGCTCGGGCAAGTACCGCTTGAGGAGATCAATGAGCATATGCAGAGTTTACTGAATGAACCTAAAGTTGTTGCTCCATTCGAGCTACCTGTAACGAAGGCTCGGCTGGATCAGGTTTTTGGGTGGAAGAACGAACCAACTAAACCAGAACCGTCAGAACATGCAGCACGCACAGCACTATTCGATATTCAATCAGGGCAAGTCGATCAGGCAACAATAGAGGAAGCATTGGCAGTACTTAAAGAAGCATTGCGGAGTAAAGATGAACAGGTTAGAGTAACGGCGGCAACATCCATTTTGCAATATGCGAAATTATAAGTATGGTCTGATATGTACCGTTAGCATGAATGCATGAACAAAGGGACAACCCTGTGTGGTTGTCCCTTTTTGTAGTTAAAGAGAATGCTATAAAAAGATAAGTAATAAGGTTCCTACAACGAAGCAATAATATGAAAAGTATTTCAGATTGCCTTTAGCCATAATGCCCATAAACCATCTCATCGAGAAATAGGTAACGACCAGCGTGGTGATAAAAGCGATCAGATAAGGGATGGCAAGCTGGGTACGATTTGGATCATGTGCTATATCTGATGCACCCATGACTAATCCACCGACACTGATCGGTATATAGAGCATAAAAGAGAACTTTAACGCGGTTTCTTGTTTCATGCCCACGGCAATGGACGAAATGACGGTAGCACCAGAACGGCTGATGCCTGGAATCAGAGCAACTGCCTGAGCGAGTCCGACCAGCACAGCATCCTTCGTCTTCAGATCCCCATCTTGTTTGCGACCGCGTAGGTTCCGGATTAGCCAGAGCGCTACACCCGTAACTAACAATGCAACAGCAACAGTGTATACGGATGAGAAGATCTCTTCAATCGGATCTTTGAACAGTACAGCAGCCACAGCAGCTGGAATCGTACCAATCACAATATATAAGCAAAACATAAAGTCAGCGCGATATTCCGGTTTGCGGGTTCGAAGGTAACCCCACCCACCGGTAATCAGCTTCATGATGTCTTCCCGAAAAATAAAAACAATTGCGATTAATGAGGCAGTGTTTGTCAGAATTTCAAACGAAAGTCCGTTTTGTTTTAATCCCATAAGTCGCTGGGCAATGATCAAATGACCGCTGGAGGATACCGGAATTGGCTCCGTTGCGCCTTGAACAATGCCTAAAAAAAAGTACTTCAACCACAGTATAATCTGATCCATCTTGTCCTCCTCAAACCATTTCTTTGCGTTTTCTACGTACATTATCTGATTGGAAATGTAGTTAGCATTCTCTATGTACTCTAATGATGATAGTCTTTTAACCTGCTAGCTGGCAAGTCTGGAATGAAAATGTCAGGAAAAATGTAGTCTGCAGCGCTATTAATGGAAGTAAAGAGGACGTGAAGAACAAATATATTAAACTTCTATTGAATCAATTTCATAATACCTTCAGCAGCTTCAATCAAGGCTAGATATAGATCAAAACGATCCATTTTGTCTAAATCTAGTTACAAAACGATAATTTAATGAGTTATGAAATTGATTTGTATTGTCAAAAGGCGAGAGTCATGGTATCGTTGATAACGATTATCAATATCATCTATTGAATCAAACTAAATACATTAAAGGTGGGGTTATTTTGCGTACAAAAAGAAATTCAAAGTGGATCATGATGATGACGCTTGTGCTGGTATTTATCTTAAGTGCATGTGGTTCATCAACATCGAATACAGGTCAAGCTGCTGAGGATAATACCAATGTATCATCAGGTGCAGAGGATGAGATGGTGACATACCAGTCTGACGCAGGTGAAGTGCAAGTGCCAAAAAATCCAAAACGGGTTGTGGATCTGACGGCATTCTCCACAGGGTACTTTGTTGCACTGGATGTTCCAGTGGCTGGGGCAACTTCAGGTGCAATGAACAACAAGTATATCAAGGAGCAGCTTACTGCGCAGGGCACAACGGATCTGGGTGAACAGCCACCTACTCCAGAGCAACTTCTTGCCTTGAAGCCTGATCTGATCTTGGTGTATACAGGTACTGAAGGTACCGATAAGCTTGCACAGATTGCGCCTGTTGTTCAGATTGAGTACGGTAAACGCAATTACAAAGATTTAATGCTAGAGATGGGAAAACTTACGAACAGAGAAGATGCGGCGAAAGCATGGGTAGTGAAGTGGGAATCCCAAATTAATGAAATAAAACCGAAGGTCGAAGCTGCTGTCGGTGAACGTACGGTATCCATTTTGAATCCGTATGATAAAGGGTTATATGTTTTTGGACATAACTATGGCCGCGGAGGAGAGATCATCTACGGCGAGTTGGGACTGAAGGCACCAGCCAAAGCACAAGCCGAAGCGATTGACAGTGGTACAGGCTGGGCTTCCATATCCATTGAGGTGTTGCCTGATTACGCTGGAGATATTATTTATACCAGTCCTTGGTCTGGAGACAAGAGTGATGCCAAAAAAGTTTATGAAAATAGCCTGTGGAAGAATCTGCCGGCTGTAAAAGCTAATCATGTATTTGAACTTGATCCATCCTCGGATACGTATAACGATCCGGTATCTCTCGAAGGACAGCTTCAATTCATTACAGATAGCTTACTTTCAGCTTCCAAGTGAGGCTAAGATAGAATCACAAGACAAGAAGTTGGGTGAATAAAAAGAGACTTCCATCCTTTTTTGGGTGGAAGTCTCTTTGCATACAAGCAAACGATTTCTAGAATGAAATCGACGATTGATGTTACCTTGGATCGGAACGCTTAGAGTACGCGTTGTTGGTTAGTCCTTTACTCGAGTCCCTTTAATCGTTTAATATCTACCATCGGCGGGCTTCCGAACAAGCGGGAATACTCGCGGCTGAATTGGGATGGACTCTCATAACCGACCTGAAAGGCAGCCTCTGATGCATCCATGGACTGAGACATTAACAGACGCCTTGCTTCCTGTAACCTTAGCTGTTTAATGAACTGAAGGGGGCTCATCGCAGTAACAGCTTTGAAATGGCGGTGGAATGAAGCCTGGCTCATATGTGCCCGTTCAGCCAGTTCTTCCATCCGAATGTGTTGATTAACATGGGTAAGGATGTATTCAATGACAGTACGTATGCGATAAGTGTGTGATCCTTCCTGAGCAACCTGTTCCAATGCACTTCCTTGGGGCCCTTTGAGCACTCTGTACAGAATCTCTTTTTTGAACAACGGGTAGAGCATGAATTGATCTTCTTCATTACTTTCAAGCAGCCGGACTAATCTGATTACGACATCCATCAGTTCTGGAGAGATATCGCTGACATACATCGCTCGTTTCGTATCTTTATGCAGTTGAGAGGAGACACGGATATGCTGAACGACCTCCAGGATCTCACTAAAAGTGAATTCCAGCTTTACAGCGAGATAAGGAGTGGCAGACGAAGCCTGAGTGACTTGACCACTTACAGGCAGGTCCACCGTAGCTACAATATAACTGCCTGGTCCATATCGGAAACGTTCCGGTCCGAGCAGCATTTCTTTTTCACCCTGTACAATGACACAAAAAGAGGCTTCATTCAGCCTGAAGATTGGCTCTGTAACCTCGGATTCACGAATGAGAGATAAGGAGGGGAGTCCGGTTGTACTTACACCCTCATTCACTGTGAGCAGCTGAATAAGTCTAGCAAGCTCATTCAGCTGCTGCCTACTTGGAATAGTCATAAGACGAGCTCCTTTCTCGTGCTCTACGAGCTTGTTGCGTGCTCTCGGTCAGGAGCCAGTGTAATTTTATGAATGTTTTCCGTCCCGGCTTCGAGTGCCTTCTCGTAGTAACTGCGTTTATGTTCGATAACTTCCATTGTTCTTCGAAGTTCTTCCATCTGAGCCTCGACACGGGCTTTGCGCTCGGTAAACATGTTATATCTCTGCTTCAGGGTTGCGTCACCTTCAGAGCACCAAGCAATAAATTCTCTGATATCTTTAATTGGCATTCCTGTCGCTTTCAAGCATTGTATGATTTTGAGGAAATCAATATCGGAGTCTTTGAATTGCCTAGTTCCAGCTGAATCTCTTTCGACGAAAGGCATGAGACCCTCTTTGTCATAGTAGCGTAATGTATACACCGTCAGATCTAATTTCTTGGCCACTTCACTAATAGAATAAGTCATATAAGGTTTGTTCCTTTCAGTTTGCTCAGATTGAAATAAAAAAACCGGTATGGCACAGATCGTTCATTGATGCGTGTGAATTCTATCACGGGGTGTGAATGATGTCAAAATGACTGTTTTATAAAAAATGACCTCAAAACATTTGACCTAGAGTTAACTATAGGGCTTAAGATAAAGTGGATTCCAAAATCATGAGGAGGTTATCACATTGATTACAGCTAAAGCCAGAGCCGTGGACGGACCGGATCAAGCTTTTCGTTCCACAGAGATTAAACGCCGTGATTTGGATACCACGGATGTATTAATTGAGATCAAATTCGCCGGCATATGTCACTCGGATATTCATACAGCTCATGGTGAGTGGGGACCTGTCAATTATCCTCTTGTACCAGGTCACGAAATTGCAGGGATCGTTACTGACGTAGGCAGTGGTGTATCCAAGTACAAAGTAGGTGACCGTGTGGGTGTTGGATGCATGGTGGATTCCTGCGGTGAATGTGAGAATTGCCGTAAAGGTGAAGAGCAGTACTGCCTGAAAGGTAACATTCCGACTTATGCTGGGGTAGACAAGTATGGCGAGCCCACCCAAGGTGGTTACTCTACACATATCGTTGTAACCGAAGATTTTGTTGTCCGCATTCCAGACAATATAGAACTTGATGCAGCTGCACCGTTGCTCTGTGCCGGAATTACCACGTACTCACCACTGCGCCACTGGGGTGCCGGTCCAGGTAAGAAAGTTGCTGTTGTTGGTATGGGTGGTCTGGGTCATATGGCGGTCAAAATCGCACATGCCATGGGAGCCGAAGTTACGGTTTTATCCCAATCACTAAGTAAAAAACAAGATGGTTTGCAGTTTGGTGCAGATCATTACTACGCCACAAGTGAACCCGAAACGTTTGATAGATTAGCAGGAACCTTTGATCTGATTATTAATACGGTTAGTGCAAGTATTGATATCAATGCGTACTTCTCGCTGCTCACCCTGGACGGCACACTTGTCAATGTAGGGGCTCCACCTGAACCCCTTGCTGTGAATGTGTTCTCATTAATCGGGCATCGCCGTTCTTTTGCCGGTTCAATGATTGGCGGTATTCGTGAAACACAGGAAATGCTAGATTTCTGCGCAAAACATGATATTGCACCTAGTATTGAAGTGATATCTGCAGATCAGATTGATGAAGCATACAAGCGCGTTCTCGCTTCAGATGTGAAGTATCGATTTGTTATTGATACAAGCACAATTTAAGAAGTCATAACGTAAGGATTGTCCGAACACTAGTTCAATTGTTGTCATTCTCAAAAAGCATGTGAATAAAAAGCCCTTTTTTCCGTAGAAGGAAAGAAGGGCTCTTGGCTTATTAAGCCATTAATTTCAGAAAACTATAACGGTTACTGAGCGCCCACAACAGCGTGAGGAATATAAGGTTCCTCCAAGTAAGTGATATCCTCTGAGGTCAGCTTCAGAGACAGTGCAGCGGTAGCGGTATCTAGATGTGTCTGCTTGGTTGCACCGATAATCGGAGCAGTCACGGTCTCTTTTTGCAATAGCCACGCAAGCGCAACATGCGTACGAGGTACCTGATACTTTTCCGCTACTTCGGCTACCCGTTCCACAATAACACGATCAGCATCACTTGTAGCATTGTATTTGGACTTTTGTATTTCATCCGTTTCTGACCGATGAGTCGTTACCGACCAGTCTCTTGTCAATCTGCCTGAAGCAAGTGGGCTGTATGGAGTGACACCGATTTTTTCTTCTTTGCAGAGAGGGAGCATCTCACGTTCCTCTTCACGGTAGATCAGATTCAAGTGATTCTGCATGGAGACAAACTTGGTCCAACCGTTCTTCTCAGCTACATGTAGCGCTTTCTGAAACTGCCAAGCAAACATGGCGGAGGCCCCAATATATCTTGCTTTACCGGATTTCACAACATCATGTAGTGCTTCCATCGTTTCTTCAATAGGTGTGTTGTAATCCCATCTGTGGATGATATAGAGGTCTACATAATCGGTTTCAAGGCGTTTAAGACTCTTATCAATTTCACTCATAATAGCTTTTCTAGATAAGCCTGAACCGTTCGGGCCTTCATGCATCTTGCCATGAACTTTGGTTGCGATCACAACCTCATCCCGGTTGGCGTATTCTTTTAATGCCCGTCCCAGATATTCTTCACTCGTACCGAGAGAGTAGACATTAGCTGTGTCAAAGAAGTTAATGCCAAGCTCCAGTGCACTTTTAATAATGGAACGAGAGTCTTCTTCGTTGAGAACCCACTGGTGAATCCATTTGCTTGCGTCTCCAAAGCCCATACATCCTAAACATAATCGAGATACATCGAGTCCTGTATTTCCAAGTTTTACATATTCCATCGTGATCACATTTCCTTTCTGTTTGAAAAGTATTTAGAGGTAAGATCAAATGGTTGTCCTGTGTTCTATTATGTCATGAGTTTGAAGTGAAGCTGTAGTTTAATCCAATCAAAAG
>JAFWEX010000086.1 GCA_017512705.1 Paenibacillus sp.
AGTTTAGTGCTCGATTTGCCGCTCGACACACTCATTACCCTCCTTGCGATTCAAAATGTTTCTCGGGCTTCTTCCAAGAAGGAGGAGGCTATCCTCTTCTTTTTTATTTTATGGAACATTATCGGACTAACGTCCGAGCCTGCGTGTCTTTGACACTCGGCACTTATCCTCCCGCGAACAAGAGTGTTTACATATCCATTCCTTCGCGAAGAATTACATAAGTAATGATGCTTTATTTTCTAGCTGCTGCGCGAGGAATAGTGCCTTTCTATTCCGGAGCGCTATGTTTTATCTTGTTAATACTAGTTCTTGTTAAAACCTAGTTCTTCTTAATGTCAAGTCCAGCCATGTCGGTTAGAGCTGACACGGTTCCAGCGGACACGGGACGTTATTTGTCCCGATCAAACATCGTCAATCCGCTGATCGGCAGCACTGTATACCGGTTGTTGTCGAACTTCCCCTCCTTCCGATATTTCACCGCGACCACCACCGGTTTTCCATTCCAGCGGTATTCCAAGAGCCGTTTGATGCGCTCGTTCGCGGCTTGTCTTGACGTACCTATCCCGCGAGCAATCTGCGTCTGTGTCGGGTAGCATTCGCCCCTTTCGTTCATATATGACGCGATGACGCACAGTGTATGCCACATCTCTGCGCCCATGTCCGCGAGTAATCCGGATTTAACGGCGTCGACGTACATCTTGACGAAGATACGCGTTTCGGACTGGCCGGACGTGACGGAGTATTCCGTTTGTGATTCGACTGATACGAGTCTATCGATTGTGCATCGCCTCCTTTTACCCCCTCTACAATAAATAGGTCACACACACGTGAGATATTGGGACATGATATCAAAAAATCTTTTATCACATCTCAGATACTGCTAGTTATGGTATGATTTATTCATTACGTATGGAGGTGACTTCTTTGAAATCAAAAGTAATTATCTTTATTCTTTTGATTACGCTGCTCAGTGGCTGTAATTTAGGTGCTTCTGAGAGTGCGGTGGATAAAGTGAAGGAATTAGTAAGTACATACCAAGAGAAGAGTGGTATTTCTGCAAAGGCCACAGACGTGGAATTTGACATGGCTAATCGTTTGGATGATCCTTTCGTGATAGCAGGAACGGCATCGTTAAGCGATTACTACAACTACGGATATGAGTTCTTTGAGGATAAGTGGTTTAGTGTGAGACTGGATACTATAGACAGACCTGGAAGTTGGTATCTATACTTCGATAGGAAGAGTGATAAAGCTCTTTTCGAAGAACTAAAGAATAACAACAAAGTCATCTTAGTTGCTGCTGCTTTTGTGCCAAAGAGTATCTACAACGAGAAACAAGGAAAAATGGCAGCCGCAACGACCCCAGTCTGGGTCGCGATAGACTAAACGAAATAACCCTGACTCGTAATCTTCTCGCGAGTCAGGGTTATTTTTTATTCTTCTACTACATCGCTCGTCAACCGTTCAAGCGGCGAGTATTTCTTGTGTTGTTTAACGACATCGGTTCCGAAAAGGTTTACGTACATACGTACGATTTCAAGCGACGTGTGGCCTAGAATCTTTTGAAGGGAGAACGGGTCTCCCCCATTCATTACGTACATTTTCGCGAAGGTATGTCGGAAAGTGTGAGGGGAAACGCGCACTCCTTGGATGCCCGCATCTTGTCCGTAAATACGAACATAATCCTGCATCGATCGCTTACCAAGTGGACCGTTGTCGATATTCACGAATAGGAAGTCATGATCTAGCATGCCTCGGATAGAGACGTACTCCTTCAGGTGGCGGTGCAGTGTGCTTCCGAATGGCACGAATCGTTCTTTTCTACCCTTACCTCGCACTCGGACGTACCGATTATTCCAATCGATGTCCGTCAGCCTCATGCCCTCAACTTCTGCGATCCGAACGCCAGTGTCGGTCAATACCAGCATTATTACGTAATCGCGATATCCAGTAAACGTTGCTTTGTTCGGCGAGTTTAGAAGCTTATTAAGTTGGTCCTTTGTGAACGTCTCAATCACTTTCTTTTCGTAACGTAATGGCTTTATCGTCGCGGCTGGATTCTCTGGAAGATGTCCCTCATGATGCATGAAGTTAAAGAACGCTTTCCATCCACGAAGCATTCGATCCACCGTTATCATTTTTACCTTGTCTTTCTTGTCGAGTATCGAGTCTTCAATATGACGCTTCTGCACGTCAATCGGACGAGTTACGTTTTGTATCGACATGTACTTTACAAGTTGCTTTAGTACGTCCTTATAGTACTTGATAGATAAATCGGCTAAGTTTCGCACTCTACATTCGCGCAAAAACTCTTCGATCGCTAGGTCGAAATCCGTTGAGATTGGCGATAAATCTGTTCCGTTTTGCTTCACCGATGATATGACATTTCGACGCCTGGAGCGAGGATTTGCAGACAAAAGAAAAACACCCCTCTTCGTTAAATTTGTCGATAACAACGAACAAAACGAAGTGAGGTGCGTGATATTTCCGTATGTACTTTCGTAGGATTCACGCTGCATTCCCGTAAATGGCTATCGCATTGGCACCGTATAGGACTATAAAACCATCGAAAATGTTACAAAGTGTAACGTCAATTTTTAAGTCCTGTGCGTCTGCCAATTCCGCCACCCCGGCGTATGTACAACTTTCTTGGCGACAAGAAATATCTTACCATGAATAAATTAATAATGCAACACTTTTTATAAAAAAAAAATGAAACAGGCACTGCAAGCATCAGCTCACAGTGCCTAGAAAGTCCGAGTTGCGGTCCCGGACTTCCGGTAAACCATCTATATTAAGGGAGGTGTAATATAAGAATACCTCCTCAACATTAAAGAAACCTAAAATCAGCCTTAAATTAAACTAAAAAAGCATAATTTGCTTCACACGCTCTGCTTGCTCATCGTTACACTCTACGAAAACCAGGATATGACCTTGCAGTAGCCAGTCCTCGTAATGACGTGCGTCTTTCTCCGGAATCCCTGCTTCTGTCAGTGTTAAAACCAGATCATCTGTCTCATTTCCAATCTCATTGCCGGCCAGTCTTCGAACCGCCTTCCCGATGGATGCGGTTTGATCCATTCGTCTCCCTAGTCCAGCTAAAATTCCCTTTAACGCTCCAAATACACCATCTGTGCCAGCACCTTTCAACGGTTTGGGCAGTCCTGTCTTCTCGCTAATCAGCTCCAGATCGAGCTGCTCCTTAGCTACAGCACCCAAGTACTGATCTTTAATCCCTTCCTTTTTCAAATTATTTATCAGAATAATCGCCTCATGCTCCGTTCGTGCCAGCCCAACAAATAGTTTCGTCATTCGGGTCCCCTCCTCTTCTTCATACCCTAATATAACCCCGAAGTCCATGTTCAGTAACGATCATTTGTATCCCCTAAGTCAATGCACCTAGAAACACTTCATTCATTCTCTACTGGAAATCCATACCTAGTTCTGATAGACTATATAAAGAAGACAAATTAACCATTGAAAAATCAGACATATCGACAAATATCTTATAATCAGGAGCAATGACTTATGAAAAAAGAGGTAGAAATTGCCATTCGACGCAATCAGCAGATTCTGGTTCGTAATACAAGCGGACAGACCGTAACCGGCTTCCCAGAGCGCTCAGCAGACAGTTCCATTCTCTCCCTACGTACGGTACAAGGAAGTGTGTGGATTCCGTTTGATGAAGTCGAACATGTCACTCGCCTGTTAACCATTCGCTCTCATCATATGGATATTATGCAGCTCGTATAGAGATCCTTGTATTCAACACGCTTGAATTCTTCTCATCTAATGATCGAGAACAGAGAACCACTCCTATATAAAGATTAGCTGTAACGAGAAGTTTATTATTTCCTTACAGCACTCCATATTCAAAAACCAGACGTTTCTGCGTCTGGTTTTTCTTACAATTTGGAATTCTGTGTACGTCCTCTCTCAATTAGAGAAAGCACTTCTCCTATGCCCAACATTTCATTACATCACCAGCATTACTTCACCACGAATCTGACACGTGTGCCATCCGGATATGTACTTAATTGATTTCCCACCCATGAGCCCGCACCGCGATTGTCCTTGGGCGTAATGTATTGGATATCCGCCCCTTCACCGCCTTCTGCACACATCGCCATAGGCCATTCATCTCGATCCTTGCCTTTTTTGATCGGTACACCTCTCAATGACCGTTCCCTGTTCTCTTCAGCGCCTTTTCTGTCAATTGTGCATACATCTGAATGCCCCGCTTGGATTGCCCTTCGTATGTGGCTGGCTGTCTCAGGATACCGATCTGCTGGAAAAGTAATCGTGTAATCTATACCGCTGTTATCGGTTACTTTGAACGGAGAAGGTATATCCAGCGGCCATTCTCCCCCTGCCCATGCATAGAGAGCAATCAATATCATGCTCGCTAACGTCAGTAATTTACCTCTGAATCCCCGTTTTCCTCTCTTACCCCTTCTGCCGCGTCTCTTACTCATGATGTTCCTCCCCCATGTAACACTAGCATCAAATAGCATTATATCAGAACGCCAGTTCGCAGAACAATAAATCCATCAAAAAAAAGCAGCCAGATTCACCTGACTGCTGTCCTACACTTCGCCATGTCCTACCCGGTATTCAAAATACTCTGACCACTTAGGAAAGGTATCGTTACACAAAATTCGGTCCCTTTTCCCTCAACACTCTCCACCGTAATACTACCGTTCATCAATCCCAGTAGTTCTTTACATATCGTCAATCCAAGTCCACTCCCACCAAACCTTCTCGCATGAGAAATATCGGACTGAGTGAAGGCTTCAAACAGCTGGCCTATCTGATCTGAAGGAATACCAATGCCAGTGTCCCTTACCAAGAACGTAATCATCGTCTGCTCATGTGAATGCTCTGTAACATCGACTTGAAGCTGCACTTCTCCTCGCTCAGTAAACTTGATGGCATTACTCAGCAAATTATCCAGCACCTGTCTTAGCCTTAGCGGATCTCCCCATAATACATCCGGAATGTTTAGATCAGCATGACAGAGTATACGAATTTGTTTATTCATCGCAGCGGGTTCATACGTTTTCATAATTTGCTGAATCAGCTTAATTGGCTGAAACTCGATATACTCAATTCCCATTTTACCTCTGCCTAGCTTCGCAATATCCAGACTGTTGTTTACGATGTTCAGTAGAGCTTCGCCCGATTGACGCGCCAACTCCAAATATTCTTTTTGCTCATCGGTCATATCTCCCATTCCCGCAAGTTCGATCATACCCATAATACCGTTCAGCGGTGTACGAAGCTCATGGTTCAACTTGCCGATGAATTCCAGCTGTCCTCTGCTCGTTTTCTCAGCACTGGTTGCTGCAGTCTGTAGCTGTTGCTCAGCATATTTCCGTTCAGAGATGTCATATTGTATACCTACAAAGTACAGACACTCGCCTGATTCGTTAAAAATGGGATCGATATTCAGTTCATTCCAGAACTTCTGGCCACTTTTAGTATAATTTAAAACCTCAACCTTGATGGATTGTCGTTTACTTAATGCTTCCCGAATATATAAAACGGTTTCAGGATCTGTATCCGTCCCTTGCAAAAATCGGCAATTCCGTCCAATCGACTCTTCATACGTATACCCGGTCAGCCAGGTAAAATGTTCGTTTACATACATGAGCGGAAGATCAGGCGAGGTAGCGTCCACTACCGTAACGGAGGATTTTAATTTTGAGATAATAAATTCCCATTGCATGGGGAGTTGATTAAATAGACTCATACCTTTGTCTCCTCCATCTCACATCCTTGACTCCAGATGGTATGTGTTGATATAAAACAATCTTTTTTATTGTACCACAGTTATTCAAACAATGTAGTTCTTGGGTAATAGTTCTTAAACTTATGAATTCATATCCGTTCACAATAACCTGCCTGTCATATCAGAAATTAATGGTTGACGAGGAAGGAAGATCAATGATGAAAACCCTCTTTTTTTTATTTATGGTCTTATGTATAATCAATCTCTGTTTTCCAAAGTTCGGTTGGTATCTTCGGTATGGCTGGATCGCAAGAGGAGAATCGGAACCAAGCAAATCGTACATGACTATGGTACGAATGTCTAGCTTGTTCATGCTTCTCATTGCTTTTACTCTTGCCATGGGATAATGACAACCGCGGAGAAGACTTACGTGGAATAAAGAAATAGAAAACAAAGACCATCTGCTTTTGCACAGATGGTCTTTGGCATACTCTGACGTGAATATGATAACTTTGTTTGTGGTGTTGCTGTAACATACGCCGTAAGATAAGGGATATAGATGTCTCGTGTTAGAAAGGACAACATGGAGTATGAACATCGCATTTTATCCATTCTGGGGTGCCAAAACACTCCACTCGCTCGTACAGGTTATTTCAGTGACGACAATGACTTGCCTTGCATACAAACAAACTGAAATGATTCGTTATACGCTACTCTTTCTATGCGTTTATGTCATGGCCTATCTAGCCGCTAGTGTTATGTTCCAACCGCTGATCAAACGCTGTGCATTATCCAGACTAATGATCACAGTTCCTATGAACGGAACGTTATTGCTCATTGGGATGGCCTTCATCCTGCATCACCTGGTATTACCGACTATACTTCTGTTCACAACTGGTCTGATCCTCTCTGTCATGATTCGCTGGGAATCACTATTACTGGAGGCCATCCAGCCCTTAGTGTTGGAAGGGGAGGACCTATTCAAAGCCAACAAGCTGCTCTCTTTTTCAACGTACACCATAACAGGTGCAGGACTGGCTATGGCAGCAATCATACTTGTATATCTGGGCATCACACAAGCACTTTGGGCTGTCTCGTGTCTGTCTTTCGTTGCACTGGTCCTGATTATGAACGTGAATCACCTGATAAACAGCTTCCAGAGCCCTTCGAATAAACGTTATGTCAGACCACGTGTCCATAAATAAAAAAAGGACGCGCAGGCCAAGTCTGCTCGTCTCTATACTGCTTCTCCCAGAAGCAGTATTTTTGTGTTTTCGCTCATTCGTTAATGAGGTAAGGTTCCCTCCGTACTTCTCAGCTTATCAATCTGTCTAATCCAATCGGTAATCGGTTAGCGGCTTGCCTTTCTTATAGTACAAACTCGGTGATAATATATTGAAAAAAATATGCACGTCCGGTAATTCAGCCTTCTCCAGAATAGACTGCATGGACGCTGCTATTCGATCGTGGATCTCCTGATCACGCTGAAACATTAAAATCTCTATGGATGCCGGAGAAGGTGTTAGAGCTTGTACATCATGACGCTCTGCTTTCATTCGTTCCTGCGGAATATGAGTAATTAGAGCCATTTGCTCGGTAATTTGAGGTACAACTTCCTCTAGCTCAGAACCCGTGAAGCCTTTAAATCGTATAAACGGCATTGCGATCCCTTCAATCTCTGTTAGTAGTCTCCATATGTGATTTTAAGCACATTGTTTACACTTGTCAAATGTCGCACATGTCATCTTCCGATCTGAAAACAAAGGGTCGAGCCCCACCAATGACTTGGTGAGGCTGACGACTTCATGCCTGATTGTTACCTTACAGCCAGAAAGATTTTGTGATGATCACGAGCAGGATGAAGAGAACCAGGATTGCGCTAGTCGAAGTCCATGCTCCACCAACATTACCATAACCGTATCCGACATGACTCATTTGATTGGCCTCCTTTGAATTTCAAGGTATGCCATAACATATGCTTATTTTCAGGATGTGACCGGGCGAATTGGCAAGTTGAACAGCCCAATCCTCGGAGAGTCTGATGGTCAACTATAGTAAGCTTGATTCAAGACTAGTGCGTTACCTCTATAACAAAATCCGAATCCCCCTCTAGTTCGAGTATCACTCGACTTATTGTCCTCATTGTCCTATGTAACTAACTATTTATTCGTTCAATCTGATCATACAGCGCTTGTCCATCATAGCCAGTATCACATTCAAATCAATCCACTTCTGATTCTACAAAAAAGAGCCTGCTTAACAGAGTAGCAGCAGGCTTAGCAACAATCCAATTCCAGATAAAAAAACAAAAAACTTAGATCCAAGTGGTATCTCTGTTCATTTCAAGCAGAGAGCTAGATTAGTCAGAGTACAAGACACCGTCAAAGTTCTCTGGACCTACACGAACAGTACCCAGCAAGTTCGTACTGATAAACGCTGTATACGTTAATTGAGGTGTAATCGGCGGGTTGTAATCATCAGCTGAAAATGTGATGACTTGTGGTGCAAGGACACTCAAGCTAAATGTGGACGTCGCAGAGTATATAACCGGGTCCGTCGCCACTGTACCCCGTACTACCGTAATGGTTACACCAACAAGCGCCAATGGAAGCTGAACGGACACTGTTCCTTTGAATTGAACACGCGGGTTCGCTCCTATACCAGCTGTTGTCACCAAACCAATCTGTCCAAACAATTGGGGTGTATTAATGACGAGAATCGGAATCGCGATGGAGTTGGCCAAACTCGCATTTTGCGACGTTCTTGCATCAATTAATTGAGTCATGAAATCTACCTCCTATACATGGGATTGAGATAGTATATGCGAGACTCATCATCTGGCATGGACATACATACCTTTATCGAAAAAATACATAGATCCGCAAACCAGCAGATTATTCATGTTTTATCTTCCTAGTACTGTCCATGTATTTATATCTATGAAAAAGAAAAAAACTCTTGCCATCGCAAGAGTTCTAAGATATGGGCCCTACAGGACTCGAACCTGTGACCAATCGGTTATGAGCCGACCGCTCTAACCAACTGAGCTAAGGGCCCTAGACAAATAATATATAACAGTGCAGGATGACCGCTGTAAATCATCCGATAAAGCTATATTGCGGGGGCAGGATTTGAACCTGCGGCCTTCGGGTTATGAGCCCGACGAGCTACCGGGCTGCTCCACCCCGCGTCGTTAAATATAATAAACAGCGACTTAATTAATATACACTATTACTCCATTATAAGTCAAGGGGGAATCTCAGGGAATAAATCGCACACCATACCGACCTTTCCGCGAACGATATACTTCTACTTCTTCAGGCTCGTTGTGTCCATAGATCCATCCATCCTGTTCCATTCTTTTGGCCAGACATCCTGCCTGAAATTTCGTTGTGTACAGCTTACTGAAATACACCCATTTCATCCTGCTCGTCCTTTCTCATCACTTCATCATCCTGCTGCTAATTGTAGAATACCCCCTTTTCATCAAAAATAGCCGCCAGAGATAATAAAATCTCCAGCGGCCAATCTGCTGCAATCATGGTGAAGTGAAATTAGATCACAAGCAGCATGTTACTACTTCACCATTAGATAACTCATTGGAATGTAGCCTTAGGGTCTTTTTTAATTTTGGCAAGCATCTCATTCCCTTTCGCTGCCCATTCAGCCAGAGCTTCTTTTGGTGTTTTCTTGTTATCTAGCACCTGATCAAAGTATTGCATACCTTTTTCGTTTATCTGCCACAAGCCAGGACTTTTCTGGTACATCTTATCCAGATTCGTACTGGTTGGAGGTACAGGCTTCAATTTGTAGAATGCCTGAATATTGTAGTCCAGACCATCCTTCGGTTTGATGAAGCTCTTCCGAGATACCATCTCATAGCTGCTGCGTGCCTTGATCTTCGCCCAATCTTCGCTATTCATATACTTGATTAATTCCCAAGCATCCTCAGGATTCTGAGCTGAGCTGTTGATTGCCATTAAACTGCTCAGATAGATGGTTCCGCCAATCTCAGGAGCCTCTGGGTGGACTGGTGGTGTAACAACGTCCCATTCTACTTTTGTAAAGTCTTTCATTTTATCTGCATTTTTATTAGCGTCAATTAGCTGATTGATGTAATTGTAATCTCCGATCGCCATAGCCGTCTTACCTGACAGGAACAAGTCACCTTGGAGCGGATTGTAACGCCCTTCCGATTGCTGCTCCTGCGGCTCGTCACCTCGAGGGATAACCTTATCCCTTGCCAGCTTGCTGACCGTACTCCACACTTTTTCCCATTGCGGTGAGTCCACAGTCATCTTTTCTGCCTTGTCGTCAAACACTTTCAACTGCAGTGAGTTATAATATTGCTGCATGGAGTAATATGGAGATCCGCCTTGATACGTAGTGAACGCCATGCCGAAGACATGATCCTTACCTTCCCCTTTGGTAAGACGTGTCGCCAGGTTAAAGACATCGTCCCATGTCATATTGTCCGTTGGGGGCTCAACACCTGCTTTTTCAAACATCCCTTTATTATAAAATAAGGCTGATGACATAAACGTTGGTGTCAGCGCATAGATGTTTTGATCGCCCAGATCCTTAATTCCTTCAATTACACTTGGCACGAAATCACTGGTATCGAATTTGTCTTCTTGTATTAATGGATCCAGCTGTTTAACCATATTTTCCTGGATTAACGACTTCATCGTGGAGGAATCCGCAACAACGACATCGACTGGATTGTCTCCCGTCATAATTTTTTTCAAGCTCTCTACCGTATCCGGTATCTCCTGATTCTCGTCATATCCATAACCATACATACTGCCCTGATCGATCGCAGGCACAATTTCGATGGTAACATTTTTATGCGTAAGCTCAAAAGCATCGGTGAACTGCTGACGGAAGTAGCTGTCATCCTGCCCGCCCCAGAGAGTAGCTACGCGCAGCACCCGCTGTTCATTTTCATTACTCTCACTTGCTGTACATCCTGCAATGAGTGGCAGTGCCAGCGTTGCTGTTGCCATAAGGGCCAGCACCCGTTTTCCCCACAACCTGTTCTTCATCTCCCATTTCCCCCTCAATAATTATCTTGGCGGTGTAATTACAATACGTTCACCGTCAAATTCCAATGTAGCTCGGCTATCAATAGACAAAGCCTCCAGATATTCTTTAGGAACCTGAAGTCTTCCAGCGCGATCAATAATGACAAAAGCTTCATGAATGTCAGGAGTACCTGCTTCAGACAGTCCCTGATCATCGTCCAGATTTGGATTGCGTTTCACAAATTCAGTACTCGTCAATCCATCTCGGATCGCAACGATCCGATCGACTTTACCGGCAAGCGTCAAGTCGTGGGTAACGATAACAATCGTTACCCCGAGTTCCTTATTCATTTTGCGAAAAATATTCATGATCGTATCACAAGTCTCTGAATCGACTGAACCTGTCGGTTCGTCCGCCAGCAGAATTTTAGGTCGATTAGACAAGGAGATCGCAATCGCTACACGTTGCTGCTCTCCTCCCGACAGCTGATGCAGCTTATTATGCATGCGATCTTTCAGACCAACCCATTCGAGCAGCTGCATGGCATAAGCACGATCACGCTTGCCTCCCAAGATCATCGGTGTCTCTACATTCTCCAGTGCGGTCAGATAAGGCAGCAGATTGCGACCGTTATTTTGCCAGATGAAACCGACAGTATGGCGTTTGTATTCGACTAATTGAGCATCCGTCATTTTGAGCAGATCCCAGTCTCCAACAACTGCCGTTCCTGCGGTAGGACGATCCAGACCGCCTAGAATGTTCAGCAACGTCGATTTGCCGCTACCGCTGTTACCGATGATCGCCATCATTTCCCCTTGATTGACAGTCAGATTGAGACCTTGAAGGGCAACGACTTCCACATCGCTGGATTTAAAAATTTTGACAAGTCCTTCGCATTGAATCAAGTCTACCTCTCCTCTCCCATTTTGACCGCTTGATGCACCCGCAGCCTGCGAATCTGCCACAGTAGCATCGATGCTCCAATAATCAGCATGACCACAGTAACGCCATACAGCTGCAACATATCTTGCTCTTCAAAGACGATGCGGAATGGCGGAACCTGTGCAGACACGTTATCTGTCGTTTGCAGGAATGGTAAGAAGAGCCTGCTGGAAACCTGACCAATACCGATTCCCAGCATAATCGATAGACCAGCGGTAAATACTTGTTCCAGTAATAACATACCACTGAGCTGTGCTCTGGATAGACCCATTGCCCGCAGGACACCAAACTGTACTACACGTCCCGAGAGGTTAAAGAACCAGTAGAGCACGTAACCGATTAACGAGATTATCACCGATACTAGGAAACCTAGACTCAGAATCCCGAACACCCCGCCTCGTGATGGATGTTTCCCTTGCGTAACCAGTTCGCTCCGCACATCACGGACAGAGGATAGTTCAATGCCTTCTGCCGCAAGTTTCTCCATTAATGGAGCCACCTTGGCGTCCGGTTTCATTTTCAACCATACCTCGTAAGGTATTAGAGGCACTTGATCGTAGATATAATCCAGATTGGCCACGAAGAATGGCATCTGATCCGGGTATTGCGAAGGCCAATATGGAATGATGCCAAAAACAACAAATTCTATGGCTTGACCCTGTATCCCGATGGAGACCATGTCCCCTGTTTTGAGCTTGAATTTGTCAGCAAATTTGGAGGAAATCAGAACAGCTCCTTCATATTTACCAAGCAAATCAAGATACTTATAAGGATGTGCAGGGAATAAGTCGTTTCGGAACCAGGCCACTTGGGCGAAGTCCACGTTATCTATGCCGACGAGCATCCCCTGTCCACCGGATTTACCAGATACAATAATGTTGCCCTTCGTTTGCAGCACCCGTGCAGCATGCTCCACACCGTTTAATTGGCGGAACACTTCAAATGGCGGCTCGGAGTAAATCATTTTGGTTGGCTGTGATGAACCGCCACCTCCACCACCAGGAGCTCCTCCACCGGCACCTCCGCCGCCTCCACCTTGCTGGCCTCCACCTTGCTGGCCTCCGCCTTGTCCGCCGCCCTGTCCAGAACCTCCGGGTTTAACCTCGGGTGTTCCTTCCCATACCGTCTGCATAATAACATCCGAGCCGTAACGGTATAGCGTGCGTTCTGTCGAATTCAAATCAATGGTTCGCGCTGCAGCCGAGTTATACACTCCAAGACCGAGCGTCAGCACCAACAGAATCATCAGCGGATAATAGGATGAAGACGAACGTGATAACTGCGTTAATGTCAGATACAGCGGTACTGGCAGCAACTTGCGTCCAATGAGCTGAATCAGTTTTAATATCCACGGGAATAACCGCAGGAAAAACAGTCCAAGCGCAAAGATTGCAAGTGCAGGTACAAAGAACAGAAATGGCTGTACTTGTAACTGATCCGTTGTCATTCCTGTCTGAAATGTCAGCATCTGGCGTTCATAAAACAGATAGTATCCATAACCGGCCAGACCCAGTAGTCCCACATCGATGAACCAGCGTTGCCACAGGGGCGCACGATCGGTACGAGCTTGGCGCCGTTTAGCAGATACAATGGTTGCACGTGCATAAGTAATCGCCGGGATCAGTGATGCAATAATAGCTACCAATACAGCTGCCATACCTAGCAGAATTGCTTCCTTGGATACGCCAATCGGAATCGACTTCCGATCTACGAAGGATAGAAATCCACTTGCTGAGCCGATACTCTTGGCCATAAACCACCCAAGAAAAGGTCCCATAATCAGTGCAACAGCACCCAAGAAAATACCTTCAAGCAGATAGAGCGAGAAAATTTGACGAGCCGAGGCTCCGCGGCTGCGCAGCACCGCAATGTCACTCTCCTGTTTTTGCAGTGATTGTCTGGCATTCATCGCTATAAAATAGAAGACCATAGCAATCATCGGTGCCGCGAGCGTAAACAGCATGGTCTGCAGTTGCAGGCTCTGGCTGCGGAATTGCTTGAGCAGATCACCGAAGGTAATATCCACTTTGGTATCCTTAAGGCGTTGATACAGATCAATATCCAGTCGTTCCAGCATAGAGCTAAGGCCAGACAGCTGACTGGTTTGAACCTCTTTCAGATCAAAAGCATAGTACCAACGTGAATTCTGAAGCGGCATCCCCTTTTCTTTGAGTATTACGTCATTAAAAACGGAATCATTCACATAAAGACCGTTCATCATGCTGTCAAAGCCTTGAACCCAATAAGGACTATTCGGATCATCAGCCTTGAAAGAACCTGTAATTTTGACGCGCAGGGTGATATCCAAACCGCTATAGATTGGATATTCGAGAATATCTCCTACGTGCAGATCATTACGATACATCCCTTCTTCCAACATGACGGCTTCAATGATGTCGTCCTTGACCTGATTCCCAGGTTTAACGCCAGCTGAGTAATTCACCTGTTCGTCGAGTCCGCTCATCGTTCCCAATGTCATGCTCCGCACACGGCTTGCATCCACTTTGGTAGGATCTTCAGGACTGACCTCTGTACTGCGAATGGATCTCGAATTCATATACGTTTGGAATGGAAACCCGATATCGCGAGGTACATCCTCACGAATATAGCGGTCCACCTCATCGAGTCCTCTTATATCTGTCTTGGCACCCCCGGGTGCCTGATAACTCATCAACAGCGATCCCGCTGGTAATCCCTCACTGTTATCCTGCAGCGTCTGCGCGACAACCCGTTTCAGTGCACCATCGGCATACATTGGAATACTGACGGTGAACGCTACCGCCACAATCAAGCCGATTAATGTACTGAAGGTCATCCAGCGCGTGTTCCACATTTTGCGGAACAGTAGCCGAAGCAATGGCAGCCCCATTAGCGTCCCACAACTTTCTGACCAACTGTCAGACCTTTCAGAATCTCAACATCGGTCGATGTCTGCTGCCCAACCTCAACATCCACTTCACGCTTGCTGCCATCACTCTCAATAACCTGTACATAGGTTCTGGAACCGATGGAGCGCAGAGCAGATACAGGAATGACAATCGCGTTCTCTGTGCGCTGGGTTACAATAGCAACCGTTAATGGCGTGCCGCGTTCTACATTTTTAGGCATTTTGGCGAGGGTCACAATAACATACTGATCAAGCGTTTCTTTCGCCGGAGGTGAGCCTCCCTCGCCTTGGCCCGATCCACTGCCATTATTGTTACTTGAGGCATCAGCCGTAGGCATCGCTTTGATCTTGCCAGCTACCTTACCGGCACCATTGATGTCAACTTCTGCCTTCATGCCAGCCGTAAATTTGTCCAAATCTTCCTTGCCAAATGTAGCCGCTACTACCAGATTGGACGTATCCGCAATGGTGGCGATCGGATCATATGCCTTGACGGCTGCACCCTTTTCCACTTGAACCGCAATAACGGTCCCGCCAAACGGTGCTGTCAACGTAGATTGACCTATCTTCTCCTCTAGGTCCGCAAGCTCCTGACGTAGTTCTTCAAAAGCAATCGTCGCTTCTTCGAACTCCACAGGGTCCATCTCGTCCTTCTTGCGCAGGGTTTCCTTCATCTGTACTTCCGATTTGCGAATCTGGAGGCGCTTGCTGCGAATTTCCTTCTCTACATCTTTAACATCGAGGACAGCCAGAACCTGCCCTTTCTTCACTTTGTCCCCCGTTTTTACATTCAACTCTTTGATGTGCATGCCATCCAGCGTAAAATACACCTTTTCTTCACGCTGACTCATCATCTTGCCACTGCCACTGACCTTCTTTTCCAAAGTCTCCGTCCGGACTTCATATTCCGGTTTCTTGGAGATGGTTGGAGGTGTGATTGGTGGTAGAACCTCTTCCTCCGACTCCGATGGCAGCAATGAACAGCCTGACATCGTTGCAGCTAATATTGCACCTAGTACAATAAGAGCTGCGCGTTTCCCCCTCTTCGGAACGGCCCCTTTACTTGAGAAATCTGCCGTCCGCCATTTCATAAACATGGTCCGCAACCTCCAAAATTGTAGGATCGTGTGTAGTCATACATATCGTTACTTGTTCTACTTCAATGATATTGCGGAACACAGCCATGACCTGTGCACCCATCTTCGAATCCAGCTCTGCCGTCGGCTCATCCGCAAGCAGCAAGCGGGGTCTATGTGCAATCGCTTTAGCGATAGCCACCCGTTGCTGCTCCCCCCCGGACATTTCAAAAGGCCGGTGCTTCACGCGTTTGGTCAGTCCAACCAAATCCAGACAATGACCTACTCTGTCTTTCCATTCGGATCGCGGTACATCCGCCATGCGGAGCGAGAGCTCTACATTTTCCCAAGCAGATAATAAGGGCATGAGTGCATACGCCTGAAAAATAAACCCGATCTCCTTGCGCCGCAAAGCAGTTCGTCGTTGATCTCCCCAATCCTGAAGTGGCTGTCCAGAAAATAAAATCTCGCCGCTAGAAGGCTGATCTAGTCCGCCAAGCATGTTCAGCAGTGTCGTTTTACCCGAACCTGACCGTCCTTTGAGCATAACCAGCTGCTGCGACTTCACTTCCATATCAATGCCTTTGAGCACATGAATGATGCGACTGCCTGTCTGAAAGCTGCGATGAACATTACGAACTTCCAATACAGGTCCATCATACGGAGGTAACAGTTCTTTCTTCGGCTTCGTTTTGGCCTGTTGAGGTGTTTCCCCTGAAGCTACAGCAACTGCAGTCTCTTCCAAGGCAGATAACTCATCCGTCATGGCGGCTTCGGTGTCTAAATGTCCGGGCGGTGTTATGTATGAATGTTCTTCCGATGCAGCCCTTTCCTCCGGTCTAGGTTGGTCTTGTGGGTCCTCATCGCCCGATTGACTCTTGGCAGGTCTTATTTTTGAAAATAACTTTTTCATGCCAGCAATCACGCTCATCCTCTCTTGTTATGCCACGCATTTTCCTTCATGCGCCCTAAAACTAGAAATCTGTTCCATCCTACACTGAATTATAAACGACTGCTCTCCACTAAAAGTTACAAGCTTTTTACATCGTCAGTAGAAAAAAGTTAATATTTCGATGAACATCACAAAAAAGCACCCCAACTTATGGGATGCCTCCTGAAAACTTAATTGTTTGCCATCGTGGCACTGATCATTACAATTTTGATACCGTTTGCTATACAGCAGTTCAATCATTGTCGAATGATATTATTTACCAAATGAAGAAGGATCTTCACGCCATGACTGAAGCAATGCGAAGTCACTCTCCTGAATCGTACCTTGAGCCAAAGCGACATCCATCAATGCGGTATAATTGGACAAAGTTTGCAGTGGAATACCAGCTTCCTCGAATGCTTTTACCCCTTTATCCAGCTGATAACTGAAGATGGCAAGAACGGCGAGCGGCGTTGCTCCCGCGGCACGTACAGCTTCTGCTGCTTTAATGGAACTTCCACCTGTTGAGATCAAGTCCTCAATGACGACCACTTTTTGACCTTCACGGATTAAACCTTCAATCAGATTCTCCTTGCCATGTCCCTTCGCTTTATCGCGGATATAAGCCATCGGCAGATTCAGCTTCTGCGCTACCCAAGCTGCGTGAGGGATGCCTGCTGTAGCTGTTCCTGCAATTACCTCTGCATCCGGATACTGGTCACGAATTATGGCCGCAAACGCTTCAGCAATATCCTCTCGAATCTCAGGATACGACATCGTCAGACGATTATCACAATAGATTGGTGATTTAATCCCGGATGTCCAAGTAAATGGCTGCTGCGGACGCAGCGCCACCGCTTTGATTTTTAATAAGTGGGATGCAATATGGTTAGGAATTTGGCTAAGTTCGATCATGCGTTCAACATCTCCTTCAAAATGGTTTCTGCCGCTTCACGTGGGTTCGTCGAGCCGGTTATAGGTCTACCTACAACAATGTAATGACTGCCTCTACTGATCGCTTCACCGGGTGTTAAAACACGTGTCTGGTCTCCAAGACCACTACCTGCCGGACGAATTCCAGGGGTTACTGTGTGAAAATCACTGCCACACGCTTCCCGAATGGCTGGTACTTCCAGCGGGGAAGCTACCACACCATCGAGCCCTGACATCTGTGCAAGTTGTGCATAACGAACAACCGTCTGCTCCACACTTCCAGGGATGCCAATCTCGTTATTCATCGTCTCAACGCTGGTGCTGGTCAGTTGTGTCACAGCAATAATCTCAGGTCTCTTCAGCGAAGGATCAGCAGCAAGCGCCGCTTCTGCGCCTTCTCGTGCTGCACGCATCATGCTGGCTCCACCCGCTGCGTGCACATTAAACATGTCCACTCCAAGACGCGTAATGCTCTCAGCTCCGCCACGCACCGTGTTAGGGATATCATGCATTTTCACATCAAGAAACACAGCGTAGCCTTTAGCTTTTAAGTCCCGAATAAAGTCTGGCCCTGCCGCATAGAAGAGCTGCATACCGACCTTGATATAACAAGGAATGCCCTCGAGGGCCTGTACCAGCTTATGCGCTTCTTCCACTCCAGGATAATCCAGTGCAACCATCAGACGTCCAGCCATCTCATTGAAATTCGGGTGATTCATAACCCAGCGCCCCTTCCGCGTGCTCATTTTTTCCGTTTTTGCCCGATATAAAGGACATCTCGCCAGCCCGCAGGCTGACTGATGTCCTTCATCATGTGACTATTCATTATACTAAGGCTGGCATAGCCTCCGAAGAGAAGTTGATCGTTTGCAGCATAATCAGCAGCGCACGAATCGTATCCAGGGAAGTCATACATACCACACCATTCTCTACCGCTTCACGACGGATACGGAATCCATCACGCTGTGGCGTTTTACCCTTAGTCAGGGTGTTGAACACAAAGTTCGCTTCACCACTGCGGATCATATCGAGAATGTTAGGTGAGCCTTCGCTCAATTTATTCACAGTCGTTACTGGAATGTTCGCTGCTTCAAGCGCCGCTGCCGTTCCTCCGGTAGCCATAATTTTGTAACCCAGTCTGTAGAAACCTTCGAGCAGTGGTACAGCTTCGTCCTTGTCTTTGTCTGCCACAGTAACCACAATGGCTCCAGTTGCCGGAATCTTCATGCCAGCACCGATAAGACCTTTGAACAACGCTTTGGCGTAATTCGGGTCACGACCCATTACTTCTCCTGTTGATTTCATCTCAGGTCCAAGGGTTGGCTCAACACGACGCAGCTTCGCGAAGGAGAATACCGGAACTTTGACAGATACATGATCCGACTCAGGCCATAGCCCATCAACATAACCAAGATCTTTCAGCTTCACACCCAAGATCGCTTGTGTTGCCAAATTCGCCATCGGGATATTGGTTACTTTGCTCAAGAATGGTACGGTACGGGATGAACGTGGGTTCACCTCGATGATGTACACTGTACCATCATGGATAACAAACTGAATGTTAACCAAACCAACCGTTTTCAGTTCTTTCGCAATCTTGATTGTAATCTCTACAATTTTCTCTTTCAAATCTTGGGACAGATGCTGTGGCGGGTATACTGCGATAGAGTCACCAGAGTGAACCCCAGCGCGCTCGATATGCTCCATGATGCCTGGAACCAATACCGTCTCCCCATCGCAGATCGCATCAACCTCAACCTCTTTACCCATCATATAACGGTCAATCAGAACCGGATGTTCCGGATTGATTTTCACCGCTTGTTCCATGTAAGTCAACAATTCCGCGTCAGAGTATACGATCTCCATTGCACGACCGCCCAGCACGTATGATGGACGCACGAGTACCGGGTATCCGAGGGATTGAGCAGTTTCCACAGCATCATCTACCGAAGTGACCGTTTTCCCCTTCGGCTGTGCAATCTCCAGACGAGACAGCAGGCGCTCGAACTTCTTGCGATCCTCGGCTTCATCAATACTTTCAAGGTCGGTCCCGAGAATCGTTACTCCTGCATTACGGAGCGGTGCTGCCAGATTGATTGCCGTTTGGCCACCGAACTGAACGATAACTCCTACCGGTTGCTCTTGTTCAATGACGTTCATGACATCCTCGAAAAACAGCGGTTCAAAGTACAAGCGATCCGATGTATTGAAGTCTGTAGATACCGTCTCAGGGTTATTATTAATAATAACCGCTTCGTAACCAGCTTTTTGCAGAGCCCATACTGCGTGTACAGTGGAGTAGTCGAATTCAATACCTTGCCCAATCCGAATCGGACCAGAACCCAGCACCACGACTTTTTTCTTATCTGATGGGATGACTTCATTCTCAGTCTCATATGTCGAGTAGTAGTAAGGCGTTGTTGCTTCAAACTCTGCCGCACATGTATCTACCATTTTGTATACCGGACGCAGGTTCTCTTCTTGGCGGCGTGTTCTGATTTCGGCTTCGGTAGTCAGTGTACCGCCAGGCTGACCTTCGGCACGCAATTCAGCAATGGCACGGTCTGTGAAACCGAGATGTTTCGCCTGATACAGCGTCTCTGAAGTCAACTCGGATTCTTTGCGAACGCGATCTTCGAATTGAATTATGCTCTCGATTTTATCCAGGAACCACCAGTCGATCTTGGTCAGATCCTGCAATTGTTGCAGAGTATATCCTCTACGGAATGCTTCAGCAATCAGGAACATCCGCTCATCGTCCGCTTTTACAAGGCGTTCGTTTAGCGTAGCTTCATCCAGCGTTTCTGCATCTTTCAGATAGAGTCGATGCACACCGATTTCCAGAGAACGAACCGCTTTATGGATAGACTCTTCGAACGTACGTCCGATCGCCATGACTTCGCCTGTTGCTTTCATCTGTGTTCCTAGCTTACGGTTCGCCGACGTGAATTTGTCGAACGGCCAGCGAGGAATTTTACTTACGATATAGTCAAGTGTTGGCTCAAAGCAAGCATACGTTTGGCCTGTAACCGGGTTAACAATCTCATCTAGCGTGTAACCCATCGCAATTTTAGCCGCCATCTTCGCAATCGGATACCCTGTTGCTTTGGAAGCCAGCGCAGAGGAACGGCTTACACGAGGATTAACCTCGATAACGTAGTATTGGAAGCTGTGCGGATCAAGCGCGAACTGTACGTTACATCCTCCCTCAATGTTTAGGGCACGAATAATTTTCAAGGATGCCGAGCGCAGCATTTGGTACTCACGGTCAGACAGCGTCTGGCTTGGCGCCACAACGATACTGTCTCCTGTATGAACCCCTACTGGATCGAAGTTCTCCATGTTGCAGACAACGATACAGTTATCGTTCTTGTCACGCATAACCTCGTACTCCACTTCTTTCATACCTGCGATGCTTTTCTCTACCAGACATTGGCCGATCGGGCTGTAACGCAGTCCAGCAGCAACCGTTTCACGAAGTTCTTCTTCGTTCGCACAGATCCCTCCACCTGTTCCACCCAGCGTGTAGGCAGGACGCACGATGATTGGATACCCGATCTCACCAGCGAATTGAAGTGATTCTTCAAGCGTTGTAACGATGACACTCTCAGGTACTGGCTGTTCCAGCTCACGCATCAGATCACGGAACAGATCCCGGTCTTCTGCTTTCTCGATGGAAGTCAGCTGTGTTCCGAGCAATTTTACATTCTCTCTTTCCAGTACGCCCGCACGTGCCAATTCTACAGCCATGTTCAGTCCTGTTTGACCGCCCAGCGTTGGCAGCAAGCCGTCTGGACGTTCTTGACGAATGATCTGTGTTACAAAATCCAGTGTAATTGGCTCAATGTACACTTTGTCAGCCATATTTGTATCCGTCATGATGGTTGCAGGGTTACTGTTAATGAGTACAACTTCCACGCCTTCTTCTTTCAGAGCCTGGCAAGCTTGCGTACCTGCATAGTCGAACTCGGCCGCCTGACCGATGACGATTGGACCGGAACCAATCACCAGGATTTTTTTGAGATCTTTGTTAATCGGCATGTTATTGTGCTCCTTTCACTGCGGCTGCCAGTACAGCTTGGCGCGGCTTTTGCGGGTTAGTGATCTTATGCTCGCGAATCATTTCGATGAAACGATCAAACAAATAGCTGTTATCGTAAGGTCCTGGCGCTGCTTCCGGGTGATATTGTACGGAGAAGGCAGGATATGTTTTATGTTTCAGACCTTCAATGGTTTTGTCATTATTGTTGACATGTGTAACTTCCAGATCTGTGTTCTTCACAGACTCTTCGTTTACGGTATAACCGTGATTCTGGGATGTGATGAAGCAACGTCCACTCTCTAGCTCTTTAACCGGGTGATTACCTCCGCGGTGTCCGAACTTGAGTTTTTCCGTGTCTGCGCCTGCTGCCAGAGCAAACAGCTGATGACCGAGACAGATGCCGAAGATTGGATATTCACCCAGCAGCTCGCTGATCATTTTCACGGCATGTGGAACGTCTTTCGGGTCCCCAGGGCCGTTGGACAACTGAATACCATCTGGATTCAGGCGGCGAATCTCGTCAGCCGTTACGTTATGCGGTACAACAACAACATCACAGTTCCGTTTACTGAGTTCACGTAAAATCCCTGTTTTTGCACCGTAGTCTACGAGTACAATACGCTCTGCTGTCCCAGGACTGTTGTAAACATGCTCTGTGGACGTCAGTGGAACTTGGTTACGCAGCTCGGCAATTGTCGTATCGCCCATCATCTCCAGCAGTTCTTCGACAGGTTTAGATCCTGTTGTGAGAATCCCCTTCATTGTGCCATGATGACGAATCCGGCGAGTCAACATCCGTGTATCAATCTCGCTAATTCCTACGATGCCATATTCCTTTAACAGGTTATCCACACTGTATTCTGCACGCCAGTTGCTTGGCGTTGGCTCATGGCGTCTTACCACGAAACCGTGCACGTATGGTCGAATTGACTCAAAGTCATCCCGCGTGATCCCGTAGTTACCGATCAGTGGATACGTCATCGTAACGATCTGGCCGCAATATGAAGGGTCTGAAAGCACCTCTTGATAGCCTGTAATTCCCGTATTAAAAACGACCTCTCCTGTGGTTTCACCTTCAGCACCAAATGATTTTCCGGTGAACAGTGTGCCGTCTTCCAACAATAATCTTGCCTGTCCCTGCATCCCATCTCACTCCTCTGTGTTTATCAAAGTTAAATGGCCTTGGGTTGAACGTTGAGTTACTTTAGCGTGTTACTTCGTGGACAGAAAACCCTTCGATCGCTGTTATCCCCGGATTACTTTTTTTCCATTTTTCAAATGGGGTAATCCGGGGATAAAGGCGAGCGCTTCGCTTCTCCGGGTCTTTTCTGTCCACTCCGCAGCTAATGTGGTGCTCAAAGTTCAAAAAGTACATTTAACTATTTTTGTTTTGTATGTTGGGCTCTCAGCATGACTTGCCTTGAGTTTGTATATAGAAAGAAGTTACTGATTAAAGCTGGTAGTTCAGAAAAAATAATATGTTATGAGTACTGATGTATATATTTAACGATGTATTACGTCAGCATAGCGCTGTTTTATTGCTGTAACGTGTTAACCCACACGCTTTTGCCATCCACCCATGTTTGTACCGGCCAGCCTTTCAGCTTCCATCCTGTGAACGGTGTGTTTCTACCCTTTGTTGCAAATGTTGCCGGATCAACAGCCTTCTCTTGATCCAGATCGATCATGGTCAGATCTGCAGGTGCTCCTGCTTCCAGTCTGCCGGTATCTAGTCTAAATACACGAGCTGGATCAGCTGTCATACGTTTAACTAGGAAGTCCAGAGTCCATAATCCCGTTTCAACAAACTTCGTATACAGTAGTGGAAAGGCCGTTTCGAATCCAACGATACCGAATGGCGCAAGCTCCATGCCTTTTGCTTTCTCTTCTTCGCTATGCGGTGCATGGTCGGTCACGATCATATCGAGTGTTCCGTCCAGCAATCCTTCAATACAAGCCTGCACGTCCCGTGGTGAGCGCAGTGGAGGATTCATTTTCCAGTTCGCGTCCATACCCGGAATATCCTCATCGGACAGCACCAAGTGGTGCGGGCATACCTCTGCGGTGACCTTGATACCGATCGATTTTGCCAGACGAATGAGACGAACGGATTGTTCTGTGCTGACGTGGCACACATGGTAGTGTACACCTGTTGCTTCTGCAAGAAGGATGTCGCGTCCTACGTGAATTGCTTCAGATTCATTCGGAATGCCTTTGATACCATGACGTTTAGAGAACTCACCTTCGGTGACATATCCGCCAACCACCAGAGAATCATCTTCACAGTGGGCAATCACAGGCATATCCATGCTGGCTGCAAGGCTCATGGCATCCTTCATCATCTGTGCGTTCTGTACACCTACCCCATCGTCCGTGAAGCCGATCGCGCCTGCTGCTTTTAATGCAGCAAAGTCCGTCAATTCGCGGCCTAGTTCGTTTTTGGTAATCGCTGCATAGGGCAGCACCTTAACCAGATCCGCTTCCTTCGCTTTGTTCAGTACCAGCTCTACAACCTCAGGTGTATCCGTTACCGGTCTTGTATTCGGCATGCAGGCAATGGTTGTAAAACCACCTTGTGCAGCGGACTTTGCTCCCGTTTCGATCGTCTCTTTATGTTCGAATCCAGGTTCGCGCAGATGTACGTGCATATCTATTAATCCTGGAATGACAAGCTTACCTGTCGCATCCGTTACATTTTGCGCTGACTTCTCGGCGTTCCGTACAACTTCATTATCCGGGTCAGCGATCGTTTTAATTTTACCTTCTTCTATAAGAATGGTTTTCCGTTCAAGTTCCCCTTGTCGATTCAAGACGTTTGCGTTTTTAATCACCTGTACCATAATTGACCTCCGCTTCGGTTCTGTCCAGCAGTTGAATCCGCTAGATGAATAATTTATCGTTCACGATCTGTATTGGTCTGCAAGAACATGGTCTCGTCAGCCTATGAATCTATGCTAGCCCCTGTTACAGCTTCATTGCACGTTCCATAACCGCCATGCGGATTGGAACGCCATTTGCCATCTGTGGGAAAATTCGTGAAGCTTCACTCTCAACAACCGCGTCGTCTACCTCGACGTTACGGTTCACAGGAGCAGGGTGCATAATAATCGTATTCGGCTTAAGGCGCGACGCCCGCTCTTCCGTCAATCCGTAGTGTTCGCGATAATCCTCAGCTGAAGTGATCAGGCCATGTTGATGACGTTCCAGTTGAACCCTTAGCATCATGACTACATCAGCATTCAGCGCTTCTTCAAGACCTACATAAGGTGCGTGCTGCGCAAGCTCAGGTGCCTGCATGGTTGGCGGTGCGCAGAAGCGTACATCTGCACCAAACTTTTGCAGTGCCCACAAGTTGGAGCGTGCTACTCGGCTGTGCAAGATATCTCCGATAATGGAGACACGCAAACCTTTCAGTTCACCAAATGCCTTCCGCATTGTGTAGAGATCAAGGAGCGCTTGCGTCGGGTGCTCGTTATTTCCATCTCCTGCGTTAACAAGTGGCACACTCACCTTCTGTACGAGCTGCTGCAAGACACCTGCTGGTTTCAAGCGAATGACCCCTGCATCAATGCCCATGGATTCGAGCGTTCTTACCGTATCGTAGATCGACTCTCCCTTTTCTACACTGGATGCGGCTGCCGTGAAGTTCAGTACCTGAGCCCCCAGTCGTTTCTCTGCCATCTCGAAGGAAAAGCGAGTGCGAGTGCTGTTCTCGAAGAACATGTTGGCTACAAAGCGGGACTCAAGGATCGGCACCAACTTTTCCTTCTGCGCTTCCCAGTGGGCTGCGCGGTTCAGAATAGATTCGATCTCGTCACGGCTAATCTCTTTCAATCCAAGCAAGCTGCGGTCTTTCAACGCTGTCTGTGTAATCATCACGCCTGCTCCCCCCGGTTCTGTATGATTTTGACCTCATCCTGTCCATCCGTTTCCATAAGTGCAACCTCGATCTCTTCTGATTTGGATGTCGGCACGTTTTTACCGATAAAATCAGGTCTAATCGGAAGTTCTCGATGTCCACGGTCTGCAAGTACAGCGAGCTGTATGTTCTGTGGTCTTCCACAGTCCATCAGCGCATCCATCGCAGCCCGTATCGTGCGTCCGGTGTACAGCACATCATCGAATAAAATCACTTTTTTGTTATGAATGGATAGGGATTCAGGTGTCATAATCAACAGTTCCTTGCGATTCGTCTGGTTATCATCCAGTCGATCATCACGATAAGGAGTTACATCAAGTTCTCCCCAGGGAACTTTGGCGCCCTCAATCTCTTCAATCTTGGCGGCGATTCGTTCGGCCAGATACACACCGCGTGTGCGAATTCCGACCAGTACACAATCATCAATCCCCTTGTTCTTTTCCAATATTTCGTGGGCAATCCTTGTTAAAGCTCGGCGGATCGCCGTTTCATCCATAATGACATGTGTTTCTGTGCTCATGCGCTCAGCCTCCTCAGGATTTTCCTTCGAAATCATGGCCCCGTGACGAGGAGAACAAAAAAGACTCCTTGCCGTGTTCATTGGCAAGGAGTCTCCGAACTTCAGACGTCGCTGAAGAAAGTTTACTCTCGGTGATCCATCGTATTATCATGCCGCAGCAAATAAACGATGCATCGTTCACGTTACCTTGCCAGTCTCACGGGACTGATTTAAAGGTGCTATTCATGTCGTGCATAGGAGGAACCTCACAGGGTTCTTTCTCGTTATGCCCGTTTGTCTTCATGAATTATGACAGAAAGCAATCCCTCTGTCAACACCCTGCCATCTCAGATTTAAATCCTCTGCTTCGTCTTGAATGAAATGAGCAATTAGGCGAAAAAACATCCAAGTCACATCACATGTCATTTGTCATTAATAATTATACATCATTACTGTATAATTATCCATAGACAAATGCAATGTATCTTTCTAAATGTATTTCCTATATCGTAAGTGGATGGCATTGCTAAAATTCGTTGCAGCTCTCCGAAACAAGTCGTACTTTATTCACAGGTTTGAAAGTATCGCATCTGATCTTAGTCCAATCAAAAAAGCCCCTTGAACCCGATGTTCAAGAAGCCTTGTTTTAAATAATGGTAATGTAGCCTGTTCATTGTTGGACAGAACTCTGCTGTTCCAGCTGTTCATAAGATTGCTTAATCGTTGACAGCGTTTCGACATGACGATCGATGTTGTTCCCCACTGTAACGAGCAGGGATGCTGCGAGCAGTCCTGTCAGTACCTTTAAAAAAAGACCGTCCCCGGTCTCCTTTCACATTTCATCGTTTATTTACCGATGTTTACTTTAAAATTCAAACGTTACATCACTCAGACGGCGTTTGATTTCAGCAATAACAAGCTTCTCTTCCTCTTCGCCATTTGCGATAAACGTAACCGAGAAACGCACAAAATTCCCCGCATCGTCCCAAGGTACGGATGAGATCAGTTTCTCACGAATCAGAAATTGCGAGAAATCTTCACCTGACTCGAAGCGGCGTCCACCAACAATCCCTTTTGGAGCTTCAACATAAAGGAAGAAAGAGCCTTTCGGTTTCTCAGCCTGGAAGCCCAGTTCATTCAGTGCGGCAACCAGCATATCGTGCCGGCGGGAATACTTCTCTGCGATTTTTTCCGTAATTTCAGGATGATTCAACCCGTAAGCCGCTGCTTTTTGAATCGCGATGAATTGACCGGAATCATTATTGTCTTTCACATCACTGAATGCTTTGACAATCAGCGGATTACCCGCAACAAAGCCAATTCTCCAGCCAGTCATGTTGTATGATTTGGATAGGGAGTGTAGTTCTACACCTACATCCTTGGCACCTGGTACCGACAGGAAACTGAATGGTTTTGATCCATCATATGTTAAGGCCGCATATGGCGCATCATGCACAACAACCACATTGTATTTTTTTGCCCATTCAACGACCTCAGTAAAAAACTCCACTGTTGCACTTGCACCAGTCGGGTTGTTCGGATAGTTCAAATAGAGCAATTTTGCACGTTTAGCAATATCTTCTGGGATGCCTCCAAGGTCAGGCAAAAAGTTATTCTCTTTCGTTAATTGAACATTGAATACTTCTCCACCCAGATATTTCGTATGTGTACCCATTACCGGATAACCAGGAACGGTCATAATTGTGACATCACCCGGATTGATGAAGCAAGAGGGGAGCATCGCGAGAGCCGGTTTGGAACCGATAGAGTGTACGATCTCTGTGTTAGCATCGATACCTTCCACGTTAAATACATCCTTCAGGTATGTTGCTGCCGCTGCTTTGAACTCTGGAATACCGTTATCGGCATAGCCACGGTTCTCCGGTTTGGCTGCTTCTGCAGCAAGAGCAGCAACGATCCCTGCGTCCGCCATCTCATCCGGTTCACCTACTCCAAGGTCAATTAATTCGAGATCGGGAAAGTCTTTTTTTGCTGAAGCTTTAGCACGTTTGATTTTCTCAAATTTATAGATGTTAGTGTCCTTACCATAGTTGGAACCGCCGATACGGTCGGCAAAATTAGTTTGGATATATGTTTCCTGATATTTATCAATACTCATAATGTTGTTCATCTCCTCATTTGACACAAATTTCTCATGTTTAATATGAAGCATATGAACATTCAACACCATGGACAAAATATCCGAACATTTGTACTTTCTTTAAACCATCAGCGGCTTCTTAACGAAGCCAGTACATCTTCCATATCCTGCGGGATCGGCGCAGTGAATTCCATGTACTCTCCTGTTGTAGGATGCACAAAACCAAGGGTAGCGGCATGAAGAGCCTGTCCATTCATTTTGATTCCTTTATTACGTCCGTATGTCGGATCACCGACAAGTGGATGACCTATAAATTTCATATGCACGCGAATCTGGTGAGTACGTCCTGTTTCCAACTTTAACTCAAGCAAGGTGTAGTCGTTGATACGTTCAGTCACAGTAAAATGCGTCACTGCATGTTTGCTGTTACGCTCTGTGACGGTATACATTTTACGGTCGTGCGTATCCCGTCCAATCGGGGCATCAATGGTGCCTTGATCGTGGCTTAAATGACCATGAACCAGCGCAATATAACGTCTGTTTACACTGTGTTCTTTCAACTGTGCAGCAAGCGAAGCATGTGCACGATCATTTTTGGCAGCCATGATCAAGCCAGACGTATCCTTGTCAATCCGATGTACGATCCCAGGACGCAATTCTCCGTTAATACCGGATAGATCCTTGCAATGATACATCAAAGCATTCACCAGTGTACCGGAAGTATGTCCCGGTGCTGGGTGGACGACTAGTCCGCGCTGTTTATTAATGACGATCAGATCACTATCTTCGTAAACCACTTCAAGCGGGATATCTTCTGCAACAATCTCCACGGCCTCCGGCTCAGGAACCTGTAATACAATCTGGTCCCCCTCGGACAGCTTCGTGTTAGCCTTGGCTACAGCTCCATTCACCGTGACTGCTCCGTCTGCAATCCATAGCTGGACTTGAGAGCGAGAGACGTTATCTACAGCCTCAGTAATGTATTTATCTAGACGTTCTTTCTTATGTTCAGCGGCAACGATCCATTCCATACGTTGTTCATCATTATGTTGTTCTTCGTTGTTCAACTCTTCTTCGTGTAAATTACTCAGTTTGCTCATTCCCTTCAGTCTTCGCAGCCGCTTTTTCACGACGTCCTTCAAGCAATGTTTCCACAATTATTAGTGCTACACCGACGCATATAGCCGAATCGGCAATGTTGAAGATTGGAAACGTATAGCTTCCAAAATTAAGCTGCACAAAGTCCACAACTTCCCCCGTTAATGCACGATCAAGAAAGTTACCAATCGCTCCCCCAAGTACCAGACTAAGAGCTACGGGAAGCAATTTATGTGGAGTATCTTTCACCTTTTGCAAATACCAAATCAAGGCAACAACTACAATGATCGTCACCACAATAAAGAACCAACGCTGGTCCTGTAATATACCAAATGCAGCACCTGAATTACGATGGGAGGTAATGACAAAAAAATTGCCAATGACCGGAATCTCTTCTCTAAGCTCCATCCGGGTAGCAATCAGGTACTTCGTTCCCTGATCCACTAAAAATACGATAAAAGCAAGGATATAATACACCACGTTTGTTGTCACTCCGTTCTTGTCTTTTCCAGCGATACCAAACTTTCGCCAGACTTATTTTATTGTAGCACAGCTATTCAAAGATCGTCCATGACGTGGAATAGAAGCTGAGTCATATACAGCTTGGAAAAAGTGATAACTAACATTTGCCTTATGTAATCCCGTCCAAAAAGGTACATCCTAGTATGGAGACTACAACCGGATTCCAGATGGAACAGAAAGGGGAAAACCATGTCACATTTTACATCTGAGCAATTGCGTTCTCTACGTTCCCAGCTTATGTCCGACAAACATGATATCGAACATCGGCTTTCAGACAACGAACACTATGGGCTGGGAGATTCTTTAAAACTCCAGACCGGTGAACTGTCACCTATTGATAATCATCCCGGCGATCTTGCCACAGAGGTATACGAACGAGGAAAAGATATTTCCCTTCTAGAGCATGATGAATTCCAACTCGAACGTATTGATTCAGCCCTGCACGCGATGGAGGAAGGCCATTACGGTATATGTGCAGTCTGCCAACAACCTATCCCATATGAGCGAATGGAAGCCGTCCCCTACACAAAATATTGTAAAAAACATCAACCGGAGACAGTCGTTTCGGAGAATCGGCCTGTAGAAGAGGAATTCCTGGCTCCATCGTTTGGACGTACCAGTCTGGACGAGCGGGAAGATCAGAATGGCTTTGACGGCGAAGATGCCTGGCAGATCGTAGAGAGCTGGGGCAACTCCAACTCCCCTGCAATGGCAGAAAACGGTGATATCGATAGCTACGATGTTATGGCTATTGAAGCTACTGAAGAGATGGACGGCTTTGTTGAAGCTTACGAGAGCTTTGTCGCAACGGATATTTATGGTCATGATGTATCCATTGTCCGTAATCGCCAGTATCGTAAGTATCTAGAAAATGGCGAAGGCGAAGGCCTGCTTGAACCCGAATCCATGAATGATGATCTGTGACTCTGCTTCCAATTTTATGGAATCAATAGGTGGTCATATCAAGCTGCCGCTGAACGATTCGTACAATATCAGCGATATAATCTCCAACGATCGGCAGGTTTAGAGCGCCAAGAAGTTGTAACACATAGATAATGGTTGCAGCGAAAACAGTAAACCCGATCGCAATGCCTACACCTCTGGCCGTGCCGGACAACAGATTTAACCCGATAAGCTTCCATGGTCGATTCAGCAGTTCGGTATATTGCGCAATTCGTGAACGCTCCAGTTCATTAGCAATTCGGCTCGTTAATGTATGTAACTCTTCAATTTTATCATGCGATGTGTCTGCGGTTCCCGGTGATGCTGATTTAATGGATTCCGCCAACTGTTCTTGTTTGCTCATGGTTCGCTCCATTCCTTGCATGAGTATAGATAAATCTAATTGAATAAAAGCAATCCAAAGGAACTGCACAATTTAAGCATTGCCTTTTCTGCAAAAAAACAAACGAGCCCAGCTTCGGGAATTGCTTCCTTAGCTGCGGCTCATTTATTGATGATTCTTATAGATTTACGTTACCTATGACAGGAAATGCTCTAAATGCTAGGCTTCAATGTGAATTCCGATTGTTTTGCCACCGGCTTCCACGCGCTCCATTGCATCGGTTGTACCAAATGAAACGTCGGTCACCAGTACATTTTCACGAAGCACATCGTCAAATGCTTGTATCGCCTCTTGAAGATCTGCATCTACATCCAGCATCAGACGCACTCTTTTTTCAATTGGCAGATCCAGACGTTTCCGTGTATCCTGAACCGCTCGAACAACCTCACGCACCCAGCCTTCTTGCTCCAGTGCCGTTGTGATCTCTGTATTCAGTGCAACGGTCAGTCCATAACCGGACGCCGAAGCAAACCCCGATTTAGCCTGCTTCTCAACCAACAACTCCTCTTCCGTCACCTGCAGCTCCTCTCCCTCCGGAGAAACGACGTTGAATACACCTTCCGATACCACTTTCCGTGTCTCATCAGCCGTCATGCCTTTAAACAGGTTTTGCAGGAAACCTACGTTTTTACCGTATTTTTTACCTGCAACTTTGAGATTCAGCTTAAGTGTAAAATCAACGAATTCCGCATCGTTATGCTCTGTACGGATTCCTTTAACGTTGATCTCTTCCTTGATGATCTCTTCATAACTTGCCAGATCAAAGCCTTTATCAAGAGAAACGATCAACTCGGACAGCGGCTGACGTGTTTTGATCCCGGTCTCGTTACGAACGTTACGTGCAAGCTCAACGACACGACGAGCGGTTTCCATATCTTGCTCCAGAGCCGCATCAATCAAGGCTTCATTGGCTACAGGATAGTCATCCATATGCACGCTCTCACCAGTAGTCAGGTTGAGATAGATATCTTCAGCCAGCATTGGTGTGAACGGCGCAACCAGCTTCGCTGTAGTCACCAGCACTTCTGTAAGAGTACGATACGCATCCAGTTTATCCTCTGTCAGTCCACTTCCCCAGAAGCGGTCACGGGAACGGCGAATATACCAGTTACTGAGCTCATCTACAAAAGCTTCAATTGCCTTGGAAGAATTGAGGTAGTCGTTCACTGACAACGCTTTTTCTACCACAAGGATCAGGCTGTTCAGTCTGGATAAAATCCAACGATCCAGCTTGTGTGCAGACACTTGGAATGGATGCTCTTGTGGATCGAATCCATCGATAGTCGCATACAGCGTCAGGAATGCATGAGTATTCACCAACGTATCCACCATTTTGGATTTCGCTTCAGCTACGATACCTTTGGAGAAACGTTTGCTGTTCCACGGTGCACTATCAGACAACAGCGCCCAGCGGAATGCATCCGTACCGTACTCCTCAATTACTTCCCAAGGGTCGATAACATTGCCTTTGGATTTGGACATCTTCTGTCCGTTTTCGTCCAGTACGTGTCCAGTTGCCATAACCGCTTTATAAGGCGCTTTGCCTGTCAAAAGGGTAGACACAGCGAGCAGGCTGTAGAACCAGCCGCGCGTCTGGTCAATTCCTTCACAGATCATATCCGCCGGATATTGCTGCTCAAATACTTCTTTATTTTCAAAAGGATAATGTTGCTGTGCAAACGGCATGGAGCCGCTATCGAACCAAACATCGATTACTTCAGGCGTGCGCTTCATTTCATATTTGCCACAAGAACTGAGCACTTTCACTTCATCTACATATGGCTTATGCAATTCGAGATTTTCAGGCACATCGCCTACAGCGCGTGCACGTAGTTCAGCGATGCTGTGCGGAGCAAACTGTTCGCCAGTCTCCTCACATACCCAGATGTTCAGCGGCGTTCCCCAGTAACGGTCACGACTGATATTCCAGTCCACGAGGTCTTCCAGGAATTTTCCGAAGCGACCTTCACGCACATGACCCGGATACCATTCTACTTCGCTATTGTTGGCAATCAACTGATCCTTGATCGCGGTTGTCTGGATAAACCAGCTGTCCATCGCATAGTACAACAGTGGTGTGTCGCAGCGCCAGCAGAACGGATAGCTGTGCTCATACTTCTCTTTGCTGAACAAGCGTCCATTCTCAGACAGATATCTCACGATATCGATATCGCAATCCTTCACGAAACGACCCGCAAAATCCGTCACTTGTTCTACAAACTTACCTTCCAGATCGACCATGTTCACAAAACTGATGCCATTCTCACGGCATACACGATAGTCGTCTTCACCATGTGCTGGCGCCATGTGTACGATCCCCGTACCACTTGCATCCGTAACAAATCCTGCACCCAAGACCATGTTTGTTTTCTCTGCCTTAACATAGTTAAATGGCGGGCTGTATGTTTTACCGACCAGATCTGCACCTTTTAGTGCCCCAATGATCTCATATTCACCTTTACTGTCCTTCATCACTTTTTCTACAAGATTGGTTGCCATGATATACACTTCATCATTCTGACGTACACGGGAGTAATCCATTTCTGGATTGACAGCCAGAGCCACGTGAGAAGGGAGTGTCCAAGGCGTTGTCGTCCACGCCAGAATGAATTCACCGCTGTCATCCAGCTTGAATTTGGCTGTTGCACTCAGATCTTTAACATCTTTGTACCCTTGTGCTACTTCATGCGAGCTTAGTGTGGTCTGACAAGAAGGACAATAAGGGCTTACGCGGTGACCGCGATACAGCAGTCCTTTCTCATGGATCGTTGCAAGGATGTTCCACACACTCTCAATGTAGTTGTTGTCAAGTGTGATGTACGGGTTATCCATATCCGTCCAGTACCCGATACCTTCAGTCAGGTCTCGCCACTGTTGTTCATATTCGAATACGCTCGCTTTGCATTCGTTGATAAATTTTTCAACACCATAATCTTCAATTTCCCATTTGTGCGAGATGCCTAATTTTTTCTGTACTCCAAGCTCTACGGGCAAACCATGTGTATCCCAGCCGGCTTTACGCACAACACGATATCCCTTCATCGTATTGTAACGTCCTACAAAGTCTTTGATTACTCGCCCAAGAACGTGACCGATATGCGGTTTACCGTTCGCTGTAGGCGGGCCTTCATAAAATACGAAATTAGGCTTACCTTCCCGGTTCTCGATCGAGCGTTTAAAGGTATTCTCCGTTTTCCATTTATTTAGTACACGCAATTCTCTTGCACGTGCTTTCTCTTTGACATCAACTCGTTGCATGCTGCTCAACTTCCTTCCTTATATTTAATGATACCCTTGTAGGACGTCCACAACACGCCTAACCAATCACCGTTTTGGAACACAAAAAAACCTCCTCCCTGGAAAGGGACGAGGTTCTGCTCGCGTTACCACCCTAATTCTGTTCATCACAAACCACATTCAGGTACCCTGAGTATGCTCTGTCATCAACAGCGCTTAAGCCCCCGCTAAACTAATACGAGGTACCGTTATAACGTACGGCTTACGGTTCAGCTTACACACGGCGATACGTCCACCGCTTCAGCATCACTTCTCCGGGAAGATATTCGGCTATATCTCATCCGTTGGTTTTCACCAGACACCAACTCTCTGAGGGATGAGATCATAACGTACTGAGCCCGTCATGGAATCACTATTTAATATGAATATAGTTATAGCTTCTTTGCCCGCAAAAGTCAACCGGGCGACAGACTAATAAATTTCTTTCATCTCCCGCTCACGGTCACGTACTTCCTGTTCACGGCTCTCCAGTGCTTCCCAACCATCCTGTGTCAACAGTTCCAGCTGAGCTTCAACAAGCGTACGGAAACGCGCACGATAGATGGAAGCTTGCTTCTTAAGCTCTTCCACCTCTAGGGCAATCTTACGTGATTTACCAAGGGCTTCGTTAACGATTCGGTCAGTATTTTTCTCTGCTTCCTTCACGATTAACTGAGCTTCTTTCTTCGCGTTATTTTTGACATCGTCAGCAGCTTCCTGTGCAATGATGATCGTTTTGCTCAGAGTTTCCTCAATGGTAGCAAAATGATCCAGCTTCTCCTGAACGGACAGCAACTGATTACTCAGCTCTTTATTCTCGCGAATGACGCCTTCATAATCTTTGATGACTTGATCCAGAAATTCATTGACTTCATCCTCGTCATACCCGCGCAAACGTCGGGAGAATTCCTTGTTATGTATGTCCAGCGGCGTTAATGGCATGCTGTCCACCTCCTGTAAAAATTCCTTCTCGCTCTTAGAGAAGGTTTGCAGCATTTGGGTTCCACCCAAAGGGCCGTAATCAGCTGCCAAGTGGAGCAACTTGTACGGAATGGACCTGCCTTCGCATTGTCAGAGATCCATCTCACATCTTGTACTTTAATGTATATCGGAAGGACCGAGTATTTTTTTACCCTTTACGTTTAACATTCGACAAGAATTCGGATTATCCTGCATCAACCTCAAGCAAATTTCCCTATTTTCACGCGGCAGCGACCTTTTTTGGTCATTCCATCTTGTTCCAACACTTTAAAACGGCCAAAACCCTGGATAGATACTACATCGCCCGCTTTCAGTGGCTTCGAAGGATCTTCCACCACTTTCCAGTTCACTTTGCAACGCCCTGCCTTAATCGGATTCAGTACCTTACTTCGGCTAAGTCGATACACATCCGCACAGATCCCATCCAACCGCATTGAAGCAACAGTGATATCAACCGTATCCAGTTTGGTTTCCGTCCATTTCATCTGGTCCAGTGGTAACAGCTCTGTGAACACATGCAGACGATGAACCTGATTCAATTGAAGCGATAAAAAAGCGCCGGTTTCCGCTGCCACTACCGTGTGGCAACCATCTTCCAGCACTTGAATATCTCCGATCTTACCTCTTTTCATCCCGAGTCCAAGCAGGGAACCCATATAGTCCCCATGCTCGAGTTCCGAGATTTTCTGATCGTCAGACGTAATACTGAGCACCTGCATCCCCATGTCCTCTTCGTCGAGATAACGATAATCGGGTGCAATCAATGCACGCTTGCGTTCAGCAGCCTCGTATCCACCATCCAGACGAAGCTGGACGTCTTGGCTGCGATTGACCAGGGATTGCAGAATAAACACCTGTCTTGGATCAAGAAAATCGGTGAGCTTGGTATCATGATACTTGCTCGCCCGTTCCACCCAATCGGAAGCTTTATCTACAAAGTCCCGCTCATCATGGCTAAAATGTTCGTAAATATCACCGCTCATCTATGTCACCCTAACCTATAGTAAAAAATACTGAACGATAGAGAGTAACCCTACAAGCGCGAGTCGAAGGACTAATAGCGCAATAATCGGGGAAATATCCAGTACACCGAATAAAGGCGGGATAAATCGGCGGAATGGACTTAAATAGGGTTCCACAAATTTGCCTAACAATTCACCGATGAAGCTTTCCCGTGCGTTGGGAAGCCATGACATCAATATGTAGACAATGACCATGTAAAAATAAATCTGGTATACCGTTAACAATATGCCTTCAATCATCTGATACAAAAGCGGCTCACCTCATTCTGTTATAATCTTGCTCGCTGTCAGCCAGTATTTCCGTAATCGTTCCCTGAATTTCAACCGTATCTGGCGTACAGAGAAAAATGTTGCCGCCGATTTTAGATATACCGCCACCTAATGCATACACCGTACCGCTTAGAAAATCAATCACACGTAAAGCCTGATCCTGTCGGATCCGCTGAAGATTCACCACGACGGTGCGATGTGAACGCAGATGATCAGCAATCTCCTGTGCTTCATCATAGGAACGAGGCTCATAAAGGACAACTTTCACATTTTTCTGGGAATGAATGCTAACCACATTATTACCCCTTTGGTTTTTACGTTTATCGAATGGCGACGTTTCATTTTCTTGCTGTTCAGGCTCTTGTTCTTCCTGTGCAGCAAGTCGTTCCCGCTCCACAACCTCTTCCTCTTCCTGAAGACCCAGAAAATTCATAAATTTATTCATTACACCCATCGTGTGCTCTCCTCTTTTCCTACGAGAATTGATCCAAGACGAACCCAAGTTGCCCCTTCTTCAATGGCCACTTCGAAATCATTGGACATGCCCATGGACAGTTCAGTTATCGGTTCTGTAGTTAGTGCTTGTCCATTCAACTCATCTCTAAGCTCACGCAACCCCCGAAATACAGGACGCGTCATCTCAGGATCTTCTTCATAAGGTGCCATCGTCATTAGACCAATGACCTTAAGGTTTTCAAACGATTGAATATCTTTCAGAAAAGAACTCGCCTGTTCAGGCTGCAAACCATATTTGCTCTCTTCACCAGAAATATTCACTTGCATAAACGTATTCACCTTAATTCCAAGTGAAGCAGCCTTTTTGTTCAATTCTTTGGCCAGTGACAGACGATCCAGTGAATGTATGTATGCGAACTTGCCAATGACATCTTTCACCTTGTTTGTCTGCAAATGGCCGATAAAATGCCAGATGCCTTTCTGTCCAAATGCTTCCCATTTCGCTTGTGCATCTTGCCAGCGGTTTTCTCCAATATGCTCAAGACCGTGATCCAATACAGCCCCCGTCGTTTGCAATGAAACATATTTCGTGACCGCAATCACATTCACATCCTCAAAACGACGATTACTGCGCTTACACGCGTCTTCAATCTTCTGATTAACTTGTTGTACACGCTCCTCCAATGACAAAGAGGTCACCTCTCTTCCAGCCCAATCCAGCTTGCCATCCTTCCGGTTACTCCATTCTCCTTACGATAGGAGAAAAAAAGTTCGGGATGACAACTTGTACACCATGTTGTACATTCGATATGATCCGGCAATATTCCTGCTTTCATCATAATGTGTCGATTACATTCTTTCAAGTTTAACATCGATTTACCATTTGCAGCAGGGGTATATATATTGTTGCTGGAAACAGTATACTCGTATTCATCATTACCCTCACGTTCATCGAGCCAAACCCGTACATGCTGCATAACAGCCTCATCCACCTCATAGCAGCAATCCCCAATGGACGGACCAATGGCTGCACGGATATCTTCTCTCCGGCTTCCATACTCTCGTTCCATCGTCTCCACTATAGAGACGGCAATACCTGCAACGGTGCCTTTCCATCCGGCATGTGCAAGACCAACCGCCTGCTTCACTGGATCATAAAAATACAAAGGAACACAGTCGGCGTAAAATGATGTTAACAGCACACCAGGTACGTTGGTCACTAACCCATCCGTTCCCTGTAATGCTGATTGCCGATCCATCAATCCTCTGCCCCGATCTTGTGCTGTAATCACAGCCACATGTTTACCATGCACCTGTTCTCCACAAGTCCATGCTTCCAGTGGAAATGAAATCTTCCCGGTAACAAGTCGGCGATTACTCAATACAGCTTCGGGATCATCCCCAACATGATATGCACAATTAAGCGTAGCATAGGGTTCTTGACCCACACCGCCGTGTCTCGTTGTGAACCCTGCCTTCATGCCTTCAAATGAACGTTTCCATGGTTCAATATATAAAAGTAACGGGTCATGATGATTACAATCCATTTGCCCCACTAGTTCCTTACTTCTATTTTTGTCCAATACAAATGGTTCCATTCCCTCACCTCACATCTTCCAGTGTACCAAATGCAGACGCATTCTGTCTCATTTATATCGTTCTTCGTTGATTACGATTCATTCGTTCCAATCGTTCCGTGCGTTCACTGCGGCTCTGCTGCTGCTCATCATACAATCGCGCTTCCCGTTCACGCTCGTCGTATCCATGTTCCTTAACTTCATCCATTTTAACCAGAATAACATCTGAACCAATCTTCACAATATTTCTCCAAGGAATGATCAGATCTGTTCCCCCGCCAAATAACACCATAAAACGGCTATAACCCGGCACAATGATCGCTTCGATCCGCCCCTGCTTAAGGTCTAGCTCCAGATCACTGATCTGGCCAAGGCGTTTACCATCTGTAATATTGATGACATCCTTCGTTTGAAAATCAGAAATTTTCATACCGCGTGATATGGAATCACCTGTGCTCGTTCTCATCCTTCCGCCCCCCGTTAACGCTCATCTGCCCGATCTTCATGCTTCTATATTAATATATGTCCTGTAGGCGAAAAATGTCCTCTTTTTGCTCGGATGCTGCAAAACCTTACTCGACAACCCCAGCTTTCATTCCTATCCCCTTCCTTCGGCACCGCACAAAAAAAGACGATCATTGGCGTTGTCATCCGACCGATCGTCTTTTTGCTTTATATCCTACTACGATTTCACATGTTTCTGCATCTGC
>JAFWEX010000087.1 GCA_017512705.1 Paenibacillus sp.
CAAGACCATCCTCTATACCTTCATGAATCCTATTCCAACGTACACTACGTTATCATTTCCCATTGCATCCGAGAAGCTAGTACAAGGTGACAATGTAATCTACATCCGGGCAGGCTCCAAAACTTCGCCATTTGATAAGCGTCCGGAAGAAAACAAAGATGATTTCGAAGTCAAAAATGTTAGACTTCTTCTGGCTGACGGGACGGAGATCTGGGATCCCGCGTATGCCGAAAAAGAAAAACAGATTAAAATGGGAGATTCCGTAGGAAAGAACGAATCCATCGGTTTTCATTTTGACCTGAAAGCTGACCAGATGAAAGCAACAGCTTATGCGTGGGACACAACATCTGTGCCTGACGGAACACATCAAGTCACGGTATCAGACGGCGGGGAAGAGGTTACTGCCGAGGTGTTAGTCGATAATACGGCACCAGTAATTAAACCAACCTTGGAGGAAAATAAAACCTATCGCGGACAATTCGTCATCGATGCTCGAATAGAAGATGAGATCGCTGGTGTTGATCAGGTCACAGTGAAGCTGGATGGGAAGACTATTGATCTACCGTTACACACTTCCTCTGGAAAAATGTCTGCCGGCAAACATAGTTTACAGATTCAGGCAACAGACCGGGCGCAGAACACATCAGAGAAAACGGTTCAGTTTAATGTACCGGATGAAAACCCGCTTAAACCTGAACTCATCAGTCCGAATCAGAATCAGACCAATGTCGGGACAAATGCGAATCTAACCGTTAGAGTACAGGACCCCGAAGCTGATTCAATGAATGTCACGTTTTACAAGGGATACCTCTATGACAGTCATCAGACTGACAGGTTCGCAGGTTACCTGAACACTGCCGAAACGGAACCTCCTAAACAGAAGATCCCTGCGGGAGAAAAGGCAATGGAAGCGGAAGATTATAAGAAAATTTCGGCGGTGGATGGGGATTATCTGGTGAATGACTCCATCGAGCAATTTCCATATCAACGCTTCGAAGTCAAACTTGACCCATCCATCCGTAACACAGATCGTGTGGAGATTGAATGGCAAGGTAAATCTCTTGAAGGACGTAAAGTCAGCTTGTACGCCTGGAGTGAGAAAGAAAGCAAGTGGAAACAGTTGGATCAGGTGATCGCGGGTGAAGAGGATTTCGGATTAAACAGCGTTGTTCAGGCAGGAGATTATGCTCATGATGGTACAATTCAGGTTATGGTACAAGATGAACTTGCAGAGCAGGTAAATATGGCAAGCAGTTCATCGCTACCTGAGTCGCAAGATGATTATGATTTCTCCTTTATCTGGATGTCAGACACACAGTATTACTCTGAAAGTTATCCACACATCTATCAGAAAATGGTGAAGTGGATCACCGAACAAAAAGAAAAAATGAACATTAAATACGTCATTCATACAGGTGATGTGGTGGATGAAGCTGATCAGGAGTATCAATGGATCGAAGCTGATAAAAACATGAAAGTGCTTGAAGATGCTTCCATTCCGTATGGTGTTCTTGCTGGTAATCATGATGTTGGACATCAGGATAATGATTACAGCAAGTTCCAGGAATATTTCGGCACTCATCGTTTTGCAAACGAATCGGTATATGGTGATTCATACGAGAACAATCGCGGACATTATGATCTCGTTTCTGCTGGCGGGAATGATTTTATCATCGTATACATGGGTTGGGGGCTTGGAGAGAAAGAGATTGATTGGATGAACGAGGTTGTCTCCAGATATCCGGAACGGAAGGCAATTCTCTGTCTGCACGAATATTTGCTAGTCTCCAATAATCGTTCGCCGATCGCAGATCAAATTTTCGAGAAAGTGGTTAAACCCAATAAAAATGTAATAGCTGCCCTTTCGGGACATTACCACGATTCTGAATTAAAAGTGGACCCGATTGATGATGATGGTGATGGCATTCCTGATCGTAATGTGTATCAAATGCTGGCAGATTACCAAGGTGCTCCTGAGGGCGGATTAGGCTATATGCGGCTGATGCAGTTTGATATGAAAAACAACAAACTTCACATCAAAACATATTCTCCTTATCTGGATGACTATAACTATTATGATCCAGCCATTGATAAAGGAAAAGATGAGTTCAGTCTGGATCTTGGCTTGGCGCCGGCAACGAAACGCGTTGCAACAGACTATATCGGTGTCAAGGTCTATAGCGATGAGAAAATAGGCTCCAAAAATGATGTTGCAAGCGGAGCTCAGGCGACTGTCTCTTGGAGAGGCCTTCCAAGCAACAGCCAGCAACAGTGGTATGTCAAAGTGGAGGACGAGAACAGCGGTTCAGTATTATCTGATATATGGAGTTTCTATACGGGAACTCGTTCACCAGAAGAACCAGCACCAGGTCATGGGGGAGGAAACAACAACGCTTCGAATCCGGGAACGTCAACTGGAACACCAAGCAATGGTACGTCCGGAAGCAATAATCCAACACCGCCTCATCCAGATCAAGGCAAGCTCACACTAATCCGAGGCGAGGATGGAACCTACCGTGTTGAATCTTCATTGCTTGAGCAAGCTGCTGATGCAGCTGCTGATGCGAACGTTACAATTAGCCTTGATGTAAATGACACGAATCATGGAACTTCCTTCGATCTTTATCTCCCTGCAAAAGCAGTGAAGAAGGCAAAAGCCAGTGGAAAGTCCATCCTAATTATTACACCTGAGATGCAGGTTACAATTTCTCCAAAAGCTATACCACAACGCTTGGAAGATGGACAACAGCTGATCATTCGCCTAAACGGTTTGAAGGATACAGACAACGTTAAAGCGAACTTAGATCCTCTGTCGACCCGTGAGTCGTACGTACAAACCGGTATTATGCAGTCACTGCGTATGTTCATTCTCGAAGGTGATCGTGAAAGTGACATTCCAACCTTCGATCATGCCGTTCTTGTTAAACTAATGTTAACCGCAGACCAGTGGAAGAAGTTCCAATCCGAATATGCGGGAGTATATCGAGTTTTAGAGAATGGACAGAACGTTCAGTACAATGGTGGTACATTTGAGGACAATAGCGTAACTTTCGAAGCGGAACAACCAGGTGTATACACCATTATGGAGTACCGCAAAATGTTCGCTGATATGAAAACATCCTGGGCAGCATCATATGTTGGCATGTTAACTGCGAAACATCTGATTCAGGGGATGGACAATCAAAATTATGGACCTGCTCTAAAAGTAAATCGTGGTGATTTTATCACATTGATTATGCGAGCGGTTGGAGTATCCTCAGATACGCAATCATCAGCATATACAGATGTCCCGGCAGATGCGTATTTTGGATCAGCTATTGCAGAAGCAACCAGGCTTGGAATCGTGCAAGGATATGGCAATCTATTTAAGCCGAAGAATTCCATTACCCGAGAAGAAGCGGCTGTAATATTAATGAAAGCTTCTGAGCTATTCGATATTCAAGATGCTGCTTCATGAAAGGCGACTAACACTTTCTCTGATCAGGA
>JAFWEX010000088.1 GCA_017512705.1 Paenibacillus sp.
CAGCCAAGGCTCCAGCATTTTCCAGTCGTCCTTTTAACCATTTACCAAGGATTTTCAGGTCACCTTCAGAACGGAAATTCTTGTTATAATCTCCGCTAATCTTACAGCGGAAAGTCCATCCGTCATCGGTTATGACCTGGAATTCTGCCTCAGGAGTGCGACTTCTTGGATAGCCAGCTTGTGTTGCAACTGGCTTGGGGACAATAAGCTCAACTTCATACCAATGTCTCGGTTTAACAAGGCCATTATGCCCTTCACGACCTTTGCCAAAAAAAACATTCAGATTGCTCTGTGGTGACACTTCAGCGCCTTTAATTGGAATCTCAAAGCTGATCTGCGTTAGTGACGCCATGCACTCCGCCAGCCTTTGCGCAGGAACACGCTGGACGTTTTCATGTTCCTCAAGTAGAGTATTTGTAGTATTGAACTGCTGGATATCAAGGTCAGCAATATTATCAGTAGCTTCTTGCACAAGAAGATCAATGAAAGATTTCATTTCCCTGGCTGATGTTCTGTCTCGAAACAGGACGGCAGACTCATATACACGGCTGCCTCCTTCAACGATACTGCCAAGATTATTTGATCCGATAATTCCGGCCATTGCACCTTCGCCGTCACTATACGAATACAGTTTCCCATGATATCTAAAGGGTGTCACTAGGCGAACTTGCCCCCGACCGCTTTCTGTTAAATAACGATTGAGCCGGAGAGCTGCATTGTATTGGGTGTGGGTGAACCGATCAAGGTAGTGCATTCCAATGGTAAGATTCACTTTTCTTAAGTTGTTCAGCTCGGTCAACCGCTCCAATTCAATTAGGGAATCAGAAGTTATGTATCCAACCGCAATATCAAGAGACTCTGTTCCGGGTAACAAATCGTAAAAGACATCTGCAAAAGTTCTGCTTCCAGATCTAACGGGAGGGAAATTTGAATGCAAAAATTCCATATCTGCGTCCTCCTTAATCCATTTCTGCAGTAACGTAATCCAGTCGTTCCTTAACCGTCATGCTCTTCATAAGTTCGTACTCAGGCATCAAATCGACGGTTTCATACTCCCCAGTGAATAACGGCAAGAGCCGACGAGCGACCAGACGAACGCCTTCCGGCGGAACAGCATTGCCGATTTGACGGCGAACCTCTGTTACACTGCCTTCAAAAATAAAGTCGTCAGGGAAAGACTGGAGTCTCGCACGTTCTCTATTGGTGAGCGGACGCGGTTCAGGATAGTGGTAACCCCATGTGCCACCACCACCGGCGGCAATAATGGTCTTTGCAGGTTCATCCAATTTCAGACGACGATAGACATGGCTAATCATTCCCTTAACATACAGAGGACTATCTTTAGGGATATCCGTGAAATTACCGCCTTCAGGAATCAGATCAAGCATTTGGCGTGTTTTCTCTTTAATGTTTATCCGTTCGTTGTTATATGGGACTTTCTCGACACCTTCCAACGCTTCACCCGCGGTAAAATATGGTTTGCCGGCATTAGGGCCATGTGTCGGCTTAGGATGAACAAATCTAAAACCCGTGTCAATCCTCACACCGATAAAGAGTACACGTTCCCGGAATTGAGGAACACCATACTCCGCGAAATTGTAAAGATGTGGTTTTACGACATACCCAGGAGCGATGCTTTCAAAGTCACGAACTATCGTATCAATAGCTTTACCGCTGTTCGCTGTCAGTAAGCCTTTAACATTCTCCGCGACAAATGCCTTTGGCTTCTTTGCGTCGACAAATTCAGCAAAGTGTCTGAATAATCCACCACGTTTTCCGTTTAGACCAGGTTGCTTCCAAATGATTGAGAAGTCTTGACACGGAAAACCTCCAAGCACTAAATCGCAATCAGGGATGCTTTCATCCGTGTAAGGGTCTATTTTAGTAATATCTTTCATGTGTATGACATCACCAAAATTACGCTTGAATGATGCGACAGCCCATTCAGCAAAATCGTTGGCCCATACAGTAGTATAGCCTTCTTGATGAAAGCCAAGGTCCAGACCGCCACAGCCCGAAAAGATGGAAACGACCTTGGGACTATAAACACTATTTTTTGTTTCCATGTTAATGCTCCTCATTCTCTACGAATTCAATTACATCTCCAATATCGCACTGAAGCGCTCTACATATCTTTTCGAGGACCTCTGTGGAAACGTAATCGTTCTTTCCGAGTTTTGCCAAGGTTCCTGTGCTGATGCCGGATATTTCTCTCAACGTGGTCTTATTGATGTTCTTATCAATCAGCAGCTTCCATAGCTTTGCGTAATTCGCAGCCATCGTTACACCTCCAAGTGATTTAGATTATTATACCACAAAC
>JAFWEX010000089.1 GCA_017512705.1 Paenibacillus sp.
AAACATGAAGAAGATGGCGATCCACCTGGATCGCCTGGAAAAGCAGGGGTAACCCCTCGTTTCCTCCTAAATTCATAGTACGTGAAACAAGAGAAACCCTGTACCTTTGAAAGAGGACAGGGTTTCTCGACAATCTGAGAATACTTTGTATTACTTTATTTATTTTATTCATTCTCACAGGGTGTAGTCATCGTGAAAAATAGATATTAAATTACCATCTTACATGTTTAGTGAAAACTCCGAGCTGAATAGGGAATTAGAGGTGAGTTTGAAAGGGAGTATGGATAAAAACAATGCTTTTGAGGGGGCTTTATCGATTAATGATATGGTCTTCGAATACGTCACCTTCATGCATAGTTCATCACTAATATCTTATGAGGGCAAGAAGAGAACAGTCTTGGGAGATATCTATCTAGATCAACAGGCCAATCAATTAGCCATTATTATTACAGAACCTGAATTATACATGAAATTAACGAATGAAAAATACCAGAGTGAAAGAGTTCTCCTGCATCAAGATTAGAAGAAGCAAAGAGGATAGAGGAGAAGTTAAAAGCTTTGGAATAAGTCTGAACCTCACTGCTTTTAAATCGAAAATTTCATCGGATGTATTTTACATAATAAAATATTTTTTAATAAAAATGATAAGATAATCAAATTCATAACTCATTAAATTATCGTTTTGTAACTAGATTTAGACAAATTGGATTGTTTTGATCTATATTTAGCCTTGATTGAAGCTGCTGAAGGTATTATGAAATTGATTCAAGAGGGTGAATTATGCTGAATTGTGCTAAGCCGCAGATTCAACTCAAACTTCTCAATACAGATTGATTCAGAGCTGGCGCTAGTCGTCAGCTCTATTTTGCTTGTTTAAGTTAGTGCTATTTACTTGTTTAACAAGTTTAAATGGAAATATTTGTTGACGCACTCCAAGGGGTGTGCTATATTTTTCTCGTCCATTAATCGTAATTATTACTATTAATTCAAGCATAAGCAAACGGAGCACTTCAATTCGAATTTAAAGAACAGGAGCAGCCACCGCGATGAAACAAGAAATTGATTTTATCAAATGTAATCCAACGCAGAATATGACCATCTTGGTGAGGACGGACCATGCAGCTGAACATTACAGTGGTATTGCTTCCAGTCTGATGTCCTATGATCATGTTTATGCTGAACAAGTCGGATTTATCAAGAGGTCACGAAGGCAGGAAGCTGCTGCTCGTCTGGAGATGGCTGGAGGAGAATTTTGCGGCAACGCCTGTATGGCACTGGCAGCTCATATGGCATCGGAAATAGGGTTGGAGAAGCAGGGATCCATGAAGATCAAACTGGACGTTTCGGGCACAGATGACCTGATCGTCTGTCATGTGAAGAGGCAAGAGCATCGGTATGATTGCCGGGTGACTATGCCTGTTCCTCAGCAGATTGAACGGCGTATGATTACGTTTGAAGCGATGGAGCTAGAGATGGTCATTGTTCGATATGCCGAATTCATTCACATCGTAATTGAAGTGCAGGACCTGGATGACCTGATGAAACAAAGAGCACAGCATCTCGCACGGCTGCTAGGAATTACCATGGGAGATACAATGATCGGCATTTTGTTATATGATCCCGTTACGAAAGAGATGACCCCGCTCATTTACGTCCCCAAGCTGGACAGTCTGATCTGGGAGAGAGGATGTGGATCGGGAACGGCTTCGGTAGGCGCTTATCTTGCCTGGCATAGACAGAGCGAAGTCACCCAGTCGATCAAGCAGCCTGGAGGTGCGATTATGGTGACCGCTCAGTGGAATGCAGAAGGTGTGAATGACATTACGATTGAGGGTACTGTCGAAATTGTTGCTTGTGGCACGGCTTTCATTGATACCTCGTTGGAACAGAGCAGAAGCATCGTAGAGGTCTGAGAGGACCTGAGATGGAGATGTATGATGGCTTGACCATTACAGGTGTAGGAGGAGAGACAATGATTACGTTAATCCATTTGGAGACCAGACTACGTGCCTTTGCCGAACAATTTGGCAAGCTTGCAGTCAGGTATGATCAGACGCTTAAGCACAGCGAGGAACTGGAAACGGTTATTAATGAGTATTCGCGGTTTGTGACTGCCCCTGATCACAAGATCGCTTGGGATATGTTGAAACAGGTAGAGTTGGAGGAACTTGAACCACTGATTCACCAGTTAAGACACCAATCCGCTCGGTGTGTTGCAATTATGGAGAAATACCGGGCGTTGAAGCTGCAGGATGGAGAAGTGCAGATTGCAGATTATTTTAAAAATATCGAAGAGTGCATCGATAAGGAGTTTGGTCGTTTTCAGGTGACATCTCAATCCAAAGTGCTGCTGGTGGGTTCCGGTTCATTTCCGATGACTCCTCTACTGATCGCCAAACGAACCGGAGCCGAGGTGGTTGGCATTGATATTGACGCAGAGGCCATTACGCTTGGTCGAAAGGTTGTGGAGACGCTTGGGGCAGGCTTGAACATTCGTTTAGAGCAGTTGCTGCTGGAGGATCTGGCGTATACCAAACAGGCGACACATATTATTTTCAGCTCAACGGTGGCTAACAAGTATGACCTGCTCGATCAATTACATGCACTGACCAATGAACAAGTGGTTGTAGCCATGCGGTATGGCGATCAGTTGAAATCACTGTTTAACTATCCCATGAAAGAGACAGATAGACGCAAATGGAAGTTGGTAGACAATATCCTGCGTCCGGATGATGTGTTTGATATCGCGTTATACCAGAAGGTTCTGTAATTAAATTAAATTAAAGTGAAGTGAAGTGAAGTCTGGTCGATGAGTTGTTCATCAAATCACATAAGGAGGTCTATATGAGCGGCGTTGAACGAGTTCTGTTATGCGGTACAGGGCCTGTGTCCATACAGCTTGCGGTCATCCTTAAAATGCATCTTAACTGTCATATTGGGTTGGCGGGCAGAGAATCGGTGCGGTCAGCATCATTCTATGCATCACTCGAACAGAGCCAGCAGCAGATGCAGGTAACTATACAAAATGAGAAGCACCGGCCTTTGGCAGGGGAATGTCAAGTGGATCGAGTGTTTAAAGGTTACAGCACGATTGAAGGGGAGTGGGATACGATTATATTAGCTGTCACTACCGATGCTTATATCGATGTATTACAGCAAATCCATGAACGGTTCATCAAACAACTGAAATGCGTCATTCTAGTTTCTCCAACCTTTGGTTCCAGCCTTCTGGTGAGGCAGTATATGCTTGAGCGGAATGCAGCTCCTGAAATCATCAGCTTCTCCACGTATCTGGGCGATACTCGCTGGATGCACGAACAGCCGTCCAATAAGGTCATCACAACAGGGGTTAAAAAGAAGGTCTATATTGGCTCAACGGTTCCCTCTTCAGGCTATGTGCAACGTTTGTGTGAGTTGTTCGAGCGGCTGCATATTTCACTGGCAATCATGTCTTCTCCACTGGAAGCCGAAACAAGAAATATTTCGCTGTATGTACATCCACCATTGTTTATGAATGATTTTTCGTTAGAGGCGATTTTCGGTGAACTGGGGGTTCAAACATATGTTTACAAGTTATATCCTGAAGGGCCCATTACACCAGGACTGATCCGTAGTATGCGGTCACAGTGGCAGGAGATCCAGCAGATTACAGACCGACTCCATATTCAGGGTATGAATCTGCTGCAGTTCATGACGGATGACAATTACCCGGTTCGATTAGAAAGTTTGTCACGTCAGGATATCGAGCAATTCGTTCAATTTCAGCCCATCCATCAAGAGTTTTTATTGTACATACGTTACGCCTCGTTATTAATTGATCCATTCTCGCAGCCGGATGCAGCTGGCAGCTATTTTGACTTCTCAGCCGTACCATTCCGCCGGATATTTACGAACCGCGAAGGAGAACTCGACGTGCCGAGAATGCCGAAAGAAGATTATTACCGTATCAAAATCATTCAAGGCATCGCCAGATATGTGAATGTCGATTGTCCAACCATTGATCATTTCATTGCTACATATGAAGCGAAACTTCAGGAAGTCACACGCTTATACACAGATCAGCGCCTGTCCACAGCGTTTGTGATTCAGTCGTTTCAACAGGATATTGACATGATCTGCAATGGACTCACCGTGTATTAGGATCTAGTCTCATGTCTTAAGAGACGGGACTGCAGTCGAAGTGGCACGATGTAATGCATGGAACGGCTTGAATCTAACTTACTTATCAGGGGGAACCGTAGTGAGAAAAAAACATACTTTATCACGGATCGTAACACTAGTCGCTGTCATTGCGATTGTCTCGGGCTGTGCTCAGAATGACACGAAGAAAAATACCCAAGCGGAACCACAAGTCAGCGGGGTCACCAATGAAATTGTCTATGCATCCGCTAAAGATATCAATGACATGAATCCACATCTGTACACGGGCTCGATGCCTGCACAAGGTATGGTATACGAATCACTCGTTGAGAACACATCTGAGGGAATCAAGCCATTGCTGGCAGAATCATGGGACATCTCGAAGGATGGGCGAACCTATACCTTTCATCTGCGAAAAGGCGTGAAGTTCCATGACGGCGAGCCTTTTAACGCCGAGGCAGTCAAGCAGAATCTAGAAGCGGTTCAGGTCAATGCGGAGAAACATGCCTGGATCAAACTTTCCACCAAGCTTAAGGATGTCAGAGTAAAGGATGAGTACACGGTGGAATTGGTTCTGTCAGATGCCTATTATCCTGCTCTGGTGGAGTTGTCCATGACCAGACCGTATGTTTTTATCTCACCGAAGGACTTTATCGATGGTGGAACCAGGGATGGAGTTAACGGTTACCATGGGACTGGACCTTATAAGTTGACGGGGCATAAGGTTGAGGAGAACGCCACATTTGAAGCCAATCCGGAATATTGGGGTGGTGAACCTGCGATCCAGAGAATCACAGCCAAAGTACTTCCAGCCGGGGAAACGACATTTCTGGCACTGCAAAAGGGCGAAATTAACGTGGTATTCACCGATGATCGCGGAGCGGACAGCATTGATGTAGAAGCGATGGATCAGCTCGCTGCATCTGGCGAATATCAGGTGGTGCGAAGTGAGGCGATGAACACAGCGATGATTGTGGCGAACAGCAGCAACCAGAGCAGCCCGGTTCACGAAAAAGCAGTTCGGGAAGCGTTATGGATGGGCATCGATCGGGATACGATTAGCAAGGATATTTTTAATGGCACACAGACTGTGGCAGACACGTTATTTTCATCTAATGTGAACTACGCCAATGTCGATTTGAAGGTTCGAGCGTATGATCCTGAAGCAGCCAAACGTCTTTTGGATCAGGCAGATTGGACATTGGCAGAGGGGAAAACAGTCCGTACGAAGAGCGGCGAACCGTTAGCAATGAAGCTGTATTACGACAGCAACTCATCATCTCAGAAGACGCAGGCGGAGTTCATCCAATACGCAATGAAGGAGATCGGGATAGATCTGGAGCTGAAAGGGGAAGAATCCTCTTCTATTGCGAACCGGAGAGCGACCGGGGAATATGATCTGTTGTTCAACCAGACCTGGGGTCTGGCTTATGACCCGCAGAGCACCATCGCCGCGTTTACATCGGATTCTGCATACAAACATACGACGAGCGGCATTGCCGAAGCAGCAGATTTGTATAAGAAAATCGATCAGGTGATGAGTTCGACGGATGAGGAAACCAGAACAGCGCTGTATGCTGATATTTTAAAAATGGTACATGATGAAGCGGTGTTCATCCCGCTTACAAACGGGCGTGTCACCATTGTTGCTCCGAAACGTTTGCAAGGCATTACTTTCAAACAGACACAGTATGAATTGCCGTTTGAAAAGATGAAATTCGAGTAGAGGGGAGAGGGCTATGGGAAGTTATATCGCAAAACGACTGCTGCTGACCATCCCTTTGCTGATAGTCATTTCATTGATTACTTTTCTACTGATCAATCTTTCCCCACTCGACCCGGCAATCGTTGTCCTACAGGCTCAGGATGTACCGCAGATCACCGATGAACTGATCGCTCAAACGAATGAAGCGCTGGGTTTTAACCAGCCTTTCCTCGTTCGTTATATGGACTGGATGGCGGCCGTTGTACAGTTTGACTTCGGATATTCTTACGTGTCCGGTGAGTCGGTGTGGTCTTTAATCGGGCCGGCTTTACTGAACACGTTAAAGCTTACGCTGGTATCATCCGTCTTCATCATCCTGTTATCCATATTACTTGGCGTACTATGCGCTTTAAAAGAAGGGAAGATACTGGATCAATCGGTCAGAGGCGTTACCTTTTTTCTGACAGCAATGCCGTCTTATTGGCTTGCGGCCATCCTGATCTGGTACTTTTCGGTGAAACTAGACCTGCTACCGACCAGTGGCATGGACTCTTATCTTAGCTATATTCTACCTGTGCTGGTGATCACGGTCAGTTATACGGGCATTTATTTTCGGACGGTACGCAGTGCAATGCTGAGTAATATGAATGAAGATTATGTGCTGTATGCCCGTGCAAGCGGCCTGAACGAGCGGAAGGTCATGCAGCACATCCTGCGTAACTCTTTGCAAGTCGCGGTGTCGATCTTCTGTATGGCGATTCCGATTGTTCTGGGCAGCACCGTTGTCATTGAGAATGTATTTGCGTGGCCAGGGCTTGGCCGGCTGAGTGTAAAGTCAATTTTGAGCCGTGATTTTCCGATCATTCAGGCGTATGTACTCATTTTGGCGGTAACGTTTGTGTTATTTAACATGCTTTCGGATATGATCAATGCTGCGCTGAATCCTCGTTTAAGAAAGGAAATCTGATGCGACTATTCATAAATCTAAGCCGTGACAAGCTTGCTGTAACCTCTATTGCCATCATTGTTGTAACGATGATATTAGGCGTATGTGCTCCTTTTTTTGCACCCCATGACCCTGGAGCAGTCAACATGAAGCTTCGCTATGCCTCACCATCCTGGCCTTATCTCCTAGGTAATGATCACCTCGGCCGATGTGTGTTATCCAGACTGATCTACGGCATTCGTCCGAGTGTGTTATGGGTGCTTGCGGCACTCGGTTTCTCGGTGCTGATTGGTGCGGCAGCTGGATTTATCGCAGGCTATTTTAAAGGTAAAGTGGATGCGTGGTTGATGCGAATCTGTGACATTATGCTGTCTTTTCCCGGATATGTGATGACGCTGGCGGTGGTTGGTATTTTGGGGGCGGGCCTTGAAAATATTCTGATCGCGTTTGTCTGCATGAAATGGGCCTGGTTTGCGCGTGTCATTCGTACTTCCGTGATGCAATTCTCGGACATGGATTATGTGAAATTCGCCAAAGCTTCGGGCATACCCAGTTGGACGATTATTACACGTCACATCATTCCGGTAACCTTTGCCGATATCGCCGTAATCTCCAGTGGTGCAATGTGTTCCATGATGCTCCAAGTGTCGGGGCTATCCTTCCTTGGTCTGGGCATTCAGGCTCCCCATGCAGAGTGGGGCATGATGCTGAATGAGGCGAGAGAAGTCATGTTCTCCAGACCTGAATTGATGCTTGCACCGGGGCTTGCGATCGTTGTGGTGGTATCGGCTTTTAACTTTTTATCAGATGCACTTCAGGTGGCACTAGACCCGAAATTAATGACCTCTCCAGGCAAGCCGGATAAATCACGTGAAAGAGAGGTGAGAAAGGCAGCCTATGAATATAGTCGAGGTTGAGCATCTCAAAGTGTGGGATACGCGTACAGATCAGGCCATTATTCATGACAGTTCATTTACGGTGCGGCAGGGGAGCTGCATGGCGATTGTTGGGGAGAGCGGTAGCGGCAAATCAGTCACATGCAGAGCGCTGATGCGGCTGAATAAGCCCAATATGCACCAATCGGGAAAGATGCTGTTTCAGGGCACAGACCTGAATCAGCTCTCCGAAAAGGAAATGCGGCGTCGAAGAGGCAAGCAGCTGTGTATGATTTTACAGCATGGCATGAGTGCATTTGATCCTTCCTGTGTCATCGGTGTACATATCCGGGAGACGTTGCAGACGCATTACCATTGGAATACCCGTGAGCTGGAGCGGAGAATGAGGCTCGCAATGGAAAGTGTCATGCTCCGAAATCCGATGGACATCCTGAACAAATATCCCCATCAGTTGTCTGGCGGCATGTTGCAACGAATTATGATTGCGCTGGCACTTGTGCTGGAACCGGATCTAATCATCGCGGATGAGCCGACCACGGCGCTGGACACCATCTCCCAATATGAAGTGCTGGAGCAATTGATTCAGCTGCGTGAACGTATCGGCTGCTCCATGATCTTTGTCTCGCATGATCTGGGCGTTGTTCAGAAGATTGCGGACGATGTGCTCGTCATGAAAGATGGACAGATTGTGGAGCAGGGAAGGATGAAGTCTGTATTGCAAGAACCGGCACATGCATATACCCGTTATCTGGTCTCGACCCGGCTGGAACTGAGTAATCATTTCAAAGCATTAATGGAGGAGGGTTCTTAGGTGCTGACGGTAAATGAGGTCGAGAAATCATATGTACAGGGTGGACTGTTCTCCAAGCAACGGCAGCAGGTGTTGAAAAAGGTGACTTTGGACTGCCGGCATGGCGAGTGCCTCGGCATTATCGGGGAGAGTGGCAGCGGCAAATCGACACTAGCTCGATTGATGCTTGGGCTGGAGAGCCCGGATCGCGGTACCATCCGGCTAGAGGGAAAAGATGTGAAGGATCGTCGTGCTCGCATGGGACGGATCAGCGCCGTTTTTCAAAACTATACCTCCTCGATCAATCCATTTCTGACGGTACAGGATGCCATCATGGAGCCGATGAAAGCACTGAAAAAGGCGGGGCAGGAACAGCAAATTAACGCAAAAGTAGATACGCTGCTTGCCCAAGTTGGACTGGACTCATCTTATCGTCTTAAGTATCCGCATGAGCTGTCCGGCGGGGAAGTACAGCGAGTCTGCATCGCGAGAGCAATCTCTACAGAGCCGCAGTACCTTGTGCTGGACGAAGCCGTCAGCTCGCTGGATGTGTCCGTTCAGATTCAGGTTTTACAATTGCTGAGATCGCTCAAGAACCTGTACAAGATGAGTTATGTCTTCATTACGCATGATATTCAGGCGGCAGCCTACATCTGCGACAGGCTTGTTTTTTTCAGAGAGGGGCAGATTGAAGAGACGGTTTCGGTTGATCAATTAAAACATGTAAAGACCGACTATGCTCAACAATTGTTGAGCCATCTCATTTCACTCTAGCGTGGAGAAGTGTGGGAATCCATCTTGAGTTAAGGGGCAAAAGAGCGTTCCCAGTGGAAGAGGGAAGAATCGCCTACGTGTGTAAAGGTGGAGAGAGCATTATAAGTGAGGGGTGAATATCCGTTGTGAGTGGAGCAATGTCGTGGCCTTTTTTACGTTTATACATTTTGGTGCTTCTTTACTTTAGTGCCAATGCGATTCTGAATGTCATCATCCCGTTGCAGGGGGCCTTCCTTGGTGCGAGCAGTACAACGATCGGGCTGATTATGGGTGCGTATATGTTTACAACGATGTTTTTCAGACCGTGGGCAGGCAAAGTTATTCAAAAGCACGGGCCAATCAAAGTGCTGCGGATTATTCTGATTATCAATGGATTTGCGCTGATTCTCTACACGTTTACAGGACTTGGCGGTTATCTGATTGCCCGTATTTTGCAAGGGGTGTCGACGGCCTTTTTTTCCATGGCGCTGCAGATTGGCATCATTGATGCACTACCGGAGAAAGACCGTTCTCAGGGCATCTCCTATTATTCGTTGTTCAGTTATATTCCGGGTATTATTGGCCCGGTGCTTGCATTAGCCATTTGGCAAACCGGAGGCATGGATTATTTTACTGTGGTGCTGATCGGAATTGCGATTTGTACGGGAATCTTCGGCTATACTGTCAAGATGGAAAAAGATAAGGAACAATCACAGCCTGCTACAGATACATCCGGGCAGAACGTGAGCATGTGGGAGTCCTTCGGACAACTGGTGAAAAATCCATTGTTATTCCGCTGTAGTGTGCTGATGCTGAGTGCATCGGTTGTATTTGGCGCGGTTACTACATTTATTCCGCTCTACGCAAGTCAGATTCCTAGCGGCAATGCTGGCGTATATCTGATGCTACAGGCGGGTACAGTGGTGCTGGCTCGAATCGCGCTCCGCAAACGTATTCCTTCGGACGGGAAGTGGCATTCTCCGTTTATCATGATCACGATGCTGCTGCTGGCTGTTGCGGCACAGTGTGTAAGTTTTTCCGTTACGGGAGGTATGGTCTTCTTTTATTCGGGTGCTGTTCTGATGGGGATTGCTCAAGCGATATTGTATCCAACGCTGACGACTTATCTGTCCTTTGTTTTGCCTCAGGTGAACCGCAATGTACTGATGGGCTTGTTTATTGCGACCGCTGATTTGGGCATTTCGCTCGGCGGAGTGGTCATGGGGCCGATTGCTGATCTATCGTCCTATTCATTTATGTACATGATCTGTGCTATTCTAGGAGCGGTGATGATCGTTTTTGCCTATGAACGGCGTAAAACGGCTGCCGAAACCTTAATGAGCTGACGGTCAGGGAACGTGGGTACGTGTTAGAGAAAGCAGGTATGACTATTGAAAGATTCTATAAAGACAACCCCCAATGGAAAATTAAATCCGGTGTCGTTTTCTTTTATCGGGTTTTATATACTGGCTTTTTTATTTTTTGCGGCGAATGCGGCATTGACCATTATTTTGCCTTTGCGAAGTGAAGCCGCCGGGTTAAACCAGGCTGAAATTGGTCTGATGATGGGGAGTTACATGTTCACCTGTATGCTGCTGCGGCCATTTGCCGCTCAGATGCTGGGCAAGCATGGACCGCTTCGGGTTATGCGATGGTTGCTGATGTTGCATGCAGGGACGTTGCTGCTGTTTATCGTGTCCGGGGTGGACACGTATCTGTGGCTGCGGGCATTGCAGGGCGTGGCGACCGCATTTTTCTCGATGACGATGCAGGCAGGCATCGTGGAGAGACTGAAGGATAAGGATCGTGCGCAAGGGCTGGCAATGTACACGCTGTTTACGATGGTGCCTTCGCTGGTCATCCCGATTCTGGCGGTGCAAATCTGGCAAAATGCCAGTGAGCTGGCGTTTACGCTGTTGATGATTGGACTGGCAGTACTCCCTTTGTTGCTAGGGTACAAGGTGGATTTGCCGCGGAGCACGGTGCAGAACAAAACGTACACACTGGGGGACATGATGCGTTCGTTCAGCGGTATATGGCGCAGTACACCACTACTCGTCAGCAGTATAGTGATGTTGTTTGCCTCCTGTGTGTTTGGCGCGACGGCAACCTTTCTTCCGCTTTATATGGTTTCGACAGGCACGGCGAGTGCAGGTGTTTTTCTAACGATTCAGGGTCTTGTGGTGATCCTGTGCCGTTTTATTCTGCGCAAAAAAATACCGTCAGACGGCAGCTGGAATACGTGGCTTATGGCAGGTCTGATGTTATCTGCGGCACTCGGGACACAACTGCTTAGCCTGATGGATATAATGGGGCCGTTTGTGTATATTTCTGCGGTGTTTAGCGGTTTTGCGCTGGCGTTACTGTATCCGACGCTGACCACGTACCTGTCCTTTGTTTTGCCTGCGGATTCAAGGTATGTGCTTATGGGCATATTTATGTCCTCCTATGATCTCGGTTTTTCATTAGGTGGGCTCGCGATGGGGCTTGTGGTGCAGATCAGCTCTTATTCCGTGATGTTTACTGTTTGTACACTGCTCTCTGTTGCCGCATTGATCGTGGTGGTGTTTTTCAGACAGCAGATGGAGGCCGGGAATCAGTCCAATCCTGTGCCGGTGAATTGATTTAGATAAAGCTTGTGATTTTCTCTGCAAATCGTATAGAACCTATGCGTTGTGGGGAATTCATAAGCTTTTTTCTCACTATTTTTGGTTATGAGTACGAAAAAAGATTTGACATTTGCGGCAGGCAGGATTATAGTCATTTTTGTTAATCGTAATAATTACTATTAAACGAGAAATCCACCGATCAAGGTGAACTGTACCTATAAGGAGTAGAACTATATGACACAAAAGCAAATACCGGTGACCGTTCTCAGCGGTTATCTTGGATCAGGCAAAACAACAGTTCTGAATCATGTGCTGCACAATCGACAAGGGCTGAAAGTAGCTGTTATCGTGAACGACATGAGTGAGGTTAATATCGATGCAGCTATGGTCAAAGGCGAGGGAACGCTATCCCGTACAGAAGAGAAACTGGTAGAGATGTCCAACGGTTGTATCTGCTGCACCCTCCGTGATGATCTGATTCAAGAGGTTGCTAAGCTGGTGAACGAAGGCAAGTACGATTACATTCTGATCGAGTCGACAGGAATTAGCGAACCTGTACCGGTTGCACAGACATTTACATATGCTGATGAAGAGACAGGCATTGATCTGACGCATCTGGCGAAGCTGGATTGTCTCGTAACCGTCGTTGACGCCAATCGGTTCTGGCATGATTATGCCTCGGGACAAAGTTTGTTGGATCGGAACCAGGCTACCGGAGAGGAAGATACCCGTGATGTCGTAGATCTGCTCATGGATCAGATCGAAACCTGTGATGTGCTACTGCTGAATAAATGTGATCTGGTAGAAGAATCGGAGCTTCACAAGCTGGAGGGCATTATTCGCAAGTTACAACCGAGTGCGAAAATCATTCGTACCGTGAATGGACAGGTGAATCCGGCAGAGATTCTGAATACTGGACGGTTTAATTTTGATCAAGTGAGTATGTCGGCCGGGTGGATTCAGGAGCTTCAAAAAGAGACTCATACGCCAGAGACCGAAGAATATGGTATCGGATCATTTGTGTATCGCCGTAGGAGACCGTTTCATCCTTCCCGTCTAGCTGAATGGATGAGTTACTGGCCGAAGAGGTTGTACGTGCCAAAGGTCTGGTATGGCTGGCCGCTGAGGGAGATGTTGCCGCTAGCCTGAGTCAGGCGGGTCCATCCATTCAATTTGGTCCTGCCGGGTATTGGGTTGCCGCGCTACCCGAAGCAGACAAGGAAGACATTTTGCGGACAGAGCCTGATGTGCTTGCGAATTGGGATGAACAGTGGGGCGATCGCCAAACCGAACTGGTCATGATCGGCATCCACATGGAACGATCCACCATTGAAGATGAACTGGATCAATGTCTGCTTAGCGATGAAGAGATGCTGGCGGATTGGGGGCAATTTCATAACCCGTTGCCGTGGCCTGTAGATGTTGAATAGTGGGTGAGGATATGGGTGAAGTGGGAAGAAATCCAAGAACTGCCGTAGGGAAGTTTTATTGAGCATATCATGTGAATAACGATCTCCAGAGGATATGATTCGTCCAGTGTGTCTGGAGATCGTTTGTTTATCATTATCATTAGAAGAGCGGATGGAAAGGGCTCGTACAAATCCAAGACTATGCCTCGTATAAAACCTCACCCGTCCGTGAGACATCGTAACCCTCGAACGCTTGTAATTCCTGCCTGAACTCCGGAGACTGAAGGATGTGTAGAACAGAATCAATCCAAGCCTCATTCCCCTGTTTTCTCATCATGACCAAGTCATAGCGCTCCTGTACCAGCGGAATGAAATCGACTTGCCCAACGAGGCGGGCAGCCTTCTCAATGCCCACACCTACATCGGCTTCGCCGGAGCTGACTTTGGCAGCTACGCCCATATGACTTGTTTCTTCCGTTTCATATCCGAGTACTCCCGCAGCAGAGATGCCGTGCAGCCGAAGCTGCTCGTCCAACAACACTCGAGCGCCAGAACCTTTTTCCCGATTCACCAGGCGCAGTTCAGGTTGGCTTAGATCTGTCCAATCATTCAACTGACGCGGATTACCACGCGGAACATATAGACCAGCAGGGCGGGACAACAGGTTAACTACAACATAGGACCAGCCTGTTAAAATCTTACGAATATACGGCAGATTATACTCCCCAGTGTCTCCATCCAGCAGATGAGTACTTACCAGATCAGATTCCCCCCGATACATGGAGATTAGTCCATCCAGACTGCCCATGAAGGAGCGTAGTGGACGAATATCCCGTGATTTCTTCTCCATATGACGCATCAGAATATCCAGACTCACATCCTGTCCTGTAATGACCAGATGACGGACCGCCGTTTGGGATGAAGATACTCCCATATGTTGAGTTGTCATTGTCTGAAGCTCTCTGTGACTGGTCCCCGTGAATGATCCTCCAGCTTGGTTCAGTTTCTGGACAAGTTCAGTCGAAGGTTGCTGTGGCGTTGCTCCAGATGGAATATGCTGCACGTGTGCAGGGGACTGGAGCTGCTTCGAGCGACGTTTGTAGGCGTCCAGATCGGCAGCATCAATACGCATTTGTTTGCCTACTCGGTAGGCGACAAGGTCTCCCTTTTTGATCAGGTCATAGACGGTTAATTTGGATATCTTCAGCAGTTTAGCTATGTCTTCAGTCGTGTAGGATTGCTCCTCCGTCATTGGCGAAGACCTCCTCTATAATTATGAAAGGCGTAACAGCCTGTACGAGTAATCTTATTGTTATCATATTAAACAACCCATTGCAGAAGTACTTCTACATAACGAGTCTTTACCACCCAGATATAAGAAGGGGATTTCTTGTACTATACCATTAAATGAAGATGTGCATAAACCTGAGAACGTACAATATAAAGCTGACATACTGGCTTAGATATTGAAAGTGATTATAGTCACCTTCCTAATTTATCTGTTCTGTGTATAATTAGTTATAATCAATTATATCTAGTTATAACTAAACATATTTTTGGGGGAGAACGGATGAACAAAAGAATTGGATATCTACTTGTGAGCGTGTTCCTGGGGCTAGCGGTTGTGCTGGCAGGTTGCGGAGCCAAGGAAGATGTAAATAGACAGGATGCGGCGTCTCCCGCTACTCCATCAGGGGCATCTGTACCAGCGGCGACAGGTGAGAATACAGCACCAGTAGCACAAGAGCCGCAGGAAAAAGTCGAGCTGACCATATCCGCTGCTGCGAGTCTGACCGATGCAATGCAAGAAATCCAGGCGAACTTTGAACAGGCTAATCCCAATACCAGTCTGAACTTTAACTTCGGGGCATCTGGTGCCTTGCAGCAGCAGATTGAGCAGGGAGCACCTGTGGACATTTTCGTATCGGCTGCAGCCAAAAATATGAAAGCATTAGTTGATGAGAATCTGATCGCATCCACAGACCAGAAGAACCTCCTGCAAAATTCACTAGTTGCTATTGTACCGGCAGATGGGACAAACATCGTGACCAGTGAGAAAGATCTGACGAGTGAAGGTATCAAAACCATAGCCATAGGCATTCCAGAGAGCGTCCCTGCGGGAACGTATGCGAAGGAAGCTCTGACCCATGCAAAGCTATGGGATCAGCTTGGGAAAAAGCTTGTGCAAGGTAAGGACGTCCGGCAGGTTCTGCAATATGTAGAAACTGGTAATGCGGATGCTGGGTTTGTGTATAAAACAGATGCATTGACTTCCAAGCAGGTAAAAATTGCGTTTGAAGTGGACAAAAATAGCTATACACCGGCGAACTATCCGCTGGGCATCATCGATGGTACGAAACATCGGACAGAAGCCGAACAGTTCTATGCTTATCTGCAGACATCTGAAGTGCTGGACATCTTTGCGAAATACGGCTTCTCCGTTCCCGAATGAACATACCTGCGATAGACTGGTCCGTATTCTGGCCCCCTGTGCGTTTGTCCCTTCAGGTAGCGCTGTTATCCAGTGTAGTAGCCGTTATCATGGGAGTAGCTGTCGCCTGGAAAATGTCACGTACAGCATTTCGCGGGAAAGTTATTCTGGAGACGATTCTCATGCTTCCACTTGTACTGCCTCCAACGGTGGTGGGATTCCTGCTTCTTGTTATTCTGGGTCGCAGAAGTCTGGTCGGACGTTGGATAGAGACGATCTTCTCATCACCGGTCATTTTTTCGTGGTGGGCAGCGGTCATTGCTTCTGTCGTGGTCGCTTTTCCACTGGTCTATCAGACTATGAAATCCGGTTTTAACGGAGTGGACCGAGATCTGGAGGATGCGGGACGATCGATCGGAGCTAATGAATGGCAGGTGTTCCGTTACATTACGCTACCGCTTGCGGGCAGGGCATTGATTACGGCATTCATCCTGGGCTTCGCCCGTGCACTTGGAGAATTCGGTGCAACATTGATGATTGCAGGCAATATTCCGGGCAAAACACAGACCGTGCCAACAGCTATTTATGTTGCGGTAGATTCGGGGAATCAGCCCATGGCTTGGGCCTGGACAATCTCGATTGTGGTCATCTCATTTCTGATGTTACTGATGACGAGACAGCAGGCGCGACAATAGATCATCATTTTAAGATACGCAACATATGAACATAATCCACATTAATGTTTTTAATCCCTCTTAATACCTTTAAATGGTAGGGTGTAATTTATATATTTGGAATAAAACCGCTAAGAGAATGTATGCTCAGATAGCGGTTTTTTTCTATGAGTGACCTGACATATGTCCTAAAAAGGAATGAAAATGATCTTACTGGAAAAGTAAAGCCCTTTTCGGCGAAAAAAAACAAATTTTTTTCCAAATTTCTACCGTTCAGCACTCGCTTTCGGGGGGCTTGTTCTGTAAAATAGGAGGTAACTGATTCCAGCCAAGCATTGAAATAAGGAGAGACGACGATGAAGACTAAACCTGATTGCGACGTATCGTTGCAAATCGATGATTATCTGGATCTTTTGCATTTTGCCATCCAAATTCAAGATCACGAATGGCGCCAGTCCCTTATCCAGCAACTCAAAATATTTCAAACGGCAACGGAGCAGCAACATACTCCTGAAGAAGAATTATGGATGAGATTCGATTACATCAACAGTAAATTGACAGGTCTATGTCATCAGATTCACGCCGCTCATTCTGTGGATGAACGAAAAAAGTTTGAAGAACGTGTTGGTATTTTGCAATTACAGCGAGTGGAAGTGGCACGTAAAATTAAATGGGCCAGCCGCCGATAAAAGAATAGGTTAACGATGTGCATCGATCTGCATGTCTGGACATGAAACAGCTGTGCTCAAGAAACCGTTACGTAGTTAATGTATGGACACTGGATTCACGGTAGATTCAAAGTTGACCAAACAAAACTTCATATGAACGTACAAAGCCACTCTCCGTATAATAGGGAGGTGGCTTTTTTACTTGTAATTAAGGAGCTACATAATGAATGATATACAGGAGTGAACTAATTTCACGATATAGGCGCAAGCTGGAGTAACTGACACTCCCGGCCCGGCATATGCTGTAGCAGGCAAATGCTGATAGGCCGGGTTTTTCTATAGGTGAAGCAGGCCTTGACCGAAAGGAGGAGCAACATGCAGAGCAAAATTGATGAAATTATTACGCATATTGCGCATTCTCACCAGCAGATTGCACGGGTATTGGATGCCAAACGTCAGGTCGCTGTACGTATGTCGGAGATTATCCAACACTTGCCGGATATGGAGCCGGAGCTAGATGGGGTTGAAGGTCTGCTAGACAGCTCAGGACAGATTAACAAAAGCATTATCTCCTACCTGGGAGGGCTTGCTGACCTGGAAGAAGCTGTAGCCGAGACACTGACCCAGGTTATGCGAGAGATTGCAGTACAAGATGAAGAATAAGCCCGGAAGGCGGGTGATGAGTCATGAGCCGAGAACAAAGTCTCATTCTGATGCTGGATGCGGCAGCCAAGATGCAGTGGAACATTGCACTGATTCTGGAGGCCAAGGCGATTGAGGCAGAGAAGGTAAGAAACTGGACGCTGAATCATCTGAACGGGGATAGCTTTTTGACCCATGGCGACCAGGTAAGTGAGCCTCTTAAAATGCATGAGCAGTTGGTGGAACTGCTGGAAGGATTAACCCGGATGGAAACGGGATTATGCAACAATCTTAAGGCCGTGATGGTCCAGAGTGACAGCGAAGATGGTGGCGGGATGGACGGGGGTATGTTTGGCGGCATGGATCTCGGGGATCTAGGAAAATGAGTCTGCTACAGCGTGAGCAGGAGGTTAAACTGGCACTCATTGAATCTATTGCATACAGCCAGCAAGCGCTCGCTCGCATTCTGGACAGTGTAGCCAGTGTATCGTCTCATTCAGAAGTATCTGCCCGCAACCTTGCGGAGAACATACGCCTGCTTAGTCGTTATCAGGAAGAGATGACTCGGATGGTCACGGGGATCAGGCTGTCCCGAATCCGTCATGGAGAGCCAGGTCTGCCATGGCTCAAAGACCCTGGATGTGCTATTCGTGCCGCTGGGGACCTACAGGAGGAATGCTGATATGTTAAAAAAGAAAACCAGGCTGAAATCAAAGCGGGCTTTAGTGGCCCGTGGTGCCCGCCTGCGCAAAATCCGTAAACTGCGCGCGTTGAAAACGAAGCGTATCGTTCACAGACGTACCAGCAAAGGACGCAGTGCGTGGCTGAAAAAAAAGAAACGTACGGTGCGGAAGCATCGGAAAGTACAATCGACTCCACATGTCGTCCCGGTAACGCCTACCGATCCAAACCCCGACAGCGCGTACAGTCAGGGATACAACGAGGCGTACAACGAAGGGTTCAACGCGGGTTTCGCCAAGGGTTTCGAGGACGGACACCAATTGGCATACAAAGCGCAGTAGGAGATGACATCGCAAAAGACATTGCCGCTCCAATGAAAGACAACTTGGATGTGCCCGCTCATGAGCTTCAGGATGCCAGCGGAACTGATCATTAAGGGATGAAGGGATATCCTTCATTGTAGCGGCATTGCAGATGAAGCCAGGCGCGCTTGATATCTGTACAACGAAATCTAAATAATGCTATTGCTTTACGCCCGGAGGGACTGATCCCTCCGGGTTATTTGCATAACCACAGCAGCGGACATGCCCGTGCAGGCGGATATGAAGGGCAGACGCCAATTTTGAGCCTGGCAGGACACCCGTCCATGATGCATCTGACCCCGGGGCATATCCTTTAGAGGGAAGACCAATCTCGTGGAGAGTCTGGAATGGATCTCCTTGAAGGAAGACAGGGTGAAGAATGTGGCAAAACGAAGACACCGCCCGCTGACGGAAGCGGAGGCGGCCTACCGCAGCGGATACGCAGAAGGCCGCAGGTTTGGCGGCTGTCAAGCCATCATGGAGCGGGTGCAGACGTTTGAACCAATCCGGCGGGACATGAAGGTGCTGTATGTTCCGCAGGGATTCGATGCCATCGATGAAGGTGTCATTTTAGCTCTGCAGCAGTCTGTTCGGGAATGCGTTGTTGGATCTCCAGCCGCAATGTTGCAGGAAGCCGATCAGCATCGGCCCGATGTTGTGCTTGTCATGAACGGTCTACATGTATTCCCTGAGAATCATCTGGAGCAGGTGAGGGGGATACGTGAACTGGGAATTCGGACAGCAATATGGTTTGTCGATGATCCCTATTTCACCGAGGATACGGCAATCATCTGCCAGCATTACGACATCGTGTTTACCCATGAAGAAGCAGCCGTACCTTTTTACAAAAACCAAGGCGCGCAGCATGTCATCTACATGCCACTCGCGGTCAATCCGGGCATGTTCCAACCACGCCCTACAGAGCCAGCGTATCAGTACGATATTTGCTTTATCGGCACAGGATTCTGGAACCGAATCGACTTGTTCAATCAGCTAGCTCCTTACCTCGCTGACAAAAAGGTGTTCATTGCCGGAAGCCAGTGGAACAGGCTGGCACGGCTGGATGTTCTGGGGAGGTTCATCCACGAAGGTTGGATTGATCCAGGTACAACAGTCAATTATTACAACGGTGCCAAAATCGTCATTAACATTCACCGGACTTGCGAGAACGGTGAGGATAATCGCAACACCCATCAGCTGCAAGGGCGTTCAATTAATCCACGTACCTATGAGATCAGTGCTTGCGGCACGATGCAGATTACAGATACTCGTGGAGATCTGCCTCGCTATTATCAGCCTGGATATGACATCGAAACCTTCACCACGGCTGCAGAACTGCAACGCAAAATTCACTATTATTTGCATCATGAAGAGGAACGCCAGGTCATGGCTTGGCGAGGCCTGCTTACTACGATGAATCGTCACACGTTTAACCGCCGCATGACCGAGTTGTTAGGACATCTGTAGTTACCCTTCTGCGGAAGGGCAGCATCAGGAAGCATGTTATCCCAAATAAAAAGGAGTGGCGGTATGTCTCTCAAACACCGTAAAACGAGAAAGGTTCATCAGGCACCTGTACTCAGCCTAGCAGATCAGGCTCGCAGAAACGGACAGCAGGCTGGATTTGATGCAGGCAAAGAAGAAGGGTATCTGCGCGGCCGTGCCAACTATATTGTGAATTGTGCACAGGAACCGCTGCCGTTCCGGCAGCTTCACGTGCTCTATGTATCTTCGGGGAAAGGCTTCCCATACTCTCCGCTAGACGAAGCGATCATGGCTACATTACAGGGCATGGTTGCTCAGGTGACATTATCTGACCCACGTCAACCGGTTTCCCAGATTGCAATGGACACACGTCCTGATCTGGTGTTGGTGCTGGACGGCATGGATATCCCTCTCGAGCATATTGAAGCCATCCGTCAAGCCGGAATTCAGACGGCGATCTGGCTTACGGACGATCCGTACTATACCGACATGACGCTGGAGATCGTGAAGCACTATGATCATGTATTCACGTTAGAAATAAACTGTGTAGAACTGTATCGCCAGCATGGATGTTCGTCCGTGCATTATATGCCTTTTGCCGCCTTTGCTAATCACTACTTCCCGATCACAACCCCTTCCCCGCTCAAACGGGATGTTAGCTTTATCGGCTCCGCATACTGGAATCGTGTGTATTTCTTCAACCCGATCATGCCGCAACTCATGTCACACAATACTGTCTTTAACGGGATCTGGTGGGATCGTTTGCCTGATTACACAGCCTATGGGGAGAAGATTGAACTGGGCCGCTGGATGAGTCCGCAAGAGACCAATGAGGTATACAACGGCACCAAGATCGTGATCAATCTGCATCGCTCCCATGAGGATGATTCGGTCAACAATAATCAGATCAAAATTCCGCCTGCCTCACCAAACCCGAGAACGTTTGAAATTGCCGCCGGTACCACACTGCAATTAACCGATGCACGTGATGATCTGGCACGCTTCTACAAACCAGGTGTAGAGATCGAGACATACTCTTCCCCTCAGGAGTTGCTAGATAAGGTGGAATATTACCTTACCCATGAGAAGGAGCGGCGCGAGATCGCATTACGGGGTCTGGAACGGACACTTAAAGATCATACGTATGGCAGAAGAATCAATGAACTTTTAAGTATTATATTCCCTTAATCTCGGCCAGGAGGAGGTGTGCACAGTACCCTGTATTGGCTTCTCTGCAGCTTACAGGGTCCGTGTGCGACCATGGCAATGAAACCAAAGTTAATGTTATTTTCCCATGTGTGCAATACCCGTAGTATCACGGGAGCGGAGAAGCTGCTACTTCATTTTATGAGAGAGATAGGTACGATCTATGAATGTGTGCTCGTTGCGCCGCAAGAAGGCAAACTTACCGGACTCGCACGAAGGTTCGGCATTCAGGTTCACGTATGTCATCTGCCGATGCTTCACGGTGTCTACGCACCGTATCCGGGAATAGCACAAGATGCGGAACATCTGCGACACACACCGGCCTTTCAGGATGCGCTCTGGCTGATTCGAAGTCACGAGCCAGACATGATATTAACAAATACCTGTGTAAACGTGATGCCTGCTGTAGCAGCCAAATCTCTGGGGATTCCCGTCATCTGGAAAATTACCGAGATTATTCAGACGAATGAACACACTGCCGAAGCGATCCAGATGATTGGTCGTTATGCAGACTGGATTATTGGGATCTCCGAGACGGCGGCAGCGCCGTTCAAACAAGCAGGGATGAGTGACAGGGTGACGATCATTCCCCCAACGTGGGATCCAGCGCTACCTGCTCCGGATCGGTGGACTCATCTGCGTGAACGAAAACGCAAAGAGCTTCATTTCAAGTCCTCGCATATCTGTATCGGTTATATTTCTTCCTTTATATATGACGCTAAAGGTTTAAGACCCTTTGTAGATATGGCACTGAAACTATGCGAGACCCATTCAAGCTGCCGATTCTGGATCATTGGTGCGCCGTCGGATAAAAAGTATTACGACGAATGTGTATCCCGGGTGAAACGATCCGGGTATGCAAGGCGTTTCGTCTTTACCACGTTTGAGGAAAATGTATCTTTGGCCTACAGTGCGATGGATATCGTGGTCATCCCAAGCATGGTCAAGGAAGGATTTGGTATGACTGCGCTGGAGGGACTTTATTTTGCCAAGCCAGTCATTGCTTTCGCCCAAGGTGGTCTTAGTGAACTAATGGAATCTGTAGGCAGCGGTGCATTCTTGGCCCCGCCAGGAGATAGTGATGCGCTCGTTGCTCTAGCGGTGACACTCCTGAATGATCCCGAGATGGCTTCCGATACCGGATGGCGCAACCGGACAGAAGCGGAAAAGCTGTATGGAATCGAAACCTACCGGGTGAAATTGCATACGATGGTCACACAGTGGTTGCTCCGCTATCCCGGATGGTTTACGTATATTCAGCCACCAAGTGGTCCTGTATTGACATGGGGAGAAGGCGGAATGCGTACGGTGCTGGCTTCCGAGCCTACTCTTATACGGGCTCTGCTGTTTCCAGAGAGCATTGTGCAGCTTCTTCCACGATCCCCGCTGCCTCCATTAACTGTATCACAGTATGGTGAAGGGGGCGGGGAACCCAGAGAAGCAGAAGCAGCTAAACCGATTCAACCTGTAACCGGGGTGAGCAAACGCCGCCGCAAAAGAGGTATTCTAACATCTCCACGCAAGCTCAAAGAACTGAAACGGGTTGTACGAACCGGCAAGAAGAGGGGTAAGACCCATAAGATCCGCAAGATTCACAAGATTCGTAAGACCCGCAAGACCCGCAAGACCCGCAAGACCCGCAAGACCCGTAAAATGAAAAGTCGACACACATCTTCTGCAAGATGGTCTACTCGAACACGATCCTCAGGAAGCAAGAGACGTAGCCGGGCAGTACGCAAAGGTTCCCGTACACGATAAAAGAGAAGACCTCCAATACACGATAAAAGACAGGTTTCCAATCAAATAGAAAGCAGGGATGAGGATGAAGATCATGACGGTGCTGGGTACGAGACCTGAGATTATTCGGCTCAGCCTGATCATTTCCAAGCTGGACCAGTACGCGTCCAAACATATTCTGGTACACACGGGACAGAACTTCACAGAAAGTCTCAGCGGTCTTTTTTTCAAGGAAATGGGTCTGCGTGCTCCCGATTACGTTCTCCAGGATGAAGCCGCCTCTTTGGGGCGGCAACTGTCCTCCATGTTTACGTAGATGGAAGATTTGATCCAGCAGGAGAAGCCCGACAAACTGCTTCTGCTGGGAGACACCAATAGCGCCTTATGTGCGGTACTTGCTGAACGCATGGGGATTCCCGTAATCCATATGGAGGCTGGCAATCGCTGCTTCGATCTGGATGTACCGGAAGAGAAGAACCGCCGCGTGATTGACGCCATCTCGACCATCAATATGCCATACACCGAACAGAGCAAGAAACATTTGGTCTCTGAAGGTGTGCCTAGCCGCCGAATTGTGCTTACAGGCAATCCGATCTACGAGGTGATGCAGCACTATAGTGGTCAGGTGAATGCCAGCAAAATTTTAAAAAAGCTCAAGTTAAAGCCCGGGCAATATTTTCTGGTGACCGCTCATCGGGCTGAAAATGTGGATCATCCACCTCATTTACTGGAGATTATGAAAGGGTTGAATCAAGTCGCGGAAGAGCATGGACTTCGTGTCATATGCAGCATTCATCCTCGCACAGCGATCCGGATTGCAGAGCATCTGCAGCTCGAGATGCATCCACTCGTGGAATTCCACGAGCCGTTTGGATTTTTCGACTTTGTCATGTTGGAGCGGCATGCACGGTGTGCGCTAACAGATAGCGGAACGGTCCAGGAAGAGTGCTGCATTATGGGGGTGCCCACTGTGACGATGCGCCGTACAACAGAACGACCGGAGACGGTGGACTGCGGTAGCAATGTGGTCTCTGGCCTGGATGCAGCACGCATTGCAGACTGTGTAAATGTGATGACAAAACTGCCGAATGATTGGGACTGTCCACAAGGTTACAAGGCAACAGATGTGTCCAGTAAAGTGGTTAAATTTCTGCTTGGAGGGAAAATGCATGTTTGAAAATAAGCGTATACTCGTGACTGGTGGTACGGGATCATGGGGGTATGAGCTTGTCGCTCAACTGCTGCCCCAGCAGCCAAAAGAAATTATTGTGTACTCTCGCAACGAGTCCAGCCAGGTAGCGATGAGCCGTGATTTTGAAGATCCGCGCCTTCATTTCCGTATTGGAGATATTCGTGATAAGGATGCTCTGACAGCAGCTTGCCAGCATGTGGATTATGTTTTTCATCTGGCTGCGCTCAAGCATGTTCCGGTATGTGAAGATCAGCCGTATGAAGCACTCAAAACAAATGTGATCGGAACACAGAATGTCATTGAAGCGGCGATTGAAAATAAAGTTAAAAAAGTGATTTATATATCGACCGACAAAGCGGCCAATCCGTCGAACTTCTATGGAATGACCAAGGCCATTGGCGAGAAGTTGATTGTTTATGCCAATCTGCTGCACAGTGATACCAAGTTTGTCACAGTACGGGGCGGCAATGTACTCGGTACCAATGGCAGTGTTGTGCATCTGTTCAAGAATCAGATTCGCCAAAAAGGCCAAGTGTCCATTACAGATATGGGTATGACTCGGTTCTTCCTCACACTGAAAGATGCCATTACACTGTTGTTCAAAGCGTCAGTAGAAAGTGTGGGCGGAGAGATCTTTGTTATGACGATGCCCACGTGCAAAATTGTGGATCTTGCTGAGGTATTGATTGAGGATTCCGGTGTAGAAAACGTAGCGATTGTCGAGCGTGGCATCCGTCCAGGCGAGAAAATTCATGAAATTTTAATGAGTGAATTCGAAAGTATGACTACCGTTGTCTACGACGAACAATATCTCGTCATTTTGCCTACACTCGGTATCCCGGGGTTGCGTGAACATTACACCAACTGCCCACCCGTTCCTTACAGCAGCTTTAGTTCCGAACATCAGCTTATGACGAAAGACGAGATTCGGGCAATTCTCAGACGTGGAGGGTTTCTGTCATGAAGCTGCTAATTCTTGGGGGGAACGGAATGGCCGGCCATATGATGGTCGACTATTTCCGCCGTCAAGGTGTGCACAGCGTCTTCTACACCACCCGGGACGTGACAGATCCGAACGGGTTGATCCTGGATGTGAATGATAGCTTCATGGTTGACAGACTTGTAGAAGCCGTGCACCCCGACGTCATCATTAATGGGGTTGGTGTGCTGAACAGTTTCGCTGATGAAGATAAAATTGCTGCCTATCATATCAACGGTTTTCTGCCGCATTGATTGCGGCGGGTGGCCGATTCCATCGGTGCTCGTCTGATTCACATCAGTACAGACTGTGTATTCAGCGGGGATCGCGGGGCATATCGGGAGGATGATGTGACGGACGGTACATCATCGTATGCGATCACAAAAGCACTTGGTGAAGTGAAAGATGAGGGACACCTGACGATACGGACATCTATTATTGGACCTGAAATAAGGCAGGGTGGCATCGGGCTGATGCAGTGGTTCATGTCCAGCACAGGCGAGGTTGGCGGGTACACCCGGGTTTTCTGGAATGGCGTGACGACACTGGAGCTTGCAAAATGGGTAGATCATTATATGGATTCGCCAGTCAGCGGACTGATCCATCTCGCTCATCCTGAGCCGGTTAGCAAGCATGATCTGCTTGTGCTGTTTCAGCAGGTCTGGAACAAGCAGGATGTAAAGATTGTACCGGATGATCACATGGTCCAGGATCGTACGCTGGTATCGACTCGTGAGGATGTGAAGACAGACCTGCCGGACTATTCAACTATGCTGAAGGAGCTGGCATTATGGATGGAGCAGAGCTGACAGGCAAAAAAGTACTGATTACAGGTGCTTCCGGTTTTACCGGACGGCATGCTGTCACTTATTTTCAAGGCGCCGGAGCGGACGTTGCAGCCGTTGTTCGGCGACCGGATGTATATTCTTTTGGTGAAAATGTAGGCGTATATACCTGTGATCTCAATAATAAGGATCAAGTGCGTGAACTGATTATAGGGATTGAGCCCGACTACGTATTGCATCTTGCTGGCAAAAATTCGGTGCCGGATTCTTGGGCCGATCCACTGCTTGTACTCGAAACCAACGTCATGGCGGTGCTCTACCTACTCGATGCACTCCGCAGTTGCCCGGCGGCAAGGACGGTGATTGTGGGGTCAAGGCTCAAGTATACGCCGGAGCCCGGACGCATTCCTCAGCCGCCGCATCCGTACAGCTTAAGCAAAGCGCTGGAAGAGATGGGGTCCCTGTCTTGGATGTCCTTGTTCGGTCAACAGATCATGCTGGCCGAACCGGGGAATCTGATCGGAGCCGGTCCGTCCACAGGCATCTGCTCTCTTCTCGCTCGCCATGTAGCTGCCTGTGAGCAGGCAACGACAATCGAAGCGTTCCGCCTGTCTGGGCGGGATAACACCCGAGATTTTCTGGATGTACGCGATGCCGTACGAGCGTACGCAGTACTGTTGCTGCATGGTACTAGTGGTACAGTGTATCCAGTGGTATCCGGAGTGGAGCGGAGCCTTGGCGAGATCGCCGATCTGTTGCTGTCCATGACCCAGGCAGAGGTGCCGATTCGCTGGGATGGTGCTTCATCCGGCCCAGACGGAGCAGGCAAGCAGGAGGAACTATCGGAGCTGCGCAGACTGGGCTGGCAACCGCAGATACCATTTGAGACGTCGCTCCGAGATATTTTGAGTGATGTTCGTGCTCAGCAAGGGAGGACGAGAGGATGAATCCCCGCGTATCCGTTGTAATTCCGTTCTACAATTGCCCTTACGTACCGATGGCGATTCAGAGTGCGATGAATCAGACATATCCTGAAGTAGAGATTATTGTGGTTAACGATGGCTCCTCAAGACATGCGGAATTGCTTCAGCCTTATCTGCCACATATCCATGTCCTTGGCAAAAGTAATGGAGGCACAGCCTCTGCATTGAACCATGGCATTCGCCATGCTTCGGGTGAGTATGTGGTCTGGCTAAGCTCAGATGATTTCTTTTATCCTGATAAAATTCGTTACCAGCTTGAATTCATGCAGCGGGAAAATGTGCTCATATCCCATACGAATTTTCATTATATCAATGAACATTCGGCGGTGACGAGACTGCATGGCGGTCCTGAGCCGATGTCTGAACTGGATTGCCTGCGTCGTTTTAATGGAGGGAATCCCGTCAACGGATGTACGGTGATGGTTCGCAAAGAGCTGTTTAGCGGTGTGGGGCTTTTTGACGAACTGCTCCCTTATACACACGATCTCGATCTCTGGCTGCGAATCCTGCTCAATGGATACCGCTTCCCATATCTTAATGAGCCGCTTACAGCGTATCGCTGGCACGGAGGGATGGGCTCGGTACGTCATGCTGACGTGATCGGCAGAGAAGCGGCCATGGTGTGGGCCAGGTATCGCGAACCGTTGTTGCAGCGTATTGCTGCACTTGGCGGGTAGCGAAGAGGCCGTTATGAAGCCACGTCTGCGGCGGATTAACGGCCTGTTTGGCGCAGCCTTTTTGCAAGAGAGTGGAAAATGTACGTTCAGCCTGATGCGAAAGCCCGATACCGATGTTGCACACCTGCATATACTGGAGGAGACGCATAGTTTGCAGAGATTTGAGGAGGAAGGGATGCCCGGATGGAGCCGAAGGTATCAATCGTGATTCCTTTTTATAATTGTCCATACATTGAGCAGGCCGTTCACAGTGCCCTTCACCAGACCTATCCTCATATTGAGGTGATCGTGGTAGATGATGGTTCAACCCGGCATGTGGAGCGGCTGCAGCCCTTTATGGATCAGATTCATTACATTCGCAAAGAGAACGGCGGTACAGCAACTGCGCTTAACGAAGGCATCAAACATGCGACAGGGGACTATTTTGTCTGGCTCAGCTCGGATGATGTAATGCTGCTGAACCGGGTAGAAAAACAGTTGAAGTTCATGCTTGATGTCAAGGCTTCGTTCTGTCATGGTGCATATCATTATATCAATGAACATGGCGAATGGCTGGATACGGTGCAGCCAGAGGTAGGGAGTCGTCTGGAGATGCTACAGGTATTGATGGAAGGCTGCCCGATTAATGGTTGTACCGTGATGGTAGAGATGGAGGCATTTGAGCGCTTCGGGGTGTTCGACACGGACTTTCGGTATACGCATGATTATGAGATGTGGTTAAGACTGTTCCCGCTATATGAACTGTTTTACTTCAATGAACCGCTAATGTGTTACCGGCTGCACGATTCGATGGGAACGAAGCGCCATTTCAAAGAACTGGTCGCGGAGATGGAGCGTGTCCAGGAAAAACATCGGCCGATCCTGCTCAACTTGCTGCACGTTGGCGGGTATTGGAAGTAATAATGGATTGTCTGTCTGTGTGCGTAAGTAATAGGGCGAGGGATCGATTCGAGAGTGAACAGCAGGAGCGGATACCTAAGCAGCAGAGTTACATGCTGTAGGGTGCACGCTCTATCTTTTTTCAGAAATAAGCAAGATAGAACATGATGATATTAGTAGGGGAAAAAGCATTGAGTATGCAGGAGGAAGGAATTTCCTGTATAATGAGTGACGACTTGTACATAGAAGGGACTGAACTATGCGCAGATATCAATATTGGATAACCAAACTATTATAAATAACATTAATGGAGGTTAACGTATTGATTACTCAATTACACACGAACAGATTGCATTTACGACAAATGAAGGAATCCGACTCGGCTGAATTATTTCAAGTATGGTCTGATCCAGAAGTGGCCACATATATGAATATTTCTCCTTTCTCGGATGAGAAGCAAGCGGTAGAGATGATTCAGGTGCTCGCTAATCTCGCTGAGGATAACCAGGCTATTCGATTCTCAATCATTGAAAAAGAGTCAGGAACAATCATGGGCTCTTGTGGTTATAACTACCTTGATTATGAACACGCACGAGCCGAAATTGGGTATGATTTAGCCAAAGCTTATTGGGGCAAAGGATATGCAGCGGAAGCGGTATCTGCTCTTGTAGATCACGGCTTCACTTCACTGAAATTGAACCGGATTGAAGCAAAGGTTGACCCTCGCAACGTGAATTCTATCAAATTGCTGGAGAAACTTGAATTTACGCGAGAAGGTATGCTGAGAGGTTATGAGAGAGCAGGAACTAGGGACGGGGCAGGAGTAGAAAACATATTCAATGATCTGTATATGTATTCGAAGCTGTCTTCCGATTAAGAGAGCAGGATAGAGTTCTAGTTATGAAATGAATATGAAAAAAGAAGCTGCAGATTACATCTGTGGCTTCTTTTTATAATGTCGGTCCAGTACCCGAGGATGGCTAACGTTTGCACTGTAAACGTTTAGTCTTTTTCATTCAAAATAACCATCGACACCGGATCGGGAATTGTATACCCTTGTGGAAGCTTTTGCATGAGTGCATTCATCGTCTCATAATCTACCTCAATATGAGGTGTGGAGACAGGAACGGAAAACCAACGGTTATACAGGTCGCTTGGAACAAGCAGTGTCATGTGGATTGACCTCCTCTATAGATGGCTTCTTGATATACATGAAACGTACGCAGGCCCATTTCTTCCAGGGAACGATGTTGTTCAGCCCAGGATTTGGCTGCGGCTCCCACCTTTTTGCGAGTTACATCATCTTCAAGCAAGGCGTTCAATAGCTCACTGAGCGAATCGACATCCTGTGGAGGTACGACCCAACCGGTATGCCCGGGTTCAACCATTTCAGGCATGCCTGCCGTACCACTAACGATAACGGGTACACCTGCAAGCTGTGCTTCGGTAACTGAAAAAGGTTGTGTGTCTTGAAGGCTAGGCTGCACATAAATATCCGCATGTGTGAGGAAGGAAGGGATGTTGTCCAGCTTGCCCCAAAATACAATATCGGACGCTATGCCAGCTTCAGAAGCCTGACCACGCAACTCTTCCAGAAGATTACCTTCTCCAGCAATCCAACAGATCCAGTCTGAACGTTTTTTCTTCAGAATAGCAAGAGACTGAATCAGCACATGCACGCCTTTGATATATTCCAGTCTACCGGTAAAAGCGATGACTTTCTTACCTCTAGGTGCACGATGGGGGAACTTGGCTGCCGCAGCTTTGCGATAATTCGGCAGATCTACAGCATAGGGAATCTGCCTGAATTTCGATTCAGGCACTGCGAGCTCCGTCAGAGTGCTTTTAATCCAATGACTGGACACCAGAATCAGTTCAGACTGCGCTGCACTTCGCTGTTCCAGTGAGAGGAAATAACGTCCGCGTTTAGATTGCAAATAGCTCGGCAGAGTCAGCTGGGGGTTGGAATTTTGCGCATCATAGAATGCTTCGCGGGCTAGGGCTCCATGGTAACTCGTAACAAGCGGTATGTTTCGCTTCAAAATCCGCTTCATGGCTACCGCTGCAACAGGGTCTTGTGCATGGATAACATCATAGTGTTCCACACCTAGATAGGCTGCAGCCATCTCAAAAGCGTATCTGTTTAACTCGTAATAGGCCAACAGAGGATCAGCTGTAAATTGCGGAAGATCGGTTGGGTTCAGCTTGGTTTGCAGCATAGGCCACACCAGGTCTTTCGAGAAGGAACGATTAAGATTACGGACATATACTTCATTTCTTGCGCCATTGGTGCCCATGATGTCCACTTCTACCCCAAGAACAGCGAGTCGATCAGCGAGCTGTCTGATATATGTCCAGATGCCGCCCATATGCGTAAGTTCCCAATACGTAACGAGTAGAACTCTCATAACGACCTCCTTGTTACGGCCTGCACAGGCCGAACTCTATCCTGTTATTTTATGAACTAAACAGGTAGTGGGGCCGGGCATTGGTTGCAATATTTTAAGTTGGGTGATTAACCATGCCATTGAATGAGAAGAAACATATCCTGTCTACAAGGAGAGTTACAAATAATTCAGACTCCGCAGAAGGGGTGCGAGATGGCGGCATATATCATCCAGATGCATGGAAATCTGCTTCAGACGTTTATTCCTGTGAAATATATGGATGTGGAGATTGCTTATGTAGGGGACGGAGCAGGAACAGATGTGTATGTTGGTTTAGTTGGCACTCATGGAGAACTGTACCGTTACTTGTTTCATGTAGGACCAGGCGTAGAGTCAGCAGACAATCCTCATATTATTCCGAATATGGCTGTATCGAGTGAAATCAATGAATTGAAAATCATCAGCAACAGCTCTGAGCCATATCATCTGGTGATTCGAATCTATTGCCGCAGCGGGGAAGGCCGGCTCATAGGCGTGTTGTCAGAGCATCAAATGATAAAACTTGCGAACTAATGTGGGAGTAACGATAAAGATCAAGCGATAAGCTTGGTCTTTTTTTGTCATTGTATATCTAAAATAACCCCTTTAAAAATAGCTTGACAGCAAAGGTATTTTCATTAAAATTAAACCAGTATAAAACGTGTGTTTAAAACAAAGGTTTAAAACGATGGTTTGAAAAAAACATTATAGGTAGCCCACAAGCCGATTCAATCCGAAGCCAACGTGGTGCCAGAAAGAGAGTGAATGTGTGAAACAACAAACATCAGTACGACAGGAGACAGAACAATTTTCCATCAAGACGATCATTCTGCCACTTCTATCGATTATCGTCGGAATGATTATGGTTATTCTAGACAGCACAGTGGTTAACGTAGCGATCCCGAATCTGGTGCAGTACTTCGAAACCGATCTGAAAACGATTCAATGGACGGTTACGGGGTATACGCTGGCCTTGTCCGCCGTTATTCCACTGGCAGGATGGCTGACGGATCGTTATGGAGCAAAACGAGTATTTCTATTCACGATTGCTATGTTTACCCTCGGCTCAGTACTGTGTTCCATTGCTCAATCTCCTCAGCAACTAATCGTATTTCGCGTCATTCAAGGACTTGGTGGAGGCATGGTAGCCCCAATCGGTATGGCTATGGTCTTTCGTCTGGCTCCGCCGGAACGCAGAGGTTCCATTATGGGCATGCTTGGTATTCCGATGCTGCTCGCCCCTGCACTCGGTCCAGTATTATCTGGCTGGTTTATCGAATCCGTCAGCTGGCACTGGATTTTCCTCATTAATCTGCCGATCGGGATAGTTGCATTCATTCTGTGTGTTCGATTCCTGCCGGATACCGACCGTGGACGCACACCTGCATTGGATCTGCTAGGCATGATTCTTGCTCCCATCGCTTTCTCCATGTTAGCTTTCGGTGTAAGTGAAGGAGGCACAAGTTGGACATCATCGACGACACTTACGGGTGTTATTGTCGGCGGAGTAGCGCTCATCCTGTTTATTATCGTAGAGCTTCGTCATCAAAATCCGTTGCTTGAGCTTCGTGTATTTACCTCTTCCGATTTTTCCAGAGGGATTGTTCTTGCTTGGGTATCCCAGGTAGCTTTGTTCGGTGCCATGATTCTGATCCCACTCTACTTGCAGCAGATCAAAGGGTACACGGCATTGGAGACAGGCCTTATCCTTCTGCCTCAAGCGCTGGCTTCCGGGGTTTCCATGCCGCTGGGTGGTCGACTGTTTGACAAGATTGGAGCAAGACCACTGGCGTTTGTGGGACTGGGTATCATATCAGGAGCCTTGTTTATTTTGTCTTCTATTACAGCAACGACAGGGCTTGGCCTTATTATTACAGCCTTGATTATGATGGGGTTTGGTATGGGGTTGTCCATGATGCCGCTAAATACACATGTACTGAACGCGGCACCGCGTAAACTGGTTGCGCGTGTGACCCCGCTGACAGCTGCTGCGCAGCAGGTGGTTGTTTCCTTTGCCGTAGCGGGTCTTACCGGTTTCCTAACCTCTCGTGTGACAAGTAACACCACAGGTATCGGGAAGATGGATATCGTGCATGGGATGGTTAGTGGGTTCAATGATACGTTTTTCCTTGCTGCCTGTATTGCACTGCTCGGCTGTCTGTTAAGTCTGATTTTGCGTAAACCAAAGCGCATGGCTGAACCGGAATTGCAGACTGGGGAGCAGCCAGACCCAGCGATGATGATGGGACATTAATAGAAATTCGATCCAAGGCAGTTCAGGAGTGCAAGCGCTCTGGACTGCCTTTTTGAATGTCCTCTTTTCGATGTCATTTATACCGGCTCAGTGGAAAATCCTCAAGGCCGTCATCATTTCGCGGAAAGAGGTAGCGTATCGATCCGGTGAGAAGGATAGGTTCATATGCTGCCTTCCTTGAATCCGAATATATTCGCGTAGTTTCTTGTTGTTCATGAGGTCCATGGCCTCGTAGACTGCAGTCTTCACATTACCAATCGGATAAAATTTACCGGTTTTATTGTGCGTAATAAATGAACGAACGCCATCCGAATCCGTACTGAGTACAGGGCATCCACAGCTGATTGCCTCGGCTACAGCGTAACCGAAACCTTCCATTAAAGAAGTCGAGAGCATGATCCCCCCTGATGTTGCAACCATGGAGTAGAAGGTCGGCATTTGCGAGTGGGGAACATTGACAAAGATGCCGATGCGGTCTTGCAATCCATACTCGGCGAGCATATGTCGAAACATGACTTCATCTTCAGGATTAGCTAGAGTTGGGTCGTGGAAGAGCCAAAGTCGAGCTTTTGGTTTCTTTTTAATAATCGCACGGCAGATTTCGAGATATTCCCGCCAGTTTTTGTTATGTTCCAAACGTCCAACCCATGCAAGAACCGGGTAAGGTGGAGTGTCCACGGAGAGTGGGGAAAAGGTATCTGTGTCCAGCATGTTGGGAATGACAAAGCGATGGAGCCATGGGCAAATATGAATGAACATATCCAGTAGATGATCGGTTGGCGGCAGAACAGCGGCATCACAGTGAGCCTGAAGGTAAGGGACGGCCATTTGGATCGTTTCCAGTGTCTGTTCCCGTGTACCGAGTCCCTGTGCTTCAAAAATAATACGACCTGTATATCCGAGGCCTCTCAAACGACCAGGCATGGCAATATCGGAAGTGGTGACAATGGCATCATAATGCTGACTATGAATTAGATGATGGATATCCTGATCGCTAGATGCGGTGAAAATACGTGTATTGCTGCTATTTTGCAGACCCGAACCTGTATTTAGATACAATAGATGGGCCTCGATACCATGGCGCTTCAGTACGGCGGTTCGCAGCCGGTTAAGTGTATCGACCCCGCCACTGGGAACGTAAAATGTAAACAATACTTTCACACGGTTCACCCTCTGACTATTGGTCAGGAGCTCATTCTCCTGTATTGTATGGTACGTGTGACACCAGGGCGAGGTGTGGGTATAATATTGAAAGTTCACAATTTAGACAAAAAAAATTAAGCTGTATTTTAAGTCATCTTAAGCTAGGGCTAGGATACATCTCGTATCATACAAGGAACTTCCCGTGTTGTGTTTTCGATGCTGCTACACGGGTATTTTTAACGGGAAAGGGTGAAGAACGTGCTCGAAGTGAGACAGGTGAGCAAAGTGTACGAAGGCCAGCGCGGTGTACACGAATTGGATTTCACCATGGAGCGAGGCGAGATCGTCGGATTTTTGGGACCCAATGGTGCTGGCAAAACAACGACGATGCGTATGATTACAGGTTATCTGCATCCTACTGCTGGTTCGGTTCTGGTTGATGGAGTATCGGTGCATGATCAAGGACGGAGTGTTCGCTCCAAAATTGGGTATCTACCGGAAACCCCGCCGCTGTATCCGGATATGACCGTACAATCATACCTTAAATTTGTTGCAAATCTTAGGGACGTTCCGGCGCGAGAGATCAGACTCCGGATTAGTGAGATGGTCAGCAGGTTGGGTTTGCAAGGCAGGGAAAAACAACTGGTTCGTGGATTGTCAAAAGGGTACAAGCAGCGCCTGGGTCTAGCTGGAGCGATTATACATAAGCCTGATCTGCTGGTGCTGGATGAACCGACGTCCGGACTTGATCCGAATCAGATTATTGAAATCCGTGACTTGATTCGGGAACTCGGCGAAAACCATACGGTGCTGCTTAGCACACATATTTTGCCTGAGGTCAGCACACTTTGTAATCGAATGTTGATTATTAATCAGGGGAGACTTGTATTGGATGGTTCTCCTCAGGATCTTGGATCTGCCATGGGGGACCGTTTCAAAGTTTCGCTTGAAGTAAAAGCAACGGAGCAACAGCTGCTGGAAGTGTTGACCCCATGGGAGAAGGCGCAAACGGAAGTCATTGCGAGTACTTCTACGCCATCGTCTTCTGAAGGTAGTACAGGAGCAACGATAAATGAATCGGTGACGCTGGGTGATGCCATATCTAATGCACCATCTACGATTCAAGTACGGCTAACAGGGGAAACGTCAGAGGATTTCCGTGAAGAACTATTTTATCTGTTATCGGGTGCAGGCTTGCCTATTCTGGAGATGAAACGTGAGAATCTCAGTCTGGAGCAGATTTTCTTGAAATTAACGACATCAGAGCGAGCAGGAACGGAGGAAACCGCGGTTCCTATGGAGCAACATGTACAGAATATGGATACGGAAGATACTCAGCCGCAGGCTTCTTCGGACTCCACTTCCGACTCAGAGGAGGGAAGCAAATGAAACGGATGCTAGCGATCTGTAACAAGGAGCTACAGGCTTATTTTCTGTCGCCAACTTCGTATTTTGCTTTTGCCGTGTATGTGCTGATGACCAGCCTGTTATTCTATTCAAGCTTTGTATACTATCAGCCGAGCATTGTGGACTATCGTCTTGTACTGGGGGATACACTGTCCATGCTGCTTTTTGTAGTGCCACTGTTAACGATGCGTCTCGTCGCAGAAGAGTTCAGACAGGGAACGGATGAGTTGCTACTGACTTCACCGACACGAGTAACCGAGATTATTTTCGGAAAATATTTGGCTTCACTTGCTATACTGCTCGTGCTCATACTGTGCAGTCTGGTGTATCCATTCATCATGTCGTTCTATGGAACACTGGATCTGATGTCCGTCGGGCTGTCTGCGCTAGGCTTGTTTTTCCTGGGCGGTAGCATGATGGCGATCGGGCTATTTGCCTCCACATTATCTCAACATCAAATGGTATCTGCGGTGGCAGGTTTTATTATGTTGCTCGTTTTGTGGATGCTTGATTCATTCGGAGGCAATACGGGGTCTGCATTGCAGAAATGGCTTGATCCATTTGCGCTGACAAGTCATTTTGACAGCTTTACCAAGGGTCTACTCAGCGGACCTGATGTGCTGTACTATGTCACACTTACAGGTGTGTTTTTACTGTTAAGTATTCAAATTGTTGAACGGAAGCGGTGGAGGTGAGAACATGAAAAAATGGTTAAGTCATACCAATAGTACCGTTTTATCTGTCGCGGTCATTGGCATCTTTATTTTGCTAACCCTGTTCCTGAATTCACTTGGCGGTTTCCAGCTCGACCTGACCTCGAATAAACAGTATACATTATCCGATCAGTCACTGACGGCCATCAAAAATGTCCAAGACGACGTCAATATCCTCGTATTAATCGTTGAAAATGCAAACAATACTGTCTTGAATCGCGAAGTGACGGATATGGTCGAGGAGTACACCAAACGCAGCAACAAGCTGAAAATGAAGCAGTATAATCTGACGCAGGAACCTGCGCTTGCCTCCAAGTACGGGATTACAGGTAGCTCTATTGTACTGGAACAGGGAGACAGGTATAAGGTTGTTGACATTGCTGGCTTGTTTACTGCATATGGGGACGGAACGGATGGATCATATCAGTTTACGGGCGAAGAGAAGTTAACTCAGGCACTGATGAATCTCTCCACTACGGAAACCCAAAAAATGGTGTTCCTGACTGGGCATGAAGAGCTAAGTCTGAACCAGATGGGTGCTTTGCGATCTTCATTGGAGCAGAACAATGTCACAACAGAGGAATTGCAGCTGAATCAGGCTGGAAAAGTACCAGAAGATGCCGATGTACTTGCGATCATCGGGCCGCAGCGTGATGTGAGTGATGCTGAGTTGAAAGCCATTCGCACATACATGAACAATGGAGGTAAGTTGTTAGTCTCTCTTGGTTTTGCGGAAGATATGAAATCCAGCTGGAAAAACATTGATGCTCTAATCGCAGATTATGGTGTGGTGGATGAGCATGCGGTTATGGTGGACAATAAACAAGCCAGCACGATGGGGCCGCTGTGGGTTGTTCCGGAATATGGCAGCCATGCCATCACTGATAAACTTGCTGAAAACAAACTGTATCCTATGCTGTCCTTATCGATTGCACTATCAAGCAAGGAACAGGATAAATACAATTTATCACCGTTGATGTACTCCTCAAGCGACAGTTACGGCGAGAAGTATATTGGCGGTTTGCTCCAAAATGAAACGAATAATGATACGGCTGTGGACGTTCAAGGTCCTGTTGAGCTTGGCTATGCCGTAGATACGAAGGATGGCAAGCCGAAAGCGATCATTTTGGGGTCTTCTATTTTCATGCAGGATTCGGAAATTGCGAGTGGCGGCAATCGGGATTTAATTTTGAACATCGTAAATTATTTGATTGAAAAAGAGGATGGTCTGACGATCAGACCACGTGTACAAGAAGGTTTTGAGATTGCATATCTGAATGGTAAGCAGGCAAGAACGATCTTTTTTGCAGCGATTGTGGTGTTCCCGCTCATCTTTGTAGTCATCGGAGTATTCTTGTGGTGGAGGCGTAGACGGGTATGAAAAAATTAATACCAACAATAGTAGTCGTCGTTATTTTAATTATAGGTTGGGTGTATGCCGCGAATCAGAATTATTTTCGGGAAGAAGAGGCGGTGCAAGCCAAACTTCTGAATATTTCATCCACGGATATCCAAGCGATCACACTGCATGAAGGAAGCGAAGATCAGTCCGATGCAGATACAGCTGTCGTTTCGACTCTCGAGGTACAGGATGGTAACTGGCATATGACTGAACCGAAGGACTATCCGCTGAATGAATACAGCGTTAGCAGTTGGCTTGACGCGCTGAGTAGTGCGGATCAGGAGATGGTTGTTGAAGAGTCGCCAAAGGATGTGGGTAAGTACGGTTTGGACAATACTGCTACACGTCTGGATATCCGATTAAAGGATGGACGAGAATTCAAACTTGTCATTGGCAGCCAGTTACCAACGGGGGATACACATTATGTACAGGTTAATTCAGGAGCTGTGGTGGCGGTGAAAAATGAAGCTGTGACCAATATCGCTCTCACACGCCAAGGGTTAATGGATACCACTCCGTTTAATCTGGATGAATCCAATGTAGGCACGCTGGAATGGGAAGGTGAAGCAGCAAGTTGGATGCTAAAGGCTTCCGCAGAAGGGAACACGGCATCTGAACGTACATGGACGTTAAATGGTACTTCAATTAAGGCAGAAGAGGCGGTATCCCTGATCAGCCAGATTAAAAATCTCTCCACTGCCGACGACGTGCGTAAGGCTTCTGAATTGAAGGGAGCTATACCTCGCTCCACATTGTTGGTTGAACAGCAGGGCGAGGAGAGTACAACGGTGTATCGAATGATGACTACCTCTGCGGAGCCTAATCTCATCTGGGTGGTTACCCCGGATGGTCAATGGGCCTACAGATTAGATGCTGCCAATGTGGAAGAGGCTGAAAAGTTCTCCGATACAATTAAATCATCGAATAGGCCCTCGGAGTCTGCTGAATCTACAGAGTCGGCAAAATGAGCATGGCAAAAAGGATCTGAATCTTTTTCGAATGTCCCAAGCAAGTCCATTCAAAGGTTGAAGTACCATATCCTTTCAGCATATCGATCAGACCAGAGGCACATCCTATCTATGTGAACCAAACCAACCACATTGGAGGATGAACATTACATGCCAACAGTCAAAAAGGCAACAGCGATTACGTTATCATTGTCTACTGCGATTTTTGTAATGGCCGGCTTGACAGGTTGTGGGAATCGCGATAACAACATGCATACACAAAGTGTTCGTGAGCAAGCTCATGGGATTAATCGTTATGGTGTTGAAACAAACGGGATGGATGGTATTCGTGCGAAAAGTTACCGGATGCACAATGTGACTGATCTGAGATCAAGTGATGAGCTGGCAAAGCGCATTACACAGATGAAAGAAGTCGAGTCTGCTCATGTCATGTTAACAGATCGTAACGCCTATGTTGCTGTGCGTTTGGCGAATGGACATGCAGGTAAGCTGGGCAGCAAATCGACAGGGCATACGAGTCACCGTCTAAATGGTACAATGCGGAACTATGCCAGTGATACGATGCGCGACGGAAGCATGAATCAGGATATGGGTGGTTTGCGTGTACATGGAGCCACAGGCACAAGGTCTCCGTATAGCACAAGCGGAATTGCTCCAGGGCTGAACACCGGTTCAGCAACAGACCGTAGTCATATGGGCAATGATCGTGGCATTTATGGCACAATGGGTACGGGTACAGTTGGAATGATGCGTGGTCTGACCGAGAGTGGCAAAGCACGTTCAATGAACGAAAGCCAGTATGGTACTCGTAGTGAGCGTCCACGTATGATGGATAGTTCCGATGACAACACACCCGCAGAGATCAAAGGTAAAATTGCAGCGAAAATCAAGCAATTTGCACCAAATGTGGAGAACGTATATGTCTCGGCTAATCCGGAATTCGTAGGTCAGGTTGAAAACTATGCGGCCGATCTGCGTAACGGTAAACCGGTAAGTGGCATGATCAATACATTCCAGTCGATGGTCGAGCGCATCTTCCCAACCAACGCTGGCGGTACGAATCACCGCGACGGTATTCTGAATGATGGCGTGATGAATCGTCATCATGATGGTGGCGGCATGATGAATCGAATGAATCGGTAAGACAAAGTAATTGTAAATATGCCTTTGTCAGTGGATATCCTTCTACGGCAAAGGCATATTTGTTATAACCTTGGACAAGACATGATCGAAAGGCAGCCCATTTTTCTTTTAAAACTGAACCAACGCCCCTGACCTTACATAAGATGAGTTGACTGTATCCCCTTAACCTTGTTACACCAACACAACCCGAGCAAGGAGGGGTGAACATTGAAGGGTATCGATCATCATAAAAGCAAATTTTTGTTGACCCACCGTGAACGCGAAGTATTCGAATTACTGGTTCAGGACAAAACAACGCGTGACATCGCAGGGCAGTTATTCATCAGCGAGAAAACGGTGCGTAACCATATCTCCAATGTGATGCAGAAACTCAATGTTAAGGGTCGTTCGCAGGCAGTTGTAGAGCTAATCAAGCTCGGAGAACTGAAGATTTAGTTGCGAATTACAGTTTTAAATGAGGCAGCACAAAAGCCTTTCTCTATCCTTCCGTATGAAGCATGGAGAAAGGCTTTTATGTTGGTTAAAAACTCCAATTTATGATCTCTTTTTAGTATCAAGTGCAGGAGACTACAACTTTTGTGTCATATTTCTTTATGATCAACAATTGCCATATTCATCAATTTGGTATAAAATATAAATTTTATATAACTTGTAATGCAACTACCTTTTATGAAAATATAATACTTTTTTGTTATAATGTGCATAAATATTTATACCTTCGTTTCCAGTCAAGAAGGCATAACTAATGTCTGCTGTGTCCTGTGGGTGGCCGCAATATGAATCTAAATAAGTCTGTTTTAGTACACATTATAGCTCATAGTAGCTCAAGCGAAAATCCACTTGCTTTACTAGAGGATCTTGGCTACAATAGAGGCGTGAAAATTATTTTCTTTAGAATTAGAAGAATAGCAAAAAAAAATTTCACGCCAAAGAGGTGTCTATGACAGCCATCTTACATGCGCTGCAACAAGAATTAAACCATTTGCCATCACAAGAACGACGAATTGCGGAAGTGATTTTACAATCGCCGTCTGACGTGCCAAGGATGACGATTAATCAATTGGCAGAACAGAGCGGGACAAGCACGGCGACAGTGACCCGGTTTTGCAAATCATTCCATTTCAAAGGATTTCCTGATCTCAAAATGAAACTCGCCGCTGAATTGTCGCATTCACCAAACGAAATGGCCTATCAGGATATTGTCGCAGGCAACTCGTTATCCAAAATCGTCGAAGCCATCGAAGCGAATCATATCGCTTCCATTGCAGATACTACACGTCTACTGGATTTGGGAAGGCTGGAACGAACGGTGCAGCTATTGTGTCAGGCCAGCCGTGTGGATCTATACGGTGTTGCTACCTCATCCATCGTAACACAGGATTTCTATCAGAAGCTGGTGCGAATCGGTAAAAGCTATACCGCATTTTCCGATTCACATATGCAGATCACATCTGCTTCTTCACTGAGGCAAGGAGATGTGGCAATAGCCGTCTCCTACTCAGGTGAGACTCCAGAAACGATCGATGCCTTGACTTGTGCGAAACAAGCCGGAGCTTCCACCATCTCGCTGACTTCTTACGGTAGTAACACGCTGGCGACAGTGTCGGATATTCCACTTTTCACTTCCTCTCTTGAAGAGGGGATGCGACGCGGGGACATGGCTTCCCGTCTTGCGCTGCTGCATGTGATTGATATTTTGTTCACAGGTATGTTAAGCGCAGATTTTAATCAATTTATCCCTAAGCTAGAGAAGTCGTATCACAATGTACAGTCCTATCGTTACCATTACACCGGAGGTGCTTGACAGATGAATATTCATATTTTTGAAAAAGAAGAAGATTTGAACGCGACAGGTGCAGGCTTGATCGCCAGCTTGCTGCAAACGAAACCTCGTGCTGTCCTTGGACTTGCCACAGGAAGTTCACCTGTAGGTATTTATAAACAATTAATTACAATGTACCAAAAAGGTCTGGTAAGCTTTGCTCAGGCTCATTCTTTTAACCTGGATGAGTATGTAGGTTTGCCTACAGAGCATCGTGAGAGTTACCGCAGTTTCATGAATGAGCAGCTATTTAATCATATTGATATTGACCTGTCTCGGACGAATGTTCCGAATGGGGAGGCGTCAGACTTGGTAGCAGAATGCGCGGAATATGAGCGGCGTCTGGAGGATCGTGGCCCGGTGGATCTGCAGATCCTAGGGATTGGTCATAATGGCCATATCGCTTTTAATGAACCGGGAACGGAATTGACGGGTATCACTCATGTGGTGGACCTGAAGGAAGAGACAAGACAGGCCAATGCCCGTTTTTTTGACAGCATCGACGAAGTTCCAACGCAAGCGATTACGATGGGAGTGGGTTCGATTTTAAAAGCGAAACAGATCGTGCTCATTGCTCGTGGAGAGGAAAAAGCGGAGATTATCCGTGAAGCATTCATGGGCCCGATCACAACATCTTGTCCAGCATCGCTGCTACAGTGTCATCCGAATGTGGTTGTTTTGCTGGATCGTGCGGCAGGGAGACTGGTTCGATGAACGAAGCCAGCCCTATGATGAGTAGCGGTGAATTGGAAAAAGAGATAACCTTGCTGCGCGGCAGACTGCTTCTTGCGAATGAATTGCTGGAAGACGGCCTGATCGCTTGGCGCGCTGGAAAAATTGTATATGCCGGCATATCGGAAGGTCTACCTGAACCGATTCGTCGAGAAGCAGGATCACTTCCTGCCAAGAGGGCAGCCCTGATTGTGCCTGGCTTTATTGACATCCATGTACATGGTGGCAACGGAGAAGATTTCATGGATGCCAGTCCAGAAGTGCTGGACAAGATCACCTCTTTTCATAGTTCACAGGGTACAACGGCGATGCTGGCAACGTCAATGACCGCTCCGAAGGAGCGTCTGGATCATGTTCTGGCAGAAGTAGACCGCTACCGTTCCGGGGACATGCCATATGCCCAGCTGGAAGGTGTGCATTTGGAAGGACCTTTTATCAGTCCGAAGTGGCCTGGTGCGCAAAATCCGGATCACATCGTGCTCCCGAATGTCAGCTGGCTGCAGGAATGGAAGAAACAGTACCCGGGCCTTATTCGTCAAGTAACGTTGGCGCCAGAACGTGAAGGTGCGCTGGAGGTCATCTCCTGGCTGCGGGAACAGCGGATTACAGCCGCCCTTGGCCATACAGATTCCACCTATGAGGATGTGCAGCGTGCAGTAGAATACGGACTGCATCATGCGGTGCATATGTTTAATGCGATGACACCGCTGCATCATCGTAATCCGGGAACAGCCGGAGCTGTGCTGAGTGATCCGCGCATCAGTGCTGAAATTATTGCAGATGGTATTCATGTGCATCCGGTCGCAATTTCAATCCTTGCTCAAGTGAAACAAGGGAATGAACAGCTTGTGCTGATTACGGATGCGATGGCAGCTGCTGGGCTAGACGACGGTGAATATAAAATCGGGGATCTGCCCGTGATCGTCAAGAACGGCGAGGCTCGTTTGAAGGAAGGCGGGGCTTTGGCTGGAAGTACCTTGACCATGGTTCGTGGCTTCAGATATCTCGTACAGGAAGTAGGGCTAAGTCTGGTAGCTGCTTCAAGGGCAGCAAGTCTGACGCCTGCACGCCTGCTTGGTATAGATCACCGCACAGGTTCACTGGCGAAAGGGAAGCAGGCAGATATTGTTTTGCTGAACGAGAACTTGGACATTGATACGGTATGGGTGAAGGGTAGAAAAATCGGCGGTTGAGAGGAAATGCAGTGAACAATATGTTAAAATAGATCTCAAAAAGTGAGATCTTCGGATCATTACGGAGGCATGAAACATGGAACGTAACGCCATGCTGGAACATGATCCGTTTATCCCCGTGCTTGCGGAGAAACTGCACATTCACGGATATTATGCTTTTTATGGCGAGCATTATAATGAGACGGATATGGAGCAGTACCGCAAACATTTGTTCACTACGTTTAACAACATCCTATGGATTGAGCTCGATGTACGCAAAAAATACATGATTGTGGACCATCGTGGACGCAATACGGTCATGAAGCTGATTGAAGGTATGATGAATACGCGCAGAACGCTGCGGGCTAACTTGGCCATGGCAGGCATAGATACCAGAGACGTAGATCTGGAAATTACACATTTCTCCAAACTGGTGCACATGCTGAAATTCACGACATTCCGTCCGTAAAGTTGTACACAACGAAGAGGCCTCTTAGGCCTCTTTGTTCGTTTGATACAAACCAGATATGCCTCTTGGAGATGACATCGTCATTTCGAGAACCAAATAGAAGGCCGCCAGCTTGGCGACCTTCTATTTGATATATTTTGGTCCACATAGAAGCCAGAATTCCTGTGCAAACGAAAATATAAAAAACGATGACCGTTGAGGCCATCGTTTTTTTACTTTTACATTATTGAAGCGAGCAATAACAGCGATCGAAAGAACGATTCGCCACCGGAACGCCCACACATGCGCCCACATTCCGTTTTTCTTATTAGCCTACCTCCAAAAAGGTAGGCTTCATCTTTAAAATGGACAACGGGAGGGCGCTAACGTAGCGGAGGAGGCGAAATTGATTCTGGAGAAGCGTAGCGCTCGCCTTTATTGCCGGATTTCTTCACTTGGAACAAGGGAATTCAATGAAAACTGGCAATAACAGCGATCGAAAGAACGATTCGCCACCGGAACGTCTACACGAGCCCCACATTCCGTTTTAATCGTTAAGCCAAGCTTTTCATAAACTCCACTACGGTCAGCAACCCTTTATCAAAGTTCTCCAGGTTGAAATGCTCATTCGGTGCATGCAGATTCTCGTCGGGCAGACCAAAGCCCATCAAAACTGCAGGTACGCCCAGCACACGGGAGAGTTTTTCTACAATCGGGATGGAGCCGCCATCCTTGGTGAAAAGAGCGCGCACGCCATATACTTTTTCATAAGCATCTGCTGCTTTTTGCAGGATTGGGTCAGATGGATCGGTATTGAATGCAAAAGCTTTCTCGATCTGTTTGATCTGTAATGTCGCACCTGGCTGTACATGTGCACGCAGATGAGCTTCAATGCAATCGAGTACATGCTGCGGATCTTGATCTGCGACCAGACGGCATGTAATTTTGGCGTGAGCTTCTTTGGGAATAACCGTTTTACTGCCTTCGCCCTGAAAGCCGCCCCATACACCATTTAGCTCCAGTGTCGGACGAGCGCCTACTCGTTCTACGAAGGAGTATCCTTCTTCACCATACAATTGTTCTAGTCCGAGATCTTGACGAAGCTGTTCTTCATTGAAGCCTTGCTTCACGAACTCTTCTCTCATCTCCGGGGACAAGGGTAGAACACCGTCATAGAACCCATCCACACTCACGCGACCTTGCTCATCATGTAGTGTAGCCAGCAGGGAAACAAGGGCGTGAAGTGCATTGGGTACACCACCGCCGAAGGAGCCGGAGTGCAGGTCGGTGTTAGCGGTGAACAGGTCCACATGCATGGAACAAAGGCCGCGCAGGCCCGTGGAGATGGCCGGTTTTCCTTTTTCCAAAAGGGATGTATCCGAGATGAGCACCATGTCTGCCCGCAATTTGTCCGTATTGTCGTTCAGGTAGATTGGTAAGTTCGGGCTGGAGATCTCCTCTTCACCTTCGATACAGAATTTCACGTTAATAGGCAGCTCTTTATTTTCAGCAAGCAGCGCTTCAACGGCTTTGATATGTATAAAAATTTGCCCCTTATCATCCGTTGCACCCCGGGCATACAATTTGCCGTCACGAATCGTTGGTTCAAAAGGAGGTGTCTCCCATAGGTTCAGCGGATCAACAGGTTGTACATCGTAGTGTCCGTAGATCAGAGCGGTCGGTTTACCCGGAGCATGCAGATGATCTCCATATACAATTGGATGACCAGCCGTTTGTATAACTTCTACATTTTCCATCCCTGCACGTGTGAGTGCATCGGCTGCCCATTGTGCTGCACGATTAACATCTTCTTTATGCTCAGAAATGGCGGAAATACTTGGAATGGATAACCATTCGGTCAGTTCTGCCAGATGTTTGTCCCGGTTTTGCTCCAAATATGCTTGTTCTTTCATCTAAAAGGCCTCCTTCAAATCTGCTTTCAATCTATTGTAATCCATTTTGTCATGTTAATAAAACATTGGTTAAAAAATGACGCATCTGAAACGTATTCAATAAAAAGAGAATTGTGCGTATAATACAGAAAACGGATGTTATCCATATTTTTTCAGTGAAGATTGGATGATCATAACGACAGTAAATGGAAGACAGGCATGCGGCGTACAACTTTACTTAACTATTGAACAGGGAGTTGAAGAATACTTCATGACCGTCAGACTCAAGGATTGGCCTGAATGGCGAACGACAAGGCACAAGGGCCGTTTCTACCGAAACAGCTTGATACTCATTCTTTTGATCGTCAGTATTCCTGGATTGATTACGGGTATCGTGATGTACCAGCTGGTCGTTGGACGGATGGAAAATGAATTTAATCGCATGCATCAGAGCCAGATTGAGAACCGTGCCAGAAATGTGGACGACCAGCTCGCTTACCTAGAGATGAACTTATCTCATTGGGCTTTTGAACCCAGGTTTGGCAATGCGCTGCGGAATCTGGATTTTATTTATTATTTTAAAGAAACGCAGGAGATCGTAACCACACTGTATGTACTGCAGGGCTCTCATCCGTTAATACAATCCGTACAACTGTATCTGGAGGAACCCAAGCTGATTCTGTTTGACCGCGAGTATACCGAATTAACGGACAGCTCGTTTGCAGCAACCTATCAACGTTATCTGACCATGGGCAACCATGTCTATTGGACGGATTGGCGACCCGGCAGCAAGAAAGAGACAGACACAGGAGTAGCGGCTTATCAAGATAAGGGCCTAAATACAGATCAAGAGCAGTCTTTAATCAAAGACCAAGAGAAACCTCTGAATACGGCTCAGAGAAATCCACTGGTGCTCGTTCATAAAATACCCGGGGAAAGCATTCACCCGTTTGGTGCTCTGATCGTCACCTTGGATAATGAAAAAATTTCGAGTTTGTTGAAAACGCTTACCCCATATGATGATGGGATAACCTTCTTGATGGATGAAGGAGGGCGTACACTCATATCAGGCGATTCGGGCAATAACAGGCCGCATGCGGCTTTTGAACAACAGCTCAAAGAAGAGATGAACCATCACAAGGTCAGTCGCTCCTTTCTATTTCGTTATGAGAATCAGACCTACTCTGTTTCGTACGGGACGTTGGATCGGATTGATTCGGCATGGACCTATGTTTCGGCTGCACCTTTGGATGCAGTCACGTCTCCCGTCAAGCTAGTGTCCCAGATCATCGTGGCTGCCAGTGCGGGCAGTCTTATACTGGGGCTGCTTCTGTCCTGGTTCGCCTCACGTCAGATATATTCCCCGGTTGCCCGTATGCTGCATCTGCTTATGCCTGTGCGAAGTGACAGGGATAGCGACCAAGAAACCGTGGGGACCAAGTGGGATGAGTTCGAACTGTTGGAGCAGCAGTGGCACGAGCTGACGTCGCGTAGCGTATCGGCACATCGCCAGCTACAGGAGCAGCTTCCGCATCTGCGGAACAGCTTCATGTTACAGCTTATCCAAGGACATATGTATGCTTATAGCGAAGAGGATCTGCGCCAGCGAATGTCTCATCTGGGATTTGAACTGGAAGACAAGCAGTTTCTGCTGGTACAGATGTATTTTACGGGATATGACCAGTTGCAGGGTCGATTCGGGAGTCAGGATAAGGGGTTAGTAACCTTTGCCGCAGTGAATATCATTCAGGAGGTTGCGAGAGCGTATTTCAGTCAGGTCAGTGTGATGAATTTTCACAACCTCTCTTCGGCGATGTTGATTATCGCTCCTGCGTCTGAATCGATCAAAGCCCAGACCCTCGTATGGGCAGAGGAACTGGTAGACGTCATAGCGAGCACACTAAAATTGAAGGTGACATTGATGGTCAGCAGGCCCGTGAATGCGCTGCTGGAATTGCCCGGACAGCTTGTGGAGATGGAACAGGCCGCAGCTTACCGCCGCGTAGAAGAAGGTAGTCAGATTCTCGATCTGGAGGATGAGCAGTGTTTTCGTAACGATGAGGGCGCTTCATATCCGCTGGGGCTGGAACGTGAGATCATTCAGGCGCTGCGGCTGGTGAATCTGTCTGAGGCGGAGCAAGCACTTATAACCTTTATGTCTGAGATTACGGGTGCGGGACGCACTGAATTTCAGGTCCATCAGATGATGATGCAATTACTTGGCAGTGTCCAACATATGATGCTGCAGACAGGGGTTACACCTTATACATTGTTTGGTGGTAGCAATATGTATGAACAATTGTCTGCGATCCGCGAGCCGGCACAGATGCGGGAGTGGATGGTTCAGGATGTTTTTTTACCATATATACAAGAGATGCACTCACGCTCCCAAGAGCCGTTGAAACAGGTTGTTGAGCGCACGATGAGATATATCGAACAGCATTACGCAAGCGATGTTTCATTGGAAATCTGTGCAGACATCGAGCAGATGACCCCATACGCTTTAAGCAAAGCCTTCAAACAAGTGTCAGGAAGTAACTTTATTGATTATGTCACACGTATTCGCATGGATGCAGCCAAACAACTGCTGCGTGAAACAACCATGCGGATCAACGATGTCGCGGCAGCGGTTGGATACCAGCATAGTTACTTTAATCGTATTTTCAAAAAACAGGAGGGCATCACCCCATCCCAGTACCGGGAGCAATGGTTTTAAAGGTGCGCATCTCAAAATGAAATGCATTGGCAAAAAAGTTTTACACGACGAATAGGAAAGACGATGTGCAACACTAAGTGCAGCATTATATGCAACATCGCATGTAAAAACATGAGTACATTTAATCCACCGCTAACCCGCCACTCACTAGCAGCAAAATGTCAGGGTATAACCGCCTTAATCCTCGCCGGATATCTGCGTGACGCAGATACCGGTTTTTCATCTTTTCTTACTCAATACAAAGAAAGAGAAATAGGCAAAAAAGTGCAATGCATCCCGTTAGAAAATGTGCAAGCTACCTTCAAAATGGCGCTATAGCGGGCTTTGTCAACAGTTATACAGTCACAGCAAAAAATGAAGGTTGCCTGCAAATCGCTTGCTGTATAGTCTGAATACCAGAACTTTGGTAACGCTTACAATTAAAATCACAGACACAAGGGGGGGAACCATGAACGGGAACATGAACAGACATGAAGCTAGTCAGGCAGCGATCGCTACTCAGGCGGACGTCACCTTACAAAAGTTGAAACGAGAGTCCAACTGGAAAAGGCAGATTAAACGAAACAAATGGTTATATGTGCTTGTGCTTCCCGGTTTTTTGTATTTTGTGATCTTTAAATATTTACCGATGTGGGGTATCGTCATTGCCTTTCAGGATTATCAGCCCTTCCTTGGCATTCGTCAGAGCGAGTGGGTCGGAATGGAGAACTTCACCAATTTTTTCTCTAATCCGGATTTCTTTCGATTGCTGCGCAACACACTGCTTCTGGCACTATATGATCTGATTTTCTTTTTCCCGGCACCAATCATTATTGCCCTGTTATTAAATGAAATTCGCGTGGCCTTCTTCAAAAGAACCATTCAGACGCTGGTCTATGTGCCCCATTTCGTATCCATGGTGATTATTGCGAGCATCACTTATGTGTTTCTCACCCCGCAGGGTGGTGTGCTCTATGATCTGATCGCCTGGATTACTGGCCAGCCTGTCGATGTGCTTTCCAGTCCGGGCTCATTCCGGCCTCTGATTATCATTCAAATGATGTGGAAGGAGATGGGCTGGGGTACGATCATTTTCCTGGCAGCTCTTGCAGGTGTCGATACGGAGCAGTACGAGGCTTCCATTGTGGACGGAGCAGGACGGCTGCGGCGTATGTGGCATGTTACACTTCCTGCGATCCGTACGACGATTGTCATTTTGCTGATTCTGCGGCTGGGCAACTTTCTGGATACCGGGTTCGAACAGATTTACCTGATGACCAATTCGTTGAACCGAGATGTGGCTGATGTATTCGATACGTATGTGTATACCGTGGGCATTACCCAAGGTGCATTCAGTTACAGTACGGCTGTTGGGCTGTTTAAATCGGTGGTGGGCATCATTCTAGTGCTCGGCAGCAATAAACTGGCGAAAAAGTTCGGTCATCCGGGCATTTATTAATGGTGTCAAAATCATCTGGAAGGAGGAACGCCTGTGAACAGCCGTTTATACAACAGCCCTGCCGGTAAGGTATTCGATGTTTTTAATTATGTCATGCTGGGCTTGTTCGGTATCTTAACTGTGCTTCCTTTCTTGTATATTATAGGGAATTCGTTTGCCACGGAGGCTGAAATTACAGAACGAAGCTTTTTTCTGATCCCGAAGGTGTTCTCCTTCAGTGCTTATGAGTATATTTTTTCGTCCTCTACTATATTTCGCAGCATTGGTGTATCCGTGTTCATTACCGTCGCAGGTACACTGGTGAATTTGTTTTTCACACTTACGATGGCTTATCCGCTGTCCAGAAGTGACTTTTGGGGCCGTAATGTGCTGATGAATATGGTCATTTTCTCCATGCTGTTTGGCGGCGGCATGATTCCAACGTACCTTGTCATTCGCGGATTGGGGCTACTCGATTCGTACTGGGCCTTGATGCTTCCTGGCGCAATTAGCGCTTTTAATTTGATTGTTGTCAAAAACTTTTTTCAACAAATGCCGCCCGGGCTGGAGGAAGCGGCCCGTATCGACGGCTGTTCGGATCTGGGTGTCCTGTGGCGGATCGTGTTGCCACTGTCCAAGCCGGTCATTGCTACCTTTGCCCTGTTCTACGCTGTAGGCCACTGGAACAATTTCTTCTCGGCGCTACTGTACATTTCGGACAGTGAGAAATGGCCGTTGCAGGTCATGCTGCGACAGATTGTACTGTTATCTCAGGCTAGCGTTGGCGATATGGCGAATATGGACCCGAACTTTGTGCAGCCGCCAGAGCAGTCCATCAAAATGGCGGTAATTGTTGTAGGCACCATCCCTATTTTGCTGGTATATCCGTTTTTGCAGAAGCATTTTGCTAAAGGGGTCATGTTAGGTTCTATCAAAGGTTAAAACCAAGGGGGAGAACGTATGGTACACATGAACACGTTGAAAAAAGGGGCTTGGCTGCTCTCAGCATCACTCGTACTCGGCACCGTTTTGGGAGCATGCTCCACCGAATCCAAGGAAGGATCAGGAGCATCCGGAGCAGGCACGAAGCAACAGTTTACCGTTATGCTGCCAAACTTTGAAGCGGAGAATCCGCCAGCGAACAGCCCGGTAATTCAGAAGCTGGAGGAGCTCACCCAAGTCGATGTTGAACTCCAGTGGGTACCAAGCAGTTCCTATGAGGATAAATTCAACATTACTCTGGCATCGGGCAAGCTGCCTCAGATTATGGTAGTGCTGGGCAAGTCGCCTAGCTTCATTAATGCGGCCCGGACAGGGGCATTCTGGGAACTTGACCCGTATTTGAAGGATTATCCGAACCTGAGCAAGATGAATGAGATCATCCAGAACAATGCTTCCATTGATGGCAAAACATACGGCATCTACCGGGCACGTGCATTGGGGCGCAACGGGGTGACGATTCGCAAGGATTGGCTGGAAAAGCTGGGGCTGCAGGAACCCAAAACCATTGAAGAGTTCTACAATGTGCTCAGAGCGTTTACGAAGGATGACCCGGATGGAAACGGTAAAGACGACACCTATGGTCTGGTTGCGAGCAAATTTACTGGCCCGTGGGATAATATGCAGATTTGGTTCGGAGCTCCGAACAAGTGGGGCGATGACGGGAAGGGCGGTCTGATCCCTGCACATGAGACCCCGGAGTATATGGAGGCGCTGAAATTTTTCAGACAAATCTATAGCGAAGGTCTGGTCAACAAGGACTTTGCCGTGATGGACCCGACGAAGCTGCCTGATCCGTTTGTGAACGGGAAAGCGGGTGTCATGGTGGATGTGGCGGATAATGCACAGCGTATGGATCAGAAGATTTTGGAGAAGGACCCGAACGCAACAGGACGCGTAGATGTGCTGCAGGCGATGGAAGGGCCCAAGGGGCTGCGGGATATGCCAACTTCGGGGTATTCGGGTATGATTGCGATCTCCAAAAGCAGTGTCAAAACCGAAGAAGAACTCAAGAAGGTGCTACATTTCCTGGATCAATTGAACGAGCCTGAATTGCAGGCTTTGCTGGGGAATGGTATTGAGGGCAAGCAGTATGAGAAAAAAGGAGATTATGTGCTTCCAACAACCGACAAGCTCGCACTGCGGGATGTACAAGGGCTGAATCAGATGCTGATGTTCATTCCTGAGGACAAAACGCTTCGCGTCGAGCCAACCCCTGTCCGGGAGAAGGTGGCACAGGTACAGAAAGCTAATGAGCAGATCGTTGTCGCTAATCCAGGCGAGCCGCTGATCTCGGATGTATATGCCCAGAAAGGACCGCAGCTGGACAATATCATTAATGATGCCCGGATCAAATATATTGTAGGACAGATCGATGAAAAAGGGTTTGCAGATGCGGTGGCTTTATGGAAAAGCAGCGGTGGAGACGAGTATGTGAAGGAAATGAATGAGCTGTACGCTGCCTTGAAATGAAGAATGAGTCGGTTATAACAAACAGGGAGGCAAATGACATGAAGTGGAACCGTAATGCATTTGAACATCCCGAACCACAGTATCGGGTGCATCCCTTTTGGTTTTGGAACGGAGAGATGCAGGAAGAGCAGATCAGACGACAGATTGCAGAGATGCATAAACAAGGCGTGGGTGGGTTCTTTATCTGCCCCCGTCAAGGTCTGCAAGTTCCCTATCTGTCCGAAGCGTGGTTTGACAAGGTGCGTATCGCTGTTAGCGAAGCCGCCGCTCGTGGCATGCAGGTCTGGTTGTATGACGAATATCCATATCCAAGCGGGATGGCTGGGGGAGAGGTGACACTGGATTTTCCGGAAGCGAAGCAGCGTGAACTGATCCATCATCATGTGGTTGCTCGTGGGGGGGAAGTTGCCCAGATGCAGCTCCCATGGGGACGTATTCTACTGGCGAAGGCGGTTCGGCGGGATGTGCAAGGTAAGCGTGATTGGCATTCATCCATTGACCTGCGCCGTTTCATCGGTAACATCCAGACGGATCAGGTTTACCAGGAGACAGGGCTCACATCGTATAACCGCAAACGTTTCTTCACGTACCAAACCGCATTTCGCCTGCTATGGGATGTGCCAGAAGGAGATTGGGAGCTCATTGTTTTTCAGGAAAAGGAGATTGAGGACTTTAAGTATTACGGCCATGTTGTGGACCCGTGTCACAGGGAGGCGATGAGCCATTTTATCCAGCTGACTCATGAACGTTATAAGCATGCTCTGGGGGAACATTTTGAGAGCGGTGTAATACAGGGCATGTTCTCGGATGAAATTGCCCCGCTGGGCAGGCTGCCCTGGTCACCGCAGCTGCCACGTTATTTCGGTGAACGCTGTGGTTACAGCCTGCTCGAATCTTTGCCCGCATTGCTATATTCTGATGCGCCGAATGCCGCTGTGATTCGATATGACTATTTTCAGTCGCTGCATCTGTTACTGCGGGAATCATATCACAAGCAGGTGCATGACTGGTGTGAAGCGGCAGGTATTCAGTATGCAGCAGAGGTGCCGGGAGTGCGGATGACGACCCAGTTGTACAGCCATATGCCCGGAGGGGATTCGGCACATGAGAAAATGGGCCGTCCGTTGTCATGGATTCTGGAGCGGTATGGTCAGAGACTGCGTGATAATCCGAAAATGGTCAGTTCACTTGCCCGCCAGCTGGGACGGAGTCGTAATATGATTGAATGCTTCCACAGTGTCGGCTGGTCGATGACTTTGCAGGATGCCAAATGGATGATTGACCGAATGGCTGCCATGGGCACTAATTTTTATAACTTTCATGCGTTTTTCTATACCATTGGTGGCCTGACCAAGCATGATGCACCACCCTCCCAGTTTCTACAGAATCCGTACTGGAAGCATTTCAGACAGTTGGGCGATTATACAGGCCGCCTGAGTTACCTCATGAGCTCAGGTACAGCAATGATCCATATCGCCGTGCTTGATCCAACGACCACCTTCTGGAGTCTGATGGGCAACCCGCTGCACGGTTTCGATTATAGCGGCGAGGATGAAGCAGAACGGATGCAGCTGAATCAGCTAATTCAGGATTGGATGCGAATCACGGCTCATCTGCTGCATCAGCGACGGGATTACGACCACCTTGACCCGGAACTGCTGGCCGAAGCAGATGTGACAAATGGGATTATTCAGATCGGTGCTGCCTGTTACGAGGTATTAATTCTGCCGCCTATGCTCAATCTGGAGGCCGCTGCCTGGAAACAGATCGAGCGATTGGTTGCAGCAGGAGGCACTGTTATTTCGATGGGAATGCTGCCTCATATCGCTATCCAGCCTGGAAGCCCGGCAGGAGAGGAAGCGACTGACTTTTTCGGAACAGCGGATCAAAATGGTCAGTCCGGTGAGAACCGGGGTAACACTTATTTTCTTCCGTATGAGGCGGGAAGCGAAGGCGAGCATGCTCTTCCATTAGAACGGCTTTCGCTGTTGCTGGAGAAGGTTGTGCCTGAGGTAGTCAGCTGGACCATGGTAGAGGAAAGTACAGCACTGCTGATGCAGATTCGGCAGTTATCTGCCAGAGAATTTATGGTTTTCCTGTCCAATCAGGAGGGAGAATGTTATGAAGGGCAGCTGAGGATCGATAGCGAACAGCTTCAGCTGAGGTACAGCGTGGGGTTGTCCGAAGACAAAGACAGCGTACTGCTTGTTGAACGTCTAAACATAGAGACTGGCCAACAGGAGGTAATTCCAACTACATCTCTTGAAGGCCAGTGGTGCATTCCCCTTACGTTGGCGCCATATGAAGCGCATGCGGTTCGGTTTCTTTTGCAATCGAGGGCTGGCTGTGGGTCTCCAGAATGTGAAGATGCAGGAGCTGAAGCGGAAACTACCCATAAAATAGTGCTCTCTAGTGAAGGGCCTTGGCGGATCAAGGCGGTACAGTCTAATAACTTGCGTATCGGACAGTTTCAAGTACAGGCATCCAATGTGAACGGTGATTTTCTGGAGATACCGCAGACCAACGTTAAGCCGTTTATTGATCTGACCTCAGCATTTGCAGCGCAGCACCCGCTACCACTTCAGTTTGAACAGGTATTTGGCACACCGAAAAAGGCTTCCGTAGCCTACCCGATCCAGTGTCGATATACTGCAACGTTTGAGCTGAGGACAGCACTGCCGGAATGTCTGCTGTTCATGGATCGTGCAGCCATTTCGGGGACATGGACGATGGAAATCAACGGTCATACGGTAACGAGAGAACAATTCATACCTGCTGAAATTACGGATCATACGAATATCGCCTGTAACGTAGCAGAGATGCTCCACAGTGGCCTTAATGAACTGGTTGTTCGAGTGGAGATCACCCGAGATGAGGATGGGATTGTTGATCCACTGTATCTGCGGGGGGAATTCGGCGTTCAATATCATCATAAAGGTGCAGCTTCACTTGTACTCGAACCGCACGTCGCAGAGCGCATCGGACCAGAGCCACTGCCGTTGTATCCCCATTTTGCAGGGGAGATGAGTTATAAACGCATGTTCTGGTTGGATCAAGTCGAGACAGAGGTGCACAGCTTTGAACTGGAATTCAGGGATTGGTCTGTGCAGGATGTTACGGAGGTGCGGATTAACGGGCACAGTCTCGGTGTGCGCTGTTGGTCTCCATATCGCTGGCAGGGCGAAGGAATCTGGTTGCGACCGGGAGACAACGAGATTGAAGTGTGTGTGACCAATACGTTGATTGGTCTGCTGGAAGGTATGTATTTTGACGGAAAAGAACATCGACTTCAGGACGTCGTGCAGCGACAACCGTGATGAGGACATAAACAGGAACAGAGGTAGAAACAGAAACAGCAACAAGAAGGAGGGGAAGCAAGTGGGGCATCGTATCCAGTTTGATCGGTATCCGGGTGGAGTGATGAAAGCGGTAACGCTTAGTTACGATGATGGCGTAGTGCATGACAGAAGACTGGTGGATATATGTAATCGTTATGGTTTAAAAGCAACCTTTAATCTCAACTCAGGCTTGCTGGGCAAGGCCGGGCGTATTGAGGCAGAGGAAGTCGCCACATTGTATACAGGTCATGAGGTAGCTGTGCATACGGTTACCCATCCGACATTGCCATATGTGCCGAATGAGCTGCTGGCTGAAGAAATCATGCAGGATCGGGCAGCGCTGGAGCGGCTTTCAGGTTACCCGGTGCGCGGGATGGCCTATCCGAATGGAGGATACGATCGTGCGCTCAGCACCAAGTTGGCGTGGTTGGGTATCGACTATGCGCGTACTGTCGAATCTCACGGACGATTTACCTTACCTGAGCAGCCACTGGAATGGCATCCGACCTGTCACCATAACGATGCATTGTCGTCCTATACCGAGCGTTTTATTCAGCACACCAAAACAGGCACGCCACTCCTGCTCTATATCTGGGGTCACAGCTATGAGTTTAACGACAACGATAATTGGGAGATCATCGAACAGTTCGGTGAGCAGATTGGCGGCAGAGATGATATCTGGTATGCCACGAGTGGCGAGATTATCGCATACTGGAGAGCCGTTCAGCGGCTGGAATGCTCGGCAGACAGGTCAATCATTCATAATCCGTCTGCGTTGTCGGTATGGTTTACCGCAGATCAGCAGGTACTTGAGGTCAGAGGTGGGGAGACACTGCGTCTTGGCGAGCTGATTCAAGTATAGAATGGCAAAGGAGCTGAAGACTATTCGGTATTTTCATGAACATGAGGCGATTGCAAACAAGGTCTATCATTTTGATTCCATCCCGGATGTGCTGAAAACAGTGGCCCAGCGATATATTGGCGATCATCCGCAGCACTCCTTCATATTTAGAGCCTGTCACCAGGAGGGCTTCCGTAGATTGGGAGATTACAGGTACGAACTCGATCTGACAGATCGATGCAAGGAAGCGCGAAGCGGTCAGTATGTATACGTGTGGGGCAAGCTGTGGAGCGATGGGCAGGCAACATTCAATACAAGTCTCAACTGTTATAGTCCGGTGATGATCTATGTGAACGGGGAACAGATATTTAAGTCGGAGCTACTTCAGGAGCTGTTTCCCGAGCGACGAACTCCGATTCCCTTGCAAGTGAAGGAAGGATGGAATGATGTGCTACTCTGTTTTGTGAAAACAGATGTAGGCTTTGGCGGTATTTTTGGTACAGGATCATTCAAAAATTTCCCGCTGCATTTCCTAACACCCGGCATGGATCGCAAAGGTCAGGAAGGATGGCTCTACTCTGAGCCCGTAGATGAACCGCTATCGATTCTCCCTCGTGACGGCATGACCGAGGAAGAAACGGGACTCATCTGGTATCCCCGCAAGTCATGGAGTGATGAGGAACGAAGTAAGGGAGCATTTGCCAGAATATATGGCACAGCTCAGCCTGCTGTTGCTTATGCATGGTGCAAGCTTGATGTTACCGTGCCGGGGACGGCACCGGTTATTTTGCAGGGTCATCATGAAGGTGCCCTCGCGCTCTATCTGGATGGGACAGAACTGTATGCTGCATCGGATAACGGGAATTTTTGTGTGGAGCTTCCAAGGCTATACGGCACTAGTGATCTCGTCATAAAAGGCCAGTTAGATCAAGCGGGCGAGCAGAACTGGGGCTTTACATTGAAGCATCCAGAAGCTGAACAAGGTGAGCAAACTGATGCTGTTGCTGATTCGTCGGCTGCTGCAGGATGGAGGTTGAGGCCGGCACGTCCAATAGCTGGATGCACTGATGTGTGGCTTTACACTGGGCCCTTCATTCCGGGCACGGAGCCTGCGCCAGCAGATATTTCCGTTACGGATACCGTATTTGAGGATGGGGCGCAGGGTGTCTATTGGCGTGTCGATCTGCCAGCGACGCATGTTCGTCCGTACCTGGAGAATACCCATTATGGGAAATGGAACTATCCCCTTGGGGTCACACTGATGGGTATTCTCCAGACAGGTCAGGAGCTTGGACGCGAAGATTATATCCAGTATGTGCGCGAGCATATTGGACTAAGTACGGCTTTTGATCAATATGGATTATGGGACCGGACCGTCTATGGTGCAGCAGGTATTAACAATCAGTTGTCGGCCATTGACAGTCTGGATGACTGCGGCTCATTCGGTTCAACCCTGCTGGCAGCGATGGAGCTTGGTGAGATTCGCGGAGGAAGAGAGACAGCAGAACGGATTGCTAACTATATGGCCTATGAGCAGGAACGACTCCAAGATGGCGCATTTTACCGTGTTCGCGGCAGTGGAGAGATGAGGCAGGAGACGATGTGGTGTGATGATCTGTATATGAGCACGCCTTTTCTAATGCGATATGGTCAGTTGACGGGGGATATGTCCTGTTGGGACGATGCAGTGAATCAGTTTCTGATGTTCAAAAAGTATCTGTACCTGCCTGATCAGCAGATCATGTCCCATGTCTATGATTTTGTACGGGGGAAGGCAACGGGCATTCCGTGGGGACGTGGAAACGGTTGGGTTCTTTTTTCTTTGACCGAGCTATTATCGATTCTCCCGCAGGATCATCTGAAGCGGCCAGATCTACTAACCTTCTATCGGGAAATGTGTGCCGGGGTTCTGGCGCTGCAAGGGAAGAATGGGCTGTGGCATCAGGTACTGAACCGTTCAGATTCCTATGAGGAAACCTCCTGCACCGCCATGTTTATCTACGCTTACGCCCGCGGCATTCGTGAAGGCTGGCTGGAGCAGCCGGGGCTTTATCGGGAGGCCGTACGAAAAGGCTGGGAAGGCTTGACCCGGTTATCTATTGATTACAAAGGCAACATCTATGGTGTCTGTCGCGGGTCAGGTTACTCTTTTACCGTCCTCTATTACCGCGATGATCTCGGCTGGAATCTCAATGATACCCACGGTATTGGCATTGTGCTGCTGGCAGGTGTTGAAGCGTATAAGATGCATCAGCAGTACATGTAGAGTTTCAGTCGCGAAGAGAAACGAATAGAGAAGATATAGTGAAGTTCATATAAAAGGGATGGAAGACTATTTGAGGTGATAAATTGCCTCGAATGGTCTTTTTTATAGTACTAATGGATTAATTGTCTAAGAATTATGGATTAAAATACATATTTTTGTAGATTGCCGTCTAATAAATTACTATAATTTAGGAGTTTGACAATCATATTGATAGAGGAGGAAGTACATTGAACATCAAATCCGGAGCACCGAAATGGCTCTTTCTTTGTACGTGTAACGGCAATCTGTCGGATTGCTAAAGCTTTAATGATGTCATGTAGTTCTCGATTCCCCTGCTTGCTCTTTAGTTCCGATGCTTGTTCCATCTTCGATTTTAGGCGGGGGGACGCCAAGGATTGACAAAGCAACGGGTAAACAAAAGGTATTTAATGCGAATGAGTTAAAAAATAAATCAGGTAGTGGAAGGAATGTATGGGCCGGTTCGTTAGAGTACGATGTTCCTGGAACAAAACATAGAATATTAAAAAGACCTGATGGAAAACTTGGATACGTATTAGATCATGACTATTCACAACCTAAATTATTCCCAGGACCATGGTATCCTGAAGGTGGAAAATAGACTTGGGAGGTACAATGGCTAAGTATACTATATTAGATGATGAAAGCAATTTAATTGTGGGAATATGTGAAGACATCGTAGGACTTTCAGGAGAATGCACTACAATTGATGATAACGAATCTTTCCACAAAATCATCTTAGAGAACTTTAAAATAACGGAATCTTTTATGGAATATTGTATTAAGACGAAATCAAGTGTTACAAATATTCATTTATGTATCATGGATGTAGATGGAGATTCTATAGGTTCGTATTATTTCTCCTTAAAAGTACCGTTATACTTTCATAAAAACGTGCTTGAAAATAAACAGAATTATCTCGAACTAATTGGGACCCTATTAACAAAGGCGTCAAAAGAAGCCTTAGTGATTTGGGAGGGGTGGAGGCAATCTCCTCCTGCATCCATTAACTTATGGTCTAGTCTCACAGAGCAACAAAGGGAAGGATGGTTAGAAGTTGCACGTTTATATTTCAAGAGAAGTTCTAACCAACAAGATGAAAAACATGGAGTATATTCTTTTGATGCAACTTACGTAAAGGATTCGACTTCTTTCTTTTGCGCTTTAGGAGAGGCCATTAATGGTCCCGGTGGATATTTTGGCTTTGATTTATTGAGTCTTGAGGATTGTCTTTGTGGTGGCTTTGGTGTAGTCCCCCCATTTACCCTGAATTTGCGAAATGATAGTGATTATTTTGAAGCAAATAGTGATTTTTTAACACAATTAAATGAGATTTTTATAGATAAGCAAGTGAAAATAGTTAGACCTTAGTTTTAATGACCTTGAAGGTGTCCCCTTCAAGGTCTTACTTTTACCTGCCATCCAGTGCCGAATGACGGATTGTAATATGAAGCGTTACCCTTATTGGAAAAAAATAAAAAAGGGCCCATGGCAGGAACCGTGTAGAATGAAAGTTCTCACACCCCATTCACATAAGGAGAATCCACCTTGAGCTACACACATATTAGCATAATCGAGCGCAGCAAGGTAGAAATCTTCCACCAACAGGGGAAGAGTGCCAGCGCCAAAGGCCACCAACCCTACTGGGAAGTGGACGTCAGAAACAGACGAGAGTTTGCTACAGCAGAACCTGACGGAACTATCGAAACCTTATTTAGACCAGATGATAGGATGATTTACTGGAAAGATCAAGTTAAACCGTTCGGAGGAAACTAAGTATGACTGTAAAATATGCGTGTCCTTGTTGTGAATACCTAACATTATCAGAAGATCCACCAGGAACTTTTGAAATATGTCCTGTTTGTTATTGGGAAGATGATAATTTACAGTATTCCGACCCAGAGCGATTAGGTGGGGCTAATTCTATATCACTGAGAGAAGCAAGAAAGAACTTTAAGAAACATGGAGCGATATCATTAGAGTTTTTAGATGCGGTACGATTACCATTACAAGAAGAACAACCATAATAGCTAGATGACAACCATTTAGACCTTGGGGTAATCCTCAAGGTCTTTATTTTATCCCAACCAGTGCCGAATGAATCAAGTGGCTGTTTCCAAATGATAAAAAGAGAAATATGATAAATAAAGGATCTTATGAAAAATTATCTAGTGTACAGCGACAACATGCTTACAGGGTTCAATGAACTGATACCTCTGTATCGTATAAGTACGATGAGATGAATCGCAGAACATCGATGACGGATGATCATGGCAAAACGACCTATTCATACCGTGATACGGATGGTATGCTCAGTGGGTTCGCCTTCCCGAATGGGACGGAGATGATATATGGTAAAAATAACCAGAGAAGGTTGGGATATACCCTTACTGATGCAAACTGAACAATCCTTACGGCTACACGGTGAACTGGACACGATGAACCGGGTCACTTCCATAGATATCACCTCAGGAACAACACCGGTAGCTCGTATGACGTTCAGTTACAGACCGAATAGCTTACTGGAAAAACTATCATTTGGTAAAGGGCTTAGTACGAGCTACCGGTATAACGGTTAGACCTGTCTGGGGTTACGGTCTCTCAAGGAGCTTCCGCAGTCCAACAGTTCAGCTATGAATATGATGCTAACAAAATCATTACGTCCCGTACACAGAACGGAAAAACGGATCAATACACATACGATGAACTGAGCCGGATTCAGACTGAAACGGGCACGCAAAAAGAAACGTACACCTATGACCAGAACGGTAACCGATACAGTAGAGAAGCGGAAAGGCCCGTTTCATCGGAGAGGATACGTATGAGGTCGAACTGACGAATCTCATGCGGAAATCAAAGGTTTAGAGTCGGGAGATTTAAGAGGTCTAAATTCACACGCACTTTCAGGTAAGAGGAAGGGACTGTGGGCAGTGGATATTAAGGGATCTGGACGTGGAGATGCTAGAGTAATCTATACCAAAGATTAATGTAGTTGAAGTGATAACACCCCATAATGATTATTAATCAGAATGAATTGGAGGTGGTTTGATGAAAATGAGGCATGTTTTACTAGAAGTATACTGTGAGAATAATACTTCTGAGCCTCCACTGTGTTGTAAAGATGGTATGGGGAATCCTGGATATCATTGTCTGGCCGAGAATTGCCCTAATGTTAGTTATACGTATGCTCCATATGAGTTGGCTTATGCAGGAGAGTATGGGGTAGTGCCTGACTCAAATGCATGGATAGGATTTGGTGGAGACATGCATCCTATTGACATTGATGACGAGAAGGATGCTAAATTTAAAGAATTGTGGGAACGTATTTGTAGGCAGAAAGTTCAGGAAGCATATGAAGAATACATGAAACAAGTGAAAAAAATTTAACTAGTATGACTGACCGTGTCTAGGCACAACTATAAGACCTTGGGGAAATCCTTAAGGTCTTTCTTTTACCCTCACCCGGTGCCGAATGAATCGGGCGGCTAAGACAAAATGAACTATACGCTCACGATCCCCGTATGAGTTATTCTCTCAAGTTTCAATACCCCTGCGTAAATCATACTTGAATAGAGAGGGAGATTAATTAATTCCTCTCTACCCATTTAACGTTAGCATCTTGGAAATCATCCTTCTAAAATAATCCTTTTGATATCTAAAATAGCTCAAGCTGCTCCGGTCCTTCTTCTTGTTCAGGCTCAGTGCGGTCAGGGAAAGGCGTGACAGGCTGACCGAGCAGCTCCATCATCATGTGTGCATTGGCAGCGGCATCTCCAGCGGAGTTGTTGTTGAAAATAACAAACACATCTTCACTCTGCTCCTGCAGTTGTTCCAGATAACCCTTCCATTCGAGTAGTTCCTGTTCGTTGTATCGGTACAGATAACGTGTCTCACGCCAGTTCGGTGCACCGTTTTGCTGCCAACCGGATACATTGCGTCCATGCATCCGAACGAGCGTCATCCGGGAATCCGTTGCGATCGGCACAATAGGAATAGAGCCTGGCCCTGCCTGGGGTTCATCACAGACGCTGTGAATCCATCCTTGTTCCCTTAGAAAATGAAGCGTGCGTTCACGCATGCTGTCTTCATACCAGCTTTGGTGGCGGAATTCAATCACACACGGAATGCCCTCCATACGAAGCTTCACTTCCCGCAGTTCATTCACATTGTCCCGGCTGCATTCAAACCAGGGTGGGAATTGAAACAAGGCTGCTTGCATTTTGCCAGCTTCCATGACAGGGTCCAGTGACTCCCGAAACGCTTTGTACATCTCGGACGTGCTGTTAAAGTACGGCTTGCCACGCAGATGTCCGGTCATTCCTTGGTAAGCTTTCACGATAAATGAAAACGACTCGGGTGTCTCCGCCGCCCAGCGTGCCATCCGATCCCGGGGTTGCACGGCATAGAAGGAGCTGTCCACCTCTACCGTAGAGTAATATTGTCCGTACAGTCTGAGCTTGTCCTTTGCTTTGGTACGGTTTGGATAGAGGTCATCATGATCGCCCCATCCGGTGAGTCCGATACGAATCATAAGAACACCTCCTGATATTTATATTTAACCGATTCGCAGGAGTGTGACATGTGTAACATTATATCGTGCGTGTTGGAGGCATTCAATGAGGCGGTAGACGACTATTTTGAGTTTCCGACATAAAACGTTACAATAACTTGAAATGACCCAATCTCAGCCGCATACAAGCGTAGCGATTATAATTAATCCAATTGATGTACCCAAGCAAGTTCAACGCAGGTACGGAGATGGACTGATGACAATATGGAGGGCGAAAGCTTCATGACCGCATGGTACGAAGAGAGTTTTGGAGAAGATTATCTGCTTGTATATAAACATCGAGATGTACACGGTGCGTATGAGGAAGTACATAAAATGATTAACTGGCTCAAGCTCCGAGAGGGTGCGGAAGTGCTGGATCTTTGCTGTGGCATGGGCAGACATTCTCTTGCGCTTGCAGACGCCGGATTACAGGTGACGGGAGTAGACTTGTCAGATGTTCTTCTTAAGGAAGCCCAGGAGCTCGATACCGAACAACGGGTCAGGTGGGTTCATGCTGATATGCGCAAACCTCCACTGGAGGGCGGATTTGATGCTGTCGTTAACTTGTTCACGTCGTTCGGATATTTTCCTCAGGATGTGGAGCAGTTAAAAGTGCTACGTGCCATCCATCACCTGTTAAGACCGGGAGGCCGGTTTATTATTGACTTTATCAATACAGCTTACGTGAAGAAACACTTGGTTCCGCACTCGGATCGTGAGGATGAGGGGCAGCGGATTGAGGAATTTCGCAGGATACAGGACGGTTTTGTGCAAAAGGAGATTCGGATCACTGACATCGCAGCCGGGGCTGAACCGCGCATCTATAAGGAAAGTGTCAAGCTCTATTCCCGCAAGCAGCTTAGCGACATGATTCAGGAAGCAGGGCTTCAGGTGGATCAAGTTCACGGTGGTTACGATGAAGAGGAATATGAACAGACTTCGCCACGCATGATTTTTGTTGGACATCGTCTGTAAAGGTGAACAAATGGTGGGCTACATATATAGGAGGGGATGACGATGAAACGCACACGAGCTGAACAATTACCTATGCCAGAAGGCATGCATCGTATACAGATTACGATGTCCTTTCCGCTACGATGGGTGAATAGCTATATTCTTACCGAACCAGAAGGCAAGGTGACCATTGTTGATCCGGGTCCTCGAACAGCAGAGACTGAGAAGGAATGGTATGACGCGTTAAAGGGACTTGGCTTGACCTTACAAGACATTCATCAGATTGTATTAACACACCATCACCCAGACCATCTCGGATTGTCCGGTTGGATGCAGCAGATGAGCGGTGTGCCCGTGCTGATGTCGGCGCGCTCCCAGGAGGAAGCGGATTATATGTGGGGGCCTGGAGCGACCATAGCTGAAAGGTTACCTGAGTATTATCGTACACATGGGATGCCGGAGTACAAGACGGTTGAAATCAAAGAACATATGAATACGTTTATCTCGCAGATTACTCCACTTCCGGAGGTAACACACATTGCGGATGGGGATACGCTGCAGATGGGAGGCAAAGTATGGATCGCTGTGGAGACGGGGGGACATGCCCCTGGGCATCTGTCGTTCTATGCACCTGAATCCAGGGAGATATTGTGCGGAGATGCGGTGTTGCCACAGATTTCACCTAATGTCAGCTTGCAGCCGGGGAGCGACCCGGAGCCGTTACAGTCCTACATGGATGGTTTGAATCGTTTGAATAAGTTGACGGTGGAGCGAGCTTATCCAGGGCACCGAAATCCATTTACCCGTTTTACAGAGCGTACAGCAGAACTGCTTGCTCACCATGAAGAACGTCTGGCGAAGCTGAGTGAACGTCTGCAGGACAGTCCCGCTCATGCGTACGATATATGTTTGCACCTGTTTGGTGAACGGCTAGGAACCCACCAGCTGCGTTTTGCAATGAGTGAGACGCTGGCACACTTGCAGGAACTCATCCGGCGCGACTTGGCGAGACAAGTGCAGCAGCCGGACGGCATTATTTATTTTCAATATCATCAGTAGAATTGAAGTGAACAAGAACTTTCTTTTTTAGGGAAAATATCATGCGTTCACGAATATGAATAATCAAACGAATTGTTACCGAGAGTGAGGATGCCAGCGTATCCTTGCTCTTTTTTTATGATCACGCATCTAATCCAAAGCTTTAGCCGCTATTAACGGTATATTCATCTTCTTTTAAGCCAGCCTGCCTAAGATATAACTATATCAATTCGTAATAGAAAGCAGGGATGAGCGATGGCAAGACGTAAACGGAACGAGTGGCGGAGATGGCAGGCTTCAGCGGCAGCTACATTGACCGTGGCTGCGCTCTTTCAATATGTAAGAACTTCGGATGCTTTTGATGTTGCTTATGCGTCAGCGAATAAAGCAGATTCAGGAGTGGTGGTCTCTACCCAGACGGATTCATCCCGAGCGTTACCGGATGAGAATGTGGATCGTGAACGTTTGGATTCTTCGAGACAGCAGTCGGGAAAACAGGATCAGATCAAAGACTCCGGGACTAACAATAACAATAACAACAATAATAACAATGATCAGTCACATACAGGTGCATCATGAGCCGTACAGAGCAGGTTTCTCGTGCAGTTCATTTCGAGTTTCGTGCCATGAACACGAACATTGACGTTCAACTCTTTGCAGACAGAGAACAAGCGGAACACGCGGCAACTCTCGTGAAAAGCTGGTTTGAAATGCAGGAGCAGCGCTTCAGTCGTTTTGTAGCGGACAGTGAACTGAACCGTCTGAATCATAGTAGAGGGTGGATGCCTGTGTCGGCAGCGATGGATGAAGTACTTAGTCTGGCTTACGGATATATTGGGCAGACAGAGGGTGTTTTTCAGCCAGGCATCTCCAAAGCCCTTCGTTTGTCGAAGAGAGCATCTCATCGGCTTTTGTTGGATCGTCTGATCGGTGCAAGAAAAATGGTTGCAGTTAGTGCAGAGCAAGAAACCCTGGATTACAGTCGGCCCACCTGGATACAACGAGAGGGCAGTCGAATGGTTCATCTGGACCCGGGAACGGAGATTGATCTTGGGGGAATCGTGAAGGGATGGGCTGTCGAACGAGTTGCAGACTGGCTTCAGCAGAAGATGAAGATTGATGCGGGAATGATTAACGCAGGCGGGGATGTTCAGGTATGGGGAACGGCCGATCATCCATATTGGACGCTTGAGGTGACCAGTCCTATTCCACACAAGCAGGACCTTTCCGGAAAAGTTCGGATACGGAACGGAGCTGTTGCTACATCTGGCATTTCTCCGAAGCAGGGGGAGTGTGACTATAGAGGTAGAGTCCAACATTTAATTGATCCTCGGACCATGGAACCAGCGGATACAGACATTTTGCAATGTACGGTGGTTGGAAAGCATACCTCTCAGTGCGAGATTATTGCTAAAACGGTATGTATCTTGGGCAGTGTTGAGGCCGTAAAATGGCTCAATCGTCATTATGACAGGCACGACGTACTCTGGATTACTAGAGAGGGTCAAGTTTATTTTAGAGGCAATACAGAGACACTTGCGGAATGCTGGCTCGGGTTCGACCCGGATCATCGTTTCAGTCTGATATAGAAGGAACAAGTCTAACACATGGGGGGCATCCGGTTATGGCACAGTGGATCGTAGATTACCTGCCGACGTGGAATATCATTGGAATCAGCGGTGTTTTGGCCTATTTTCTTCTTTTTGTAGGCGTATTTCTGGGTGTTGCTCGAAGGATACCGATGGCAAAGGGCGAACCCAGAGCCGTCATGCTTCATTGGCGTACACGGATAATCTGGCTTGCCTTTGGTGTTGGAATGATACATCTATTCACGCTATATCTAGATCATTATAGTCCATTCACTTGGCGTGAGCTGTTGATTCCTTTTACCGCTTCGGTCCATCCGGTTAGCCTTGGACTCGGAACAATAGCCTTCTATGGCCTGTTGATTGTATTGTTTTCCAGTGGTCTTCGCAACAAGCTGGGGCGGAAAGGGTGTTCCACGTTCCGGGTGCTATCGTACCCGACGTTCGCTGGTTTGTTGATTCATGGCATGCTTACGGAAAGTAGTTCGGGGAACGTTATCATGCGTTTGATGTATGTATTTACTGGGCTCAGCGTTATAGGCATCACCATATTGTGCGGTCTGCTGAGGGAACACAAAGGACCCCAGATCACGATTGGACCCAAGCGGTCTGCATCCGAATCGATGACGCATCATAAATGGAATGAAGTCTATGGGTTGATTGGAACTGCGAGACAAGACCATCTCAAATGAATAGGATCAGATGCGAAAAGCGGCCTGCATAGGCCGCTTTTTGTATAAGTTTTTTATATAGCTGATTGGGAAATATATTCCTCTTTTTAGTAGGTATCGGTATGCTTAAAAAAGAAGCGAATCACACCGAGGGAATTCTTGGCTTGATTTGCTTCTTATATTTATTTATAAGCCTGTTTTTTTGTCAAATAGTAAGTAAGATAACCTATTGTACTACCTAGCATATTAAGGAGCACATCGTCTACGTCTGCAATACCAAGGCAAGTCACCAACTGCAATGTTTCAATACTAACAATGATGCTCAATGAAATGAGCATTATTTTAATGTAAGAAGGTTTTTTTAATAGTAAGGGTAATAAAAAAACTAGTGGTACAAATATCAATATGTTTCCAATTAAAAATAGAGTGACTACCCCGAAACTTGGATCATGAATGTAAGAAGAGACCGAAGCAGTAATGGATTGGAAAGGTTCTAGTGAAATGTTCCATATACCATATAATTCTCTTTGCAGAAGTACATCATCCATTCTCTTTTGAACAGCCTGGAAACTCCCGAAAAATTTTACTACCACAAAATTAAGCAGACAAAGAAGATAGATCAAAAATAGAGTAATAATAAACTTTTTAATGATTCTCAACTCCGCACTAATATTTACCATTCATTTAACGTTATGAGTAGCAGGAAAGTTGTAATAGATTTTCTAAGTCCCTAAAGGATAGAAATGAGATTCTATACATTTTTGTAGCCAATGCCACTTTCAGCTTTAAATGGAGAAATAGGAAAAAGCTTGTCCACAGTTGTGGGCAAGCTTTTGTGTTAATTTTATATAAAGTTTCCATTTTCGGTTTTGCTATTGGCGTCCAAGTTACTATGCCTAAAGAAGACATTGCATTTTTTTATGAAGTACGACTTCTTCAATGGTGTCTTGCCTAAAGATTGACGTTTTAATTAGGAAACGAACATCACTATATTTTATCGTCACTAACGGGCTTCTCTCCTATGGCCTCTTCCAGCTCGGACTGCTTGCGGTGGGCAATTCGGCTGCTGGCAGCAGATGCAATAGCACCTACAATATCATCAAGGAATGTGTGCACAGGTCCGAGGCTTTTGTCATTTAACCGTTCGAGTACTCCGGGTTTCAGCTTGTCCACATATCCATAATTCGTGAATCCGATGCTGCCATATACATTCACAATCGAAAATGCTAGAATTTCGTCCACGCCATACAAACCTTCATCATTTTCAATCATCTCTTGCAGGGGAGAGAGCAATTGTCCCTTTTCTGCTAACAGATCAAGCTGAATGCCAGTCAGGACAGCATTTTGCACTTCGCGTTTTTTCAGTACCATCTCGACATTTTCGATGCATTCCTCCATCGTCAGTCCAGGATAATACTTTTTCTGCAGCAGCATTACCAGTTCTGCGATCTCAGGGATCGTCACGCCCCGTTTGTGCAACCATTCCCTCGTGGCTTCCGCAACTTTGCGGCTATTCAGACTATAAGGGATTTTCTCTTGCTCCGGATGTTCCATGGGCGATTCCTCCTCTGATGTTAATATAAATTGAACGAAGAGGTTTACACGGGAACACTCCGATGACAGAATAACCTTCCAATCGCTGTTATCCCCAGATTTTTTTGATTCCCTTTTTTAAAAGGGAAAATCCGGTGATAAAGGCGACCGCTCCGCTTTTACAGGTTTCTTCTGTCCTCTCCGTTAACGTGTAAAAAAATCGTTCAACATATATAGCAATACGTTTATAACCTACATACGTCATTAACCAAATTGCGTTGCTTTTATGATTGTAACATATGAACAAGTCTGCTCCAGTAAGGGCTTGTGTAAAAAGTAGTTATTTTTTGATCAAAGGCTCGTATACATGGTAGTACAAACTGTAAAAATGATGAGGGGGAACGTGATCATGAGAAAGATCCCATCTTTACGTAAGGCATCAGCAGCCGCTTTATTGAGTATTCCTGTAGTTCTGACTGGCTGCGGTATGTTTGGTGCCCAATCTTCAGAAGCCATTGATCCGCCGCCGCGTATCCAGGAAGCCGCTATGATTCAAGCCGCTGAAGGTAATGGAAAGCTTCCAACTCTTCCACTCACAACCGTATATCTGCAAGACCAACAGGGAATGCTTGCTCCAGTTTCGCTAACACTTCCGTCTGGAACGGATGTAAGCAGCCCCAAGACCGCTTTGGATACGTTAGTAACAGGCGGAGCATATGCTGGAATGTTACCTGAAGGTTTTAAGGGTGTGCTACCACAGGGTACGATTGTGCAGAATGTAACGATACACGCGGACGACAAGCTGGCTGTTGTCGAGTTCACGGGTAACTTTGCCAAATATGATGCCAAAGATGAGCGTAAAATGCTGGAAGCGGTGACGTGGACACTGACAGGTACGCCAGACGTCAAAAATGTACAGATCTGGGTCGATGGCAAAAAGTTAAGCCAAATGCCTGTGAACAGTACACCTCTGCCGGAGCCGCTGAACCGTGCGGTAGGTATTAATCTGGATCTGGGCGAATCCTTTACCACGAACAGTAGTCCAGTGACGGTTTATTTTTCAGCCGCATCCCCTGCTGGTGTACAGTACTATGTTCCCGTAACACGACTTGTAACGCCAGGTGAAAACCGCGTTCAGGCAGCATTACATGAGTTAATCAAAGGCCCGGCTAAAGATGGCGAGCTGGAAGAAGTGATGACAGGTGGAACGGAATTACAGTCCGTTAAAACATCTAAGGATGGAACAGTGACGGTTGCATTGAAGGATGACATGTTTACAGAAGGGGATATTGTACCTAGTGAATTGTTGCAGTCCGTTGTTCTGACAACTGCGGAGAATACACCGGGTCAAGATGCCAAGGTGCAGATTGAATGGAATGGACAGAAAACGGTCAAGGGTGATGATAACCGGGATTACAGCGCACCAGTGTCCAAGCCGGAGTATATTAATGAAATTCCAATCTGATGGATTGAAGAGGCCTGAGGGTGCTTTTCACGAAACTCTTTGGTAAAATATAAAAGATTGTTGCATGAGTGAACAAGTTCAACATTACAGGATGCTTAAGTCGTAGGAGGCAGAAAATATGAGATCTAACGGACGAACTAGCGAACAGCTGCGCCCGATGAATTTAACAATTAACACGAATAAATACGCCGAGGGCTCTGTATTGATTGAAGTCGGTGACACAAAGGTAATTTGTACAGCAACAGTGGAGGAACGTGTACCACCTTTCATGAAAGGACAAGGCAAAGGTTGGGTTACAGCGGAATACTCTATGCTTCCGCGGGCTACGCATACTCGGAACCAGCGTGAAGCGAATCGGGGTAAGCTGACCGGTCGCACGATGGAAATCCAGCGACTGATCGGCCGTGCTCTACGTTCGGTCGTGAATCTGCAGGCGCTTGGTGAGCGTACGATTACGCTGGACTGTGACGTTATTCAAGCGGACGGGGGTACACGTACAACCTCCATTACGGGTTCATTTGTTGCTCTGGCACTCGCAGTGAACAAAATTGCCCAGCAGCACAAGCTGCAGGTGTTCCCGATTACAGACTTCCTTGCTTCTGTAAGTGTAGGCGTTGTGGGAGAACAGCCGGTACTGGATCTGAACTATGATGAGGACTCCAAAGCGAAGGTGGACATGAATCTGGTGATGACCGGTAGCGGCAAATATGTGGAGCTTCAGGGAACAGGTGAAGAAGCGCCATTCGACCGCCGTGAATTGAACGCGATGCTGGAGCTTGGTGAGCAGGGAATTTTGCAAATGATCGAGCGCCAAAAAGAAGTTCTCGGACCGATTGCACTCAAAATAGGCTCGCGCGGATTGGGTGAGGCATAACATGAGTTTGGATAGTCCAGTAATCATTGTCGCTACCCGGAATGCGGGGAAAGTACGGGAATTCGCTCATGCCTTTGCTCCACTGGGAAAAGAGGTCAAAAGCATGTTCGACTATCCGGAGCTCCCGGATGTAGTGGAAGACGGCGTGACCTTTGCCGAGAATGCATGGAAAAAAGCAAAAGTAGTAGGTGATGCCCTCGGGTTTCCTGTTCTGGCAGATGATTCAGGACTTTGTGTGGAGTTGCTGAATGGTGAGCCGGGAGTTTATTCTGCAAGATACGCAGGTGAAGGGGCAACCGACGCACAGAACAATGCGAAGCTGTTAGATGCACTTTCAGCGCTCAAATCCGGTGAGGATTCCCAACAGCCACTGCTCAGTCCGGCAAAGTTTGTCTGTGCATTGGTACTGTATGATCCGGCAAGTGGAGACAAGTATGAGGTTGAAGGTGCGGCTGAGGGCTGGATTACAGCTGATGCGGCGGGTGAAGGCGGCTTCGGATATGATCCTCTCTTTTATGTGCCGGAATATGAGAAGACGATGGCGGAACTTACGCTTGAACAGAAGCAGGCTATCAGTCATCGGGGGCATGCGCTGCGAGCGCTTGTTTCCCGCTTGAAAGGATAGAAAATTAAGATTAGCATATCGGTATAAGCTCATTTGAGTATCAATTCTTGACCTTTTCGTGTGAAGCAAGCAAGAGGGACAGCTAAGGTGTATAGGACGTTAATGGAAATGCGGTATTCATTCCTGTGGAAGAGGATACCATTCCGTTAGCGTCTTTTTTATGTGCGTTATGAGCTCTGCGTGCGAGTTCCTTCGATGTACCTATTTAATAGTCATGTGTATGGCATTTATGAATAGGAACGTGTGTTCTTTTTCCTATGTGGATGAAGAGGTGATTTGCACGATTAGGAAGGGCTTTGGGACTGGAGTTGGAAAATGTTGCAAGTCATGCTGAGTATCGGTTAACATTCAAATTAGTGAATTGATGATTGAACCTTATACAGGAGGGATATGCATGCAAGAAGTGAAGCTGGTTGTATCTTACGATGACTATGAAGAAGGAATTCGAATGGAGACACTCCTGCAAGATTTGGCAGCGAAGCCAGAAGCGGCAGTGCTTGAAAGTCTGATCATTGGAGATTGGGGACAAGCCTATGAAAATTCTCCGCAGGAGTTCCAGGATACATTGATCAAACTTGCTCCAAGTTTCCCTGCGTTGAAAAAACTCTTTATCGGAGACATGGAGTCCGAAGAGTGTGAAGTTTCCTGGATTGTTCAGACGAACCTTGCACCAATTCTGCAAGCATTCCCTAATCTGACCTCGTTCGTAATCAAAGGTAGTAGCGGATTGGAAATCGAACCACTCCAGCATAGCAAGCTGGAAGAATTAATTATCATCTGTGGTGGCTTGCCTAATGACGTGTTGTCTTCCATCGTCACCGCTAAGTTGCCTGAATTGCGCAAGCTCGAACTGTATCTGGGTGTTGAAGATTACGGATTCGATGGTGCTTTGGAAGACGTGTTGCCTTTGCTTGAAAAAGGGCGCTTCCCTAAATTGGAGTATTTAGGTTTGAAAAACAGCGAAATTCAAGATGAGATTGCAAAGGCGGTTGCCGATGCACCCATCCTGGATCAAATTCAAGTGCTGGATCTCTCGGAAGGCACATTATCCGATGAGGGCGCGGAGGCGTTACTCACAAGCGACAAAGTTAAAAAGTTAAAAGATCTGAACCTGAGCTATCACTACATGACGGACCAAATGATGCAGCGCTGGAAGCAATCAGGTCTATCTGTGGATATCAGTGACCAGCAGGAAAGTGATGAAGACGACTGGCGTTTTCCAATGTTGACGGAATAATCGATGTTGGAAGAACAGCCATTGTTGTTAATTGGGAATCCGGGGAATCGACGAACAACAGGGCTGCAAGAAGCTAGAAGACGAATGGGCATGAGACCTGCGATTGTGTTGCCATATGAGAAACTGTTCCGTACCTGGAGACAGGGAGGCAGTCTGGCTGATATTGTGAAGTTAAACCTACAGAATCTGCTTATTCGGATCGATGCTCCAGGGGAAGATTGGGATGTTGAACGGGAACTGTTACATCTCGGAGCAGCAGACTACTATGACGCAGCGGGTAATACAGCATTGAATCTCAACGGATCGACGCTATTCATGCCCAAAGATCTATCAGCTGAACCGCATAAGGTAGGTTCTGAGATGATCTCTGCTGAAGCAGCACTCACATTGGAACAGCAATGGGGGAGGATCTATGCGCCCGCCCAATGGTTTCGAGGTTGGAAAAGGTTCCTTGAAAGGATTGGACGTGAAGCACGTGCAATCTGGCCCGATGTTCTCTTCTGGAATGATCCTGCTGAGATTGCTGTGATGTTTGATAAAAGAGTATGTCAGTTGCATCTAGCACAACATGGGATACAGGTACCGCCCATATTGCAGTCCTCCCAACCTGTTGACTGCTGGGAGATTTTGCGTTCAGCGATGAGTGTCTCACGGATGCATCGAGTATTCGTGAAACTTGCTTATGGCTCAGCTGCCTCGGGCGTTGTCGCTTATCAGGTTAATCCGCGGACAGGCGAGGAGATAGCCGTGACAACCGTGGGTATGGAGACCACTCAGGGACGAACTGTTTTTTATAACGAGGGGAAACTCCGAACGTATACCCGTCATGTTGAGATTCGTTCGTTGATGGACTGGCTCTGTGCGGAAGGTGCACAGATTGAACGATGGATGCCCAAAGCAGCGCTGCATCAACGCGCGTATGACGTTCGTCAACTCATTGCAGCGGGAGAAGCTGGTCATTCGGTTATGCGTCTTAGTCGCACACCGATCACCAATCTTCATCTGCGTAATGAGCGGATGCTGCCAGCTGAAGCGGGGCTGGATGAGTCAAGGATGTCGATGATTCAGGATGCAGCACTGGATACGATGAAGACGTTCCCTAACTCATGGTCGGCAGGTATTGATGTGATGCTTACCAGCGGTATGAATCCGCGGGCATACGTGCTGGATGTGAATCCGTTCGGAGATTTATTATACCGAGTTAAATATCAAGAATTGACACCCTATGAATGGGAAATGAAGCTTTTGCGAAAGGAGCCTGTTAGACATGCCTGATATGAACACCATTGTGGGCTCCCATAACATATTAATGATTACACTGGATACGCTGCGATATGACGTTGCCAAGCTGGAGGAGCCGCATTGTCCCAACCTGTGTGGCTCTGGATCGTGGGAGAAACGGCATACCCCGGGGAGCTTTACATATGCTGCACATCATGCTTTTTTCGGTGGTTTCATGCCTACACCTGCAAATACAGACAAGGCATCTCACATTCGATTATTTCATTCTCGAAATACCGGACTTAAAACGCATCCTCATACCTGGTTGTTTGACACTCCGGATATCGTATCCGGATTTGCCGCCGAGGGGTATCGTACGATTTGCATCGGCGGTGTCATTTTTTTTACGAAGAAGAATCCGCTCGCCAAAGTGCTGCCTGGTTATTTTCAGCAAAGTTATTGGCGAATGAATTTTGGAGTCACCAATCCAAGGTCGACAGAGCATCAAGTGAACCATGCCTTGAAGCTGCTGAACCAGACGGCCCCTGATGAGAAACTGTTTCTTTTCATGAACGTTTCAGCTATTCACGGCCCCAATCGTTACTTTGTTGAAGGAGCGCGAGAGGACTCGGTGGAGACGCAGCGCGCAGCATTACGATATGTGGACAAGGCGTTAGGCCCATTGTTTGAAGCCATGAGAGAGCGAGAACGTCCAACATTCTGCCTGGCTTTTTCGGATCATGGCACCGCTTATGGAGAGGATGGGTATCATGGTCACCGCCTCGCACATGACGTCGTTTGGACTGTACCTTACCGTGAATTTATATTATAAGGAGGAAGCCGATGAGTGAGTATGCAGAACATATAACAACAGCAGGTCTTCCGCAATCTGGCTCCGAACCAACAGCACGTCTTCGGGATGTGCTAACATTCCCTTACCGTTCTTATCTGTACTCCTATCCACATAAAACAGCATATCGTGAGCTGAATCCGCCGATTGAGCTGCGATCACTGTGGGAAAAGGAAGACACAGATACCTACTTTTTATACATGCATATTCCTTTTTGTGCGGCACGATGCGGATTTTGCAATCTGTTCACACTGCCTGACAAACGGCAGGATAGCCATGAACAGTATGTGGATGCCCTTGAACGTCAAGCGAAGCAGTGGGCGCCGATTACATCACGTAGACCGTATTCGAGGTTTGCCATTGGTGGGGGAACACCGACATTGTTGAATGAGACACAGCTGAATCGTCTGTTTGACATTGCTGAACATACGATGGGATTAGATCCTTCACATGCTTCTATTTCGGTGGAGACTTCACCTGACACCGTTACGGACGAGAAGTTAAGTATTTTGAAAGAACGGCGAGTGGATCGTGTCAGTATGGGAATACAGAGCTTTATTGAAGCAGAGGCATCCGCCATCTACCGTCCGCAAAAACCGCAGGAGGTAGAGCGAGCACTGGAAAAGCTGGTTCGACATGATTTTCCACTACTAAATCTCGATCTGATCTATGGTCTGCCAGGTCAAACTGTGGATACGTGGATCTATTCGCTTGAACGTGTCCTCGCCTATAATCCGGGTGAAGTATTTATCTATCCTTTGTACACGCGAGAGAATACGATTGTGAAACCTGAAGATATCCAGCGTCAAGGCCCTGATATTCGGATGGAACTATACCGAGCGGCACGTGAGTTGTTGAAAAGCAAAGGATATACGCAATATTCGATGCGTAGATTCGCTAAGGAACAAACTTCTGTCAAATCGCTGTTACCATACAGCTGTCAGGAAGAAGGTATGGTTGGACTTGGATGTGGTGCGCGCTCCTATACGAGTGAGGTACATTATGCTTCCAAGTATGGTGTGACCTACAAGGCAACACAGAGCATCATTGCGGATTATGTAAACGCTGAACGGTATGACGTCGCGGATTATGGTATTGTGTTAAGCCGTGAAGAGCAGAGGCGTCGTTTTATATTAAAAGCACTGCTGCATCGGGAGGGGCTTATGCTGTCTGCATATCAGGAGAGATTCGGAACAGAAGTGATGTCTGACTACCCGTGGTTGAACGAATTGCTGGAAGAAGGAATGGCATGCTTCGATGTTCAAGCAGAGGAGCGAGTGTTGCGTCTGACAGAGGAAGGGCTTGGATACTCTGATGCCATTGGGGACTGGCTTATTTCTGCTGAAATTCGTGAGCAGATGGAAGGGTTTGTTTTCTCATGAGAGCAACCTTATACTATCGGGGGAAGTTATCCTCCTGTAACTACGATTGTCCGTATTGTCCTTTTAGCAAAACAGTCGATTCGAAAGAAACGTTAAGTATGGATGAACAGCAACTGCGCCAGTTTGTACACTGGGTCAAAGAACAGGAAGATCAGGGACACCGTTTCTCTATATTTTTTAACCCCTACGGAGAAGCCTTGGTGCGACGCTGGTATCGGGAAGCGATGGTTGAATTATCCCATATGGCTCATGTGGACAAAGTGGCGATTCAGACCAACCTGTCTGTCAAACTGGATTGGGCGCGGGAGTTGCATGTGGATAAAGCCGCTTTTTGGGCGACCTACCATCCTCGGGAGACCAAGGAGTCGTCCTTTGTTAACCAATGTATGACTTTGCGTGAGATGGGACTGTCATTTAGTGTGGGTACGGTTGGACTGCGTAGTGCATTTCCAGCTATAGAGTCGATGAGAAAAGCCCTGCCGAGTGAAGTATATATGTGGATTAATGCGTTCAAAGATCGACCCCAATATTACACTCCAGAAGAAATTGAGTTCCTCAAAGGGATTGACCCGTTGTTTGAAGGGAATTTGCGCGACTATGAGAGTATGGGGAGACGCTGTGCTGCGGGTTCGGACGTGTTCTATGTTCAAGGGTCGGGACATGTGAAACGGTGTTATAAGGATCGACGAATCATTGGACATCTCTACCGGGACGGTTTGTATGCTTTGTCA
>JAFWEX010000090.1 GCA_017512705.1 Paenibacillus sp.
ATGAAACGAAGGCTGTCCTGTCCGCCGACTGCAAAATGTTTATGTTCCCCAATCAGGGGTTCGGAGAGACGAACAGTATGATCTGGATGTACCGCAAGGATGTTTTTGATAAAGAAGGAATTCAAGTTCCAAAGACCTATGAAGAGTTGCATGCGGCGCTCAAGACACTGAAGGAGAAGTATCCGGACAGTTACCCGCTTTCGATCCGCTACGGCCAGATTCCGGATGAGATGAATTCGAATATGACGGTGAACTATGGAACCGGTGAGGGTGCCTATTATGATTTTGACCAGAAAGAATGGCGTTATGGACCGATCGAAGACAACTATAAGTCGATGGTGGAGATGTGGAAGAGTTTCTATGACGAAGGACTGATTCCACCCGACTTCTTATCCCTGCAAACCAAGCAGTGGCAAGATATGGTCTCAACTGGACGATCGTTCGTAACCATTGATTATATCAGCCGGATCGACTTCTTCAATAATGCTATGCAACAGGAAAATCCCGAGTTCAACATGCAGTTTATGGCGCCTCCGGCTGGCATTTCAGGCGGCAAACAGTTGAATCCATATTTTCATTATATGGAAGGTGGTTTAACGTTGGCCTCCACCTCTAAACACATGGATGATGTGATGAAGTATATGGACTTTTTCTATTCCGAGGAAGGACGTACGCTCAGCAGCTGGGGTGTTGAGGGGGAGACCTATGTAAAGGAAGGGGACACGATTAAATTCAAACCAGAGTATAACGATGTGATTGAAATGCGCAAGCAGACCGGGCTTCAGACCAGCGGGGCCTATACCTGGATTGATTTTAATGCCCACTTGTCGCTGTTCTCGGATGACCTGAAGCATGCCTATGAAGAAGCCGTGAAGTATGATCCTCCCGCAATGCAACCAAGACCTGCTTTTACGGAAGTGGAAAATGAGATCATCTCCATTACTGGGCAGGCGATTAAGAAGCATCGCGATGAGAGCTTTGCCAAATTCGTCACCGGCTCCCGAAGTTTGGCGGATTGGGAGAAGTATGTGGGGGAACTTAACAATCTTGGCGTAGATCAATTGCTGAACACTTATAAGGAAGCATATGACCGTGTTCAAAATATCCAGCTGGGCGCGAAATGAGCGAATGGACGGCAAAGGAATCCTAGACCATTAGAGAATGGCAAAAGGAGGCTTCGCTTATGAAAAAGCTGCATCTGCGTGTGTGCTCCGGCTACAGATTAGGTATGGTTCTGTTGGTGTGTATGTTAGCTATTGGAATACTCCCTGGTAAGACAGAAGCAGCAGGTTTAATCTCGCTGGATGCGCCTGTGGGTGGGTATCAGTCGGACGGAGGGGTAGTGGAGATTGGGGGCAGTTATACCGACCTGTATGACATTTGGTTGTTTGTGGACGGAAAGGATCAATTTGAAGTGGTATTGAATGATCCGGATGGGGATGACAGCGGAACCTGGTCTTATATGCTGGATACCTCGGATTATAACGGGACGGTGGAACTGGTGGTTCGTGGTCTGGATACGTCCACCCGTTACGGAGTGTGGGGCGTGCCTGCAATCCTCACGGTGAATAACCCGGCAGGTGCTGTGCCCGTGGTAACCATTACGGGACCATCCGAGGGCGTGTCGCTTAGCGGGCAAGTAGATGTCACGATCGAGACCAGCTCGCCAACTCCGGTCTTGCTGGTCGAGGTTCGGGTGAACAGTGGGCCCTGGGAAGAGGCTGTCCAACAAGAACAAGGCTCTTCATATATGTACACCTGGGATACGACGGGGCTTGGCGACCGTACGGTCAGTCTGGAGGCCCGAGCGACTAATACGTCGGAGCGATACGGCTATAGCCCGACGGTATACGCTCAGGTTGGAGACGGGACACAGGAACCTGCCGAGCCCCTCCCTGAACAGGACCGAGCCATGTGGATCTGGGAACCGGAGAGCTACAAGCTGCTGCTGAACCCCGGTTCACGCCAGGTGCTGGAGGCATTCCTTACGGATACACAGACATACGGCCAAGATCCAGTCAAGACGTTGTATCTTGCAATTGGCAGTTATGCCGGTTACAACGCGCTGGAAGAACAGCAGGAGGAGCTGCGTTCGTTCATGAGCTGGGCTCACAGCAAAAATCTGCAAGTGCATGCACTAATTGCTGGGGGCACTTCTCCGGCCTACATGGGTGCATACGAGAAATATCATAGCCGTGCAGTACGGGAAATGGAGAAGGTGATCAATTACAATCTTGTAGCGGGTGATATGGAGAAGTTCGACGGCATTAATGTGGATATTGAGCCGTATATCTCCCCGGAATTCAGAGATCCAAGCCAATTTTTACAGAAGGAGTACCTGGATGTTCTGCAAAAGATGATTGATCGTCGAGATATCGCGGGTATTCGGCTGCCGTTCGGTCCTGCGGTGCCCAAGTGGTACGACACTTCGGCACAAGGAGCAAATGTTGTTTGGAATGGCTCCAGTAAGTGGCTGTCTGAACATGTTCAGGATATTTCCGACTATATCTCGATTATGGATTACCGGGATACGGCGGATGGCTCTGCCGGCATTATTGCCGGGGCTGCGGGAGAACTAGCATACGCCGAGCAGATCGGCAAGCCGAATTCCGTAGTGGTCGGTGTGGAAACGCTGGATATTGCCAATAGTGGCGATCCGGAGACGATTACTTTCTGGGAGGAAGGACGCAACCATATGGAAGCGGAGCTGGATAAGGTTTATGTAGCATACGGGCAAAACAGTTCCTTTGGAGGTATTGCCGTCCACCATTATGATTCCTACCGGGCACTTCCTTCATATTGGGGGCCGGGCGGTATTTTTTGGACAGCACCCGATGACCAGGAAGCCCCGTCAGCACTTTCAGGAGTTCCGTCCTTGGAGGCCACTGATTATCAGACTGTGCAGCTGAATTATGGAATGGCTTCGGATAACATGGAGGTGGAGCGGTACTTGATTTATCGGAGTAACGTTCAAGGTTTTACGCCTGTCGCTGCTGATATCGTCGGACTCGCCCGCGGCCTGAATTACCAGGACAAGGGGCTTCTGCCGGAGACGACATATTACTACCGTGTTGCGGCCCGAGATTTGTCGGGCAACATCGGACCACTGACCGATGAAGTGTCAGCGACCACGGGAAGTACCACACTGAAACCGATGGTTGTAACGGACATGTATCTGGTCTATGACGGAACTAAAGTAAATGTCACCCTGAAGGTCAGAGATTACGATACAGGCGCTGTACTGCCAGGGGTAAAAGTGGAGGGACGCTTCACCTATGCCGGGGGACGTTACATCGGCGGGATCACCGGAGCGGATGGAAGTGTAACGCTTGGATCGGAAGCAGTGGAGCCGGGAAGACAGGTTGGTTTTGATCCACGCAGAATTCGTTACAACGGTTATTACTATGCAGGAGGGCATGATCTTCCACATGCGATGCTGCTGATGCTGAATGCCAACCATTGAACAAGGATGGCGAGAAACAGTCACGAGGAGGAAATAGAGGAGGAGAACCTATGAATATAAATGGCATAATGAAGCCGCTGAAGACCCACTTCGTTGAGCGTATGTCTGTACATGTATATGATGATCGGGGTCAGATGGGGGCCGCCGCCGCCGTGGCGGTTGGTGCCCGATTAAGGCAGCTACTTCAGGATTCCGAGCGCCAGGTGCGGATCGTGTTCGCTGCTGCCCCTTCGCAAAACGAATTGTATGAGGGGCTGGTCCGAGAGCAAGGCATCGACTGGTCGCGAGTCTGTGCCTTTCATATGGATGAATACATTGGGCTGGCCGATACGGCCCCCCAGCGCTTCGGACGATATTTAACGGAACGGTTGTTCAGCCGGGTACAGCCTGGACGGGTGGAACTGTTGGATGGGTTACATGATGTGGATCAGGAGTGTCGGAGATATGGAGACATGTTACGTGCAGCTCCCATTGATATCGTCTGTCTCGGAATCGGGGAAAATGGACACATTGCTTTCAATGATCCACCTGTGGCCGATTTTGAAGACCTGCTGGACGTCAAAGCGGTGAAACTGGATGAAGCCTGCCGACGTCAGCAGGTAAACGATGGTTGTTTTTCCCGACTGGATGATGTACCTGCAAGTGCGTTGACCCTGACTGTCCCAACGCTTATGGCTGGAAGGGAATTGTTTGTGATCGTGCCAGGTGCGTCCAAGCGCAGTGCGCTCACTGCAGCTTTACATGATCCAATCAGCACGGCATGTCCGGCCACTATTCTGCGTACACATCCAGGAATTACAATGTTCACAGACCGGGAAGCTTACGGATTGTGAGTGTGCCGTTGATTGGAAGGCACTACCGGACCGGGCTACCTATTGAGGTGGGAGTCAGAGAAGGGCGGATCACGACCATCACTGCCATTGCTGAGCTTGAAGTTTCATCTCTCGTGAAGCCACTTCCATGGCTTGCACCCGGACTCGTGGATTTGCAGGTGAATGGTGGGTGGGGTCTGGATCTGAATACGGCACCGCTGAGTCCTAAAACGGTGTTGAAACTGACACGGCTACTGCAAGAACAGGGCGTTACAAGCTATTGCCCAACATTGATTACGAACAGCCCAACCCGGCTGGCTAAGGCCGCTTCTGCCATTGCGGAAGCTGTTCGGCTGTACCCGGATGTGGCCGATGGGATTGTGGGCATTCATCTGGAGGGCCCGTTCCTCTCCCCGGAGGATGGCCCACGCGGTGCGCACCCGAGGGAGTATATTATTCCCCCGGATTGGGAGGTCTTCTGCTGCTTGCAGGAAGCTGCTGAAGGGTTGATCCGCATCGTCACCCTTTCCCCGGAGTGGCCAGATGCAGCTTCATTTATCGCCAAATGCTGCGAATCCGGCATACTTGTCTCCATTGGTCATACGGCGGCAACGCCTGAGCAGATCAGGGAAGCAATAGCCGCAGGCGCAGTGATGTCCACGCATCTGGGTAACGGAACACATCTGACGCTTCCGCGCCATCCCAACTATCTGTGGGAACAGCTCGCAGCCGATGAGTTATATGGCTGTATGATTGCCGATGGACATCATCTTCCCCCATCCGTGCTTGCCGTGATTCTCCGGATGAAGAGAAATCGCGCCATACTGGTCAGCGATGCCGTCTCTCTGAGCGGCATGCCGCCAGGTTCCCATCGCCTGCACATCGGCGGTGAAGTGGTACTGACGGCAGAAGGTCGGCTACACCTTGCGGGCCAGCCACAGCTCCTGGCTGGCTCTGCGATGATGCTCCCAGATCAGGTGGGGTATCTCGTGGAAACGGGGCTGGCCGGCCTTGCCGATGCCTGGGATTGTGCCTCGGCACATCCGGCCGAACTGCTTGGGCTTGAACAGGCCAGAGGACTTGAGATAGGTGTACCTGCGGATGTGGTTAGCTTCGATATGAAGGATGGAAAATGGAGTGTGTTGCAGTGCTGGAAGAATGGCCAGATCAGACCATAGAGCTATGAATAGGAGGAGAGCGATGCAGAGCTTGATACCACAACCGAAGCAGTTTGTAGTAACTGGGGAAGGCACCTTGCGGCTGAATGATAAGGTGAGAATAAGTCTTTACATGGAGCAAGATGATTCAAGATTGGAGATGCATTGCCGCCGTGCATTTCCGAACATGGAATATACACAATTTCGAATAGACAGAGGTTATTTACTAGTCGTTGAACGTCTTCTCGGGCAGGAGATGCAGCAGATAGTCGATGAGGTTCATAAAGTCCAAGATGCTCATGCAGTTGATGAAGCCCGAGAAGCTCCTAAAGGTCAAGAAGCCCAAGCAGCCCAAGAAGATCATGAAACCCGAGCAGCCCAAACTATTCATGAAGCACCTGAAGGTAGTGGAGTACAACAAAAGGGGCTGGCCGTCTCAGATATTAGTTCTTTCATCGGTAAAGACGATGCAGACCCGGCAGGGCTTAACGGACGCCCACAAGGGTATCGGCTAGATGTATCGGCCCAAAGAGCCGAGGTCTACGCGTTGGATGCGGCGGGTCTGTTCTACGGATTGCAAACATTAATCCAATTGCGTGGATCGGATGGAGATATCCCGGCTGTAGCGATAACAGATTGGCCGGATACGGCTGTGCGGGCAATGAATTTGGATTTACGCCAGACGTTCTCGAAGCCTGAACTGCTGATTGGATACTTGGCGGAATTTGCACGTTATAAGACAAATGCGATTTTGATTGAATATGAGGATAAATTTCCATTCCGGGCGCATCCCAAGTTGGCACATCCGAAGCATGCGTTAAAGCTATCACAGCTTGAAGAGCTGAAGCGCACTGCCCATGAACATTTTATAGAGATTATTCCGCTCCAGCAGAGCTTTGGACATCTGGAATATGTATTGCGCCACGAAGCTTGGCGACACCTTCGGGAGACAGAAGAGTCCACTGGCGAGATCTGCCCGTCCCATCCGGAATCCTATAACTTAATTACCACGCTACTCGGAGAGATGATCGATGCCCACCCGCAATCGCGTTATATTCATCTCGGTTGTGATGAGGTCTATAGTTTATGCGAATGTGAACGCTGCAAAATCGAATTTGAAGGCGTACGGGAAAGAGCTTTTATCGCTTTTTTGAACCGCCTGATTGCCTTTACAGTAGAACGGGGGAAACAGCCCATCTTCTGGCACGATATGTTGGATAAATGTCCAGCAGAGGAACTTGCTCAACTCGATCAGCGAAGTGTGGCGATGATTTGGATCTACAATGGGCGCAATATCAACGCGGAAGTTACTTCACATGCGGATAAATTCAGGGCGCTAGGCATTGAAGTTATGGGTGCTCCAGCAGTTCGCAGCTTTGACTGGGCGGAGCATCAGAATTATCCGGTGCTGCTGAACCGGACGGACAATCTGATCCAGTGGGCAGAGACGGCCGACAAACTAGATATTGGCTGCGTGGTTGCCACCAACTGGACGGGGCCTTTCAGTCTCGGTGTTCCATATGGCATTTTCGAAACAACTTGGTACCCGATGTTGCTGCATGCGGATCTGACCTGGAATCGCAAGGCGGATGTCTCGACCTTTATAGACCGATTTTTGGAGCAGTTTCATGGCATTGATCCGGTTATCGGGCATCAACTTCTCGGCCATTACAAGGTGGAGGATTATTATGATGTGATCTGGAAGCTGATAGACGAAGTACGTGAACATAAGGAAGAAGCGGAACTGATTGCCATTATGCATGATTTTGAGGTGGCGACAGATCGTTCGCGGGCTATTCATAAGTACGCCTACCGCTGGGAGCTATACCCCGGAGACGATGCGGAGTGGCGGTCACTCCAGAACAATTATACTAGAAACCGTCGTGGGCGCGAGGATGTCCTCCCCCGTATGAGGGATGCGGTGGGGCGTTACCAGCCCTGTGATATGGCGGAGCATTTTGTGAAATCCAGATTCTATCTGCATGATTATCTGGAGCGTACGCTTTATCAGGAGCTGGGGTTGAGTGCAACTCATTCAGAAGCCGATCTGGCGGTACTGAGTCTGGAAGATAAAGTAGCTATGATGTGTGTAGTAGGCACACCAACAACTAGAGCCGAGCCGGAGTTTCGCGGAAGAATGGAACAGCACCGATTCGGGGGGATCGGTATCTTTCCGCATAATGTCGAAAGTGAGCAGCAGACGCTTGCGCTACTGGGGGAAGTACAGAACATAGCCGGAGATCATGGGAGGACTTTGCCTTATTACGTTTCGGTAGATGAAGAGGGTGGTACCCTATCCAAATTCAAAAGCTTCTTTCCTTATATCCCTGGAAACCGGGCCGTTGGGTTAAGTGAAGACCCTGAGGTCGCCCACTTGCTCGGGAAAGTCATCGGCAGTCAGCTGCATTCGCTCGGCATTCCGATGAACTGGGCACCTGTGCTGGATGTGAACACGAATATAGATAATCCGGTCGTCGGTGTACGCTCCTTCGGTGAGGACCCGCAGCTGGTCGCCCAATTCGGCCGTGCATATATTCAGGGAATGCATGAAGCAGGTATCGCTGTGACGGCAAAGCATTTTCCCGGTCATGGGCAAGTGAGCGGAGATTCTCATATCGTTCTGCCGGAATGTGAGCTTACGTTTGAACAGTTGATGGAAGGGCCCCTGCTTCCCTTCATGGAGGCGATTGAAGCAGGGGCAGATTCAATCATGATGGGGCATCTGGTATATCCAAACATTCCGGAATCCGGTGGCCTTCCGGCTTCACTCAGCCCTTATTTTGTCTCGGAGTTGCTAAGGGGAGAGTTAGGCTATGCGGGGGTGATCTGCACGGATGATATTGAAATGGGGGCCATCCGTAATCATTTTAGTCCGGAAGAAGTGGGGGTCTTGGCCGTTCAGGCGGGGAACGATATGATCCTGATGTGTCATACGCCGGAGTTTCAGAGTCAGGTTATGGCAGGAATCTTGGCCGCTGTACGGGATGGACGAATCAACGAGGCGCGTATTGATGAATCGGTTCTTCGTATCCAGCAGTTATATGATAAATTTCAGCAGTATCGAGAGACTGCGCAGCCGATTCCCAGAGAGCACTGGGAGGAGGCAGCACTGCGGCTGACTCGTCAGACTGTGAAAATCAGCCGAGATCCGCAGAGCTTGCTGCCCCTCAAAGCTTCCCTCAAATATCTGCTGATATTACCGCAGCAGGAGCAGCTAACCCAGGCCGATAATAGTGGCTCTGCTGAGATTAGACTGGCCTCCTTGTTGACGGATACAGGCGTAACTGTGGAGACACGCTATTGCACAATGAAACCTGATGCGGAAGAGATTGCATCACTGGTACTACAGGCTTCTACTGCGGACATCGTTATCCAGGGGACGCTTAATGCTCATCTGTTCACTGAGCAACTGGCACTAGCTGAGAAGCTTGCTGCGGTTAAGCCAGTATTGAATTTGGTGCTGCGCAATCCCTATGATGACGGGGTTCTGCCGCAAACAGCCGGAAGCATACTGCTGTGTTCCACCTCCGACTTTTCTCTGCAGGCACTGGTGGAGCGGTTAACAGCTCCCCAGTGATGTCGGTAATTTGTCGGTAATAAACTGCTCAAGAGAGCAATGGATATATTCAAAAGCACAAAAGCCCGCCCAAACGGAGTGAGATGGTTGAGCAGAGGTAGGAAAAGGACTTCACATTCTTTATTGGATGTGAAGTCCTTTTATTTGTGAAGACGAAATAAATTGATCGTAGGCGGAAACAATTTCAGCAGGCCAGATCATTTCAGTTGTATGAAAGTCAGGATCATAATGGAGTCAATTGCATGTTTTATATCTCGGCAGCGGCTTGCATGAGAGCATAGATTTTACGTGTAGTATTCACATTTCGGACTGTCATGTACGAATACATCTTGGAGCCGACCAGCTTGTTCATACCGCTTCTGGATGCTTCCTCTCTACTGACGGAGTACAGAAGGGCACCGGGTACATAGATGATCTCACCGATCCCTGATTTTAGAGGGATCTTCTCTAGCACGTCAACATCGTTAATTTCATCCCACAAAAAGAGAACATCACTTTTGGCCTGATCATTATTGGTCCAATCAGAAGGCAAGGCTTGCATGAGCTTATGCATTTCTTCTAAATTACGCACCAATACTTTAATGTGCAAACCAAAATCTGCGGCAATCGCTTGCTCCAGCAGTTCGGCTAACTCAGTGTGGGCGTTGCTTCGTTCCTGATGATCGGCGAAGATGATATTACCGGAATGGATGTAGGTAACGACCTTCTGCATACCAGCCTGTTCAAAGGTTCCCTTGAGCTGTTTCATGTCCAATTTGTTCTTGCCACCCATATTAATGCCACGCAGCAAAGCGACGTAAATCATGGATACATCCTCCGTCTCGAGTTTAGATGACTGCTTCTAAACGTCAGCTTTCATTATATGGACAAGTACTCTAGAAGACGCGCGGTGTGTTTCTGTCCAAGCAGCTCCTCTAGTTTTGGCTGTACTTGGAGAAGGTATTCCGGTTTCGTCTCGAACGTCTCTTCGTCCTTCACCTCACCTGCAAATAAGCGTGCAGTTTCAATCAGGGTCCCAATAGCGGTAAAAAAGTCTGCCAGAGAATCCGCAGCGAGCGCCGGTTCTCCGCCCTCGAATGCAACATAGACAGGAGAATCTGGCGCTCCAGCATCGACAATTACGGGATCATCATTCAGATTAGCGATCACTATATGATGTGATGGCCAAGTGTCGGATTCTTCGTAAGGTTCCTGCATACCGATCCAGCGGAACCCGAGCTGCTGACGATGCAGATGTTCCGGAGCAGCGAAGAAGAGCAGAGCCGCATCTCCGATTTCAACTGCTGCATTTTTCATTTTGAGTGTCCCGTCCGCTCTGACATCGATCATCTCGTAGTGACTATACAGATATTGAAGCTCTGGTGAAAGGGGGATACGCTTGTCCACTTCCGGTTGAACGGAATGTGTGCGAGGTCGAAGATCATGATTGGAGAAAAGTCCGTACGCTTCATTGTATAGGTCTTGCTGTTCTATAAAATAAGATAAAGCTGTATTCAACGATTGCATTATCCTTCAGTCCTCCTGTTCGATTATAACCTTTATATTACAACAGGATGGTGGAAGGTTACACCTCTACATGGTGGTCGTTGTTCAAGCTATAAAATATCTAACAATACACAAAAACGATAAAGTCATTATTTTTCACCCAATTCTCAACATTTTCCGCTATAATGTTCTGATAACTAATGATCTCTCTGAGAGGTGAGTGTGAAATGACTGTTGACGTCCTGGTGCGCAACAATGTGAAAATTTTGGGCAAGGGTAGCCAGACGATCGTATTTGCCCATGGCTTCGGCTGTGATCAAGATATGTGGCGATACATCGTACCTGCTTTTTTAGAACAATACCGTATTGTGCTCTTTGATTATGTAGGTTCCGGGCAATCTCAAATTAACGATTATGATGCTCTTAAATATAATAAGCTGAGCGGTTATGCACAGGATGTGCTGGAGATTATGGAAGCGCTGAAACTTCGAGATGTTATTTTTGTTGGTCATTCCATTAGTAGCATGATCGGCATGCTTGCCTCCATCCAGGCACCACATTATTTCAGAAATATTATCATGCTTGGGCCCTCTCCGCGTTATCTGAATGATCTGCCCCATTATTATGGGGGATTTGAACGACAGGATATTGATGAACTGCTGGAGATGATGCAATTGAATTTTATCGGCTGGGCAAGTTATTTGGCCCCTATTGTGATGCAAAATCCGGAACGAAAAGATTTGACGGAGGAACTGGAAAAAAGCTTCTGCTCCCGTGATCCACACATCGCCCGCCAATTTGCCGAAGTGACGTTCTTGTCCGATTGTCGGATTGAACTGGAACAAGTGTCAGTGCCTACTTTGATTTTGCAGTGCTCGGATGACATTATTGCTCCTGTGGAGGTCGGAGATTATCTGCATTCCCATCTGAAAAACAGCAGGCTGCAGCAGATGGATGCCAGAGGGCATTATCCTCACCTAAGTCAGCCGGAAGAGACCATTCAATTCATCAAAGACTATCTGGCTAGTGCATAAATTGCAGAGGAGAGGCTCCTTTCGATGGACAATCAATTAGATACAGCACCTTGTGGATACTTTTCGATATCAGACTCGGGTGTGATCCTGTCAGTTAATCAGACTTTTCTGAACATGATCGGGCGAGAACGAGAAGAATTGATGGGCAAGCACATTGAATCCACGATGTCGGTTACGAATAAAGTTTTTTTTCATACCTATTTTTATCCGTATATTCAGCTGTACGGTTATGTGGACGAGATGTATTTTTCCTTCCGCAATTATGAGCGGCAGGATGTACCGGTATTGCTCAATGGAGTGCGCCAGAACCGGGATGGCCAGCATGTTATCGATTGTGTTGCGGTGATTATGCGTAAACGAATCGAGCATGAAAAAGACATTCTCAACACAAAAACCAAGCTGGAGGAGTTATATCAGGCAACACAAGAAGCAAATATGGAGCTAGAGCGACTGCATGAAGAATATAAAATCAAAGAGCAGGCGCTCATGAAAGTAAATGAACAGTTGGAGATGATGGCTTCCACAGATTTGTTGACGGGTCTGAAAAACCGTCGATTTTTTCAGGAGAGTATGGCTGGCAATCTGTCCCTTTATCATCGAGAACAGCGTGAATTCTCACTGCTAGTCTTGGACATTGATCACTTTAAACGCATTAACGATACCTATGGACATCCCATTGGTGATCTGGTGTTAGGCAATCTGGCCGGACTGCTTCAATCGATATCAAGGGAATCGGATGTGGTGGCACGTTATGGTGGCGAAGAGTTTGTTATCATACTAGTGAATTGCGGAGAGCAGCAGGCCATCGACACGGCAGAACGATATCGTGCGCAAGTCGCTTCGGCAGATTGGGGAGAATATCAAGTCACGGTGAGTATTGGTGTAGCAACAGTCTCGGCAACAGATACGGAGCAAACTATGTTTCAAAAGGCGGATGATGCATTGTATGCGTCCAAGACCAGTGGGCGGAATCGGGTTACCCATGCCTCCCATTTAATTCAACGTTAACTATGCTGAAGCCGCTAGGCATGAAACGGAGATAAAATCTGGTGTAATTTTAATCAAATGATAACTAGAGGGCATGGCTTCCCTCATAATATGGATCAGCAGGAGAATGAATCGCTTGCTTGATCCTTTTTTTGTTCTCTAGCCGATATACGAAGCAACACTAATCCTTGCAATTGATTGGGATAATTAACCATGGTAAGCTTTTTAAAAGGTAGGATACAAGAGAGGAGCCTCGAAATAGATGAACAAGTTATCTGTTAGCGAATTAATTGACCGGGAAAATCATGCTTGGGGGGAACTGAGAGAGCTTTTGGATCAGGGAGAAAATACATATACTTATGTCCCGGCACAACCAGAACAGGGGGAAGAAGCACTATATCAGCTTCAAGTGAGTACCCGCTCCTATCTGGGAGCGGTTGTATACGAGACGCAGGGCATTGTAGTAGATCACGGATGGATCACCCTGCTGGGGGCAGGCGGGGAGAGTGTGTATGGGGGTGTGACCAGCTGGAATGGCTTGAGTGGTGAACCCGCGATAGAAGCATTGCCGGGTATGATGGTCATTGCGCACGATGTTGCCGGAGGTTTTTTTGCTCTGGACACCGGTAAATATGGTGGTACGGGACAGGTTCATTATTATGCGCCCGATGCATTAGAATGGGAGTCGACAGAACTTTCGTATTCAGAGTTTATGACTTGGCTGGCTGAAGGGGATCTGCACCAATTTTACGAAACTTTTCGCTGGCAAGGCTGGCAGGAAGATATGGCACAGCTGGACCGAGGTCAAGTGTTTTCCTATTATCCACCGCTATGGACGAAGGAAGGCAGCGGAGAGAGCAGTAGTAAGGCACCAGTTCACATTGCCGAAGCCTGGAAGATGGCGTTGGAAGCGAAGTGAGCTGAAGCTGGGCTGAGAGTTGGAAATAGATCAAACTTATATGAGGGTGAATGAGTATGAGTGATCCGAATGGTAGTGTAAGTGTGGCGCGTATTCAGTCTCATTATGATATTGTTTTTCCGCAGGACTATCTGAATTTTATAGAGCAGCATGTCGATGCTTCTTTTGATCTGATACAGGGGACAGAGGCAGAGGATTGGGACATTCGTTTTCATGTACTGGATGATCGGTTTATTGCGAATAATGCGGCGTTGGTCGATGAAGTCAATCCTGATCCGCAGCGGATCATCCCGATTGCGTGGAGTGTAAGTAGCGGTAACAACTACTTGCTCGATTATCGTGAGAACAAAGAGACGCCTTCTGTGCTAGTCATGGAGCATGAGATGGCGATGGTTCGTGAGGATGCCGAGAGTGAAGCGGAGAGCAGTGAAGAAGCACAGCAGTTGATGGAGGAAAATGTGAAGCCGCTTGCTTCCAACTTCCATTTTTTTGCGGCCCTGCTTCAAGCGCGGTCAGCACATGCATAGGCCTTATATCAAATGATAGCAAAAAGTAGAAAAAGGGCTCGCAAACAGGTGCGGGCCTTTTTTTACATTAGTTGAACCTTTAATTTGTACCCAGGAGCTTCAATGCCAGGGGTTCGCTTCATGAGCGACCAGTTGGTACAGAAGTTACATTGCGCTTTGCTAGTGAAGCAGTTTTGCTGTGCCATAAGGTCAGTCCAAGCGAAATGATACATACGAACAACAGGCAACCATATACTACGTGATAAGCTTCTTTGACAGATACACCTGGTATGGCGTGAAGAAGTAGACCGCACACGGCGACAGACACCGAACCGCCGAAAAACTGGATCAGCTGCAGTAAGCCCATACCCGAACCGATCTGGTTTTTAGGCAGTACACGTGAGGCTTCATTGTTCAGGGAGGCCATGGAGGCGGATAGTGCCGGGGAGAAGAACAGATAACCCCCAGTGATGATCAGAGCCGACCAGTCCAGTCCAAGCATGAACAGCACAAGTACAGCGGCTAGCATACCCTGCCCGATCAGCATAAACCGCATATTACCGTAGCGATCAATCCATCGACCTACATAACGGGTACAGAAGGCGGAGATGATCGCTCCCGGAGCAATCAGCAGCCCAATCGCAAGGGCGGAACGATGATACAAATCGGCTAGCACTAACGGCATAAGGAATAGATTCCCGAGATTGACCACCAGCACACAGAAACCAATGATGATTAACCGAGTGAAACCCGGTGTTCGAAACACATGTGGATTCACAAAAGGCGTGCGTGCTCTGCGAATATACAGGATATGTGCAGCCAAAGATGCGAACCCGATGACAAGCCATACCCATGATCGCTGCGTAATTGCTACGAGCAAGGTGATCGCATTAATGATGGTGAGTACTGCACCGATGAGGTCAAATGGCTGTTCTTTGTTCGCCGTTTCCCTTGGTAAAAAATAGAGCAGTACAGGCAGGGCGAGCAGCACCAGCACCGTAATTGCAAACAACCCGTTCCAGCCCATGTATTCGCTGATTAGTCCGCCAACAATAGGACCCAGACCAAAAGCCATCGCACTACCGGACGAGATGAGTGCCAGAGCTGCACCACGACGTTCCACCGGAATATAACGGCTCGCTATGACTAGACCGAGGCCAGCCATAACTCCTGCCCCTGCCGATTGTAAAATTCGTGTCGTGAGTAGCAAGGCAAAGTTGTGTGCAAACAAACCTAGCAAGGACGAGCAACCGAGAATGAGTAATCCAACAGTGAGCAGTTTACGAATAGGAATGCGGTCGGACAACCGACTATAAATCACCGTAGAAAGGGCATATCCGATGGAGTAACTGGAGATCACCCAAGAGCCGAGTTCAGACGTGATCTGGAGATCGTGGATAATGACAGGCAGCGAAACATTAAACATGGTGGTGTTCATGACCACAATGAAGAGACAGCACGTCCAGAGCGGCATCACAATTTTTTCTTTCATGTAACCATTCCTGTCTTATATAGAGTATCCTAAAATATAAATAGGCTTTGGCTTTATCCGAGTGGGAATAAGACAAAGTTTTATTTTACACCCCATATGTCTATATGGCAATAGTGTCATATTCATCTGAGTTGCTACATAACAGGCGTAGACAGACTTACACAAGTTTGAACCAAATACCACATTCGCACAGCGGCACAATACTCCAGACAGAAGCAGTACAACAACAGCACCACAACATGATCTTACGATGAAGGAGATTAGTTCTATGAATCCAGTTTTATTACAATCCCACAGTGTATTTCCAACCCTTGATATGACGAGGACTGCTGCATTTTATGAAGAAAAATTGAAGTTTCGGGTCGTTGAATATTTAGATGTTGCAGAGCCTCATGTCTGCCTGTATCGTGATTCCACCGAGATTATTTTAACCCAGAGTAACGGTCAGAAAGTCATCCCGAATCGAGAACTGTATGGCTATGGATACGATGCATACTTCATAACGAAACAGCAGGCAGAGCTGGAACAAGAATGTATCGATGCCGGTGTAACGATTGTTCGTTCCTTCCATCATTCTGATTATAATAACAAAGAATTTGTTATTGAGGATATTGATGGACGATGGATTGCCTTTGGAATCAAGCAGCAGGATTAGAAGCAAAGTTCAGGTATAGAAGCAAGGTTCAGGTATAGAAGCAAGCTGGAAGCACGAAAAGATCGTATCTATTTGATGTAAAAATAAACTCGATAAACAAGCAGCGCCTTCCGACAGAGGGCGCTGCTTGTGCATCTAATCTATATTGCATAAGGAAGCATAAGTCTGCATCCTTTCATAACTAAGCCGCCGCGGACTGTTTGCCGCGATTGCGAATCCACTTGATGATATCCATCAGGATGACGGCGCCGAGCGCGAGTCCGCCTGCGATCAGGAATTCATCCCAGCCAAACGTATCCGGAATGGCAAAGATACCGCGAATACCCGGAATCAGTGTAATACCGTAGAGGCAGAGACAGACGACGATTGAACCGAGTACCAGCTTGTTGGTCAGGAAACCGACCTGCAAGATGGTCTGGGTGTTGGAGCGTGCCGCAAAGGTTTGCAGACTCCGCGCCAGAATGAGAGTGGTGAATGCCATAGCGACACTGATCTCTTCCGAGATACCAAGTCCGATATACTGGGACACGATTACCGCAGCACCGATCAGCACCCCTCGGGTAATAACGGCCTGCAACGTTCCGCCTGCAAAGATACCTTCGTTAATGTCTCGCGGTTTACGCTGCATCACATCCGGTTCAGCCTTCTCTGTACCAAGCGCAATGGCCGGTAGGGAGTCATTGACCAGATTGATAAACAGCAGCTGTAGCGCTGTGAACGGATTGACCCAGCCGACAACCAGTGCGAAGAGGATGGCGATAATGGCGCCGAGATTCCCGGCGAACAGATAGGCGATAGCCTTTTTAATATTATCAAACACCATCCGTCCAACACTGACTGCATTCACGATGGATACAAAGTTATCGTCGGTCAGAATCATGGCTGCCGCATCCTTGGCGACATCCGTTCCACTGCCCATCGCTACGCCGATGTCCGCCTGCTTCAGTGCAGGCGCATCGTTGACACCGTCTCCGGTCATGGCTGCAATTTTACCTTTTCGCTGCCAAGCACGAACGATCCGGATTTTATTCTCAGGTGAAACCCTGGCATAGACGGAGATGTGTTCGAGCTGCTGATCTAGCTCCTCATCCGTCATCTTATCGAGCTCAGCGCCGGTAATCGCAAGATCATCTTTCTCCGCCAGCCCGATATCAATACCGATAGCCTGAGCTGTAGTTTTGTGGTCACCAGTGATCATAATGGTGCGAATACCCGCCTTCTTCGACTCCTCAATGGAGCTGTAGACTGCTTCACGCGGTGGATCAATCATGGCAGTCAGACCTACTAATGTAAGATCGAATTCGTCCTCAGGAGTAACCTCTTTTTTGTCATCAAACCGTTTGTACGCGTAAGCCAAAACCCGAAAAGCACGTTTGGAGAATGCTTCATTCTTCTCTTCAAACTGCGCTCGAATCTCGGGGGTTAGTGGCTGCACCTCACCATGAATAAATACATGAGTACAGCGACTGAACAACACATCGGGGCCGCCTTTGGTCAGCAGCGCCGTTTGTCCCTCAAAGGTATGAACTGTACTCATGAGCTTGCGATCCGAGTCAAAAGGAAGCTCGGCTTCCCGTGGAAACTGGTCACGAATTTCATTGTAATCTTTGTTCACACTGTTGCTGAACGCAATGAGCGCGACCTCGGTAGGATCACCAAGTGCCTTGCCTTCCTGGTTGATGTTGGAATCATTGCAGAGCACGGCAATATGTAACAATCGACGTTCTTCTTCTGACCATTCGGCTGGGTCATCAGGGAATTCGTCTTTGGTGCCGTGAGGAATGTAATAATCCACGACAGTCATTTTGTTTTGCGTAAGGGTGCCCGTTTTGTCCGTACAGATAATACTTGCTGACCCTAATGCCTCTACCGCAGGTAATCTGCGGATAATCGCATGTTGCTTGGCCATCTTGCTGGTGCCCAGAGACAGTACAATGGTAACGATCGACGAGAGAGCTTCCGGGATCGCAGCTACAGCGACGGCTACAGCGAACATTAGCGCGTTGACGAGTGATGGGCCAATATTTTCAGTGCCTTCTGTGAGCCACACACGTCCAGCTTCAATGGCGAAAATAAGAATGGACAGGCCTAAGATGAAGAAGCCCAGCTTTTTGCTGAATGATTCCAGCTTGCGCTGAAGCGGTGTTTCTTTGGCTTCCGCATTTTCAATCAATTCTGCGATTTTTCCAATTTCAGTTTGCAGGGCTGTACCTGTGATCACCATGGTGCCCCGGCCATACACAACTAACGATCCGCTAAATGCCATATTGCGACGATCCCCAATTCCAGCTTCTTCATGGATGGCGTCGGTATGTTTCTCCGCAGCTTCAGATTCTCCCGTCAGCATGCCTTCATTTATTTTCAGACTGCCCGATTCCAGAATGCGACCATCCGCAGGCACGTAATCTCCTGCATCCAGGAGTACGATATCACCAGGAACAAGTTCCCTTGCAGGGAGTGTCTGTTTCTGTCCATCCCGGATGACCTTGGCTTCTGGTGCGGACATCTGCCGGAGGGCATCTAGTGAGCTTTCTGCCTTCTTGGTCTGGACTACGCTAATAACTGCGTTAAGCAGGATGACGAGAAATATGATTAAGGATTCGATCACATGTCCAAGTACAATCTGCACAGCAGCGGCGATGAGTAGCACGATGACCATGGGATCTTTGAAATTCTCCAGAAACAATCTCCAAATGGGAGTAGCGTCTTTTCCCTTTAACTCGTTATACCCTACAGTTTCTAATCTTTTTTTTGCTTCGGATGTGGACAGTCCACGTTCGGAACTCTGAACTTCCTGCAATACTTCCTCTGTGTTGTGTCTGTAATGTTGCAATGGACCAGCTCCTTGATCTTGATTTATATATGTATTACCCGGCCGGATGAAAATTAGAATCGCCGAGGATGTTATTATTTTAACATCCTATACCGTTTAGCGACAGATTAGGAAGCAGGCGTTGTCTATGTCATTATTAATAATTCCAGAGATACTTATGCGCAGAGGGAGCAACACTGGAATAAAAGTTTTGGCTTTTTTCGGATAAGCGTAGCCTCATTGTCTGAATCAAGTCCAAAAAGGGATAATATGGATGTTTGTTTGAGAAACTGTGTGTAAAATCACAATTACCATCCTCCAGCTCTGTTACGCTATTTTCTAATAAAGAGCTAATCTGGTTTGGAGGGAAATAGATATGTTTTGTTATCAATGTGAACAAACACCGAGCGGTGGATGTAAAGTCATAGGGGTATGTGGTAAAAATGAGACAATTGCCAGCTTGCAGGACACGATGATTTTTGCCCTGAAAGGTATTGCAGCTTACGCAACACATGCACGCCAGTTAGGATATACCGATCCTGAGGTGGACCGGATAACACATGAAGCTTTATATATGACGCTTACGAATTCCAATTTCAATCAGCAAGAACATCTGGAGATGGCCATGAAAGTTGGAAATGCTGCTATTCGTATCATGGATGTGCTGGATCGTGCCCATACGGATCGATTTGGTATTCCACAGCCGATTACGGTGAGTCAGAACCGAATCGAGGGTCAATGTATTGTGGTTACAGGTCACAATCTATATGCACTGGAAGAATTGCTACGTCAGACCGAAGGCAAAGGTCTCAACATCTACACTCACTCCGAAATGCTGCCGGCTCATGGCTATCCCGCATTGAAAAAGTATGCCCATCTTAAAGGGAATATCGGTAAAGCCTGGTACGATCAGCGTAGATTGTTTGAAGAGTTCCCGGGTGCCATTCTGGCAACCACCAACTGCGTCATGCCGATCAAAGGCACATATGCAGATCGTTTCTTTTCCTATGAAGTAGCTGGTTTGGAAGGAGTAACGAAGATTACTGGAGAAGACTTCTCACCTCTAATCGAGCGTGCGTTATCACTGCCTTCGGCCAATGTACAATCCGAGCAGGTATTAACGACAGGGTATCACCATGAGACGGTAATTGGACTTGCACCAGAGATTATCCAAGCGGTCAAAGACGGACATATCCGTCGTTTCTTCGTGATTGCGGGATGTGATGCACCGGGCAAGGGCGGTAACTATTACCGGGAACTCGCTACGTCTTTACCGAATGATACCGTTATTCTCACCACGTCCTGTGGCAAGTTCCGTTTCAATGATGTGGATTACGGTACTGTAGGAGACACGGGGATTCCACGATATATCGATCTGGGACAATGCAACAACTCAGGTTCAACCGTGAAAATTGCGATGGCCTTGGCAGATGCTTTTGGTTGTAGCGTGAATGAACTTCCTGTAAGTATTGTGCTGTCCTGGTTTGAACAAAAAGCGGTAGCGATTCTGCTCGGACTATTCAGCCTGGGCATTCAGGATATCCGGATTGGCCCTAAACCACCTGAATTTATCTCAGAAGGTGTGTTGGAAGTGCTCGTAGATCTGTTCGGATTAAAACTGATTACGACCGCAGAAGAAGATCTGAACGCCATGCTTGCTCTGTCTTAAGCTATAAGTAACTATTGAATTCTAATTCAAAATGTATCGGCACAAAAGAACAGAAGTGTCTGTTCATTGGTAAGATCCCCTTCTTGTTGATAAGAGAAAAAGACATCTTTAACGATGGCTTCATCTTGTCAAATGAAGGGGATTTTTTGTGGTTAATAAAAACATTTTGGTAGGATTTTTTTTATTCAAGAAGAAGCGTAACGAGAGGAATAAAAAGGGGTTGCACCGTAAAATAAGTCTCTGAAAATTATAAAGGGATAGGTCTATATGCCTTGTATAAATAAACATGAAAAGTATGTAAATTTGGTTATTTTACCCTATTGAAGTTTATTGGTGGAAATGTGTATATAGATTAAGATACATCACAAAACACGGGATTACCCCATCATTAAGGAGATTATTTGTATGTTGAACAAAGAAATTGAGGAATGGTTAAGACTAGCTGGAGGTAAGGAGAATGTTACAAGGATAGAGCAAAGTTTGGATTCAACAATACTGATCTTGAAAGATCGAACGCAAATGGATCTGTCGTTGCTCGCCTCAACAACTGTAGAAGCAGATGTACAGTTTACTGGTGAACAATGCCGTTTGAATATAAAAGATGTTTCCGGTTCTATCTATAACACGATGCAGGAGTTGAAGATTGGAGACGATGTGGAGTCCAAACTAGAAGGATCTACATCTACGAGGAAGAAAAGATTCTCCCCGATTCGGTTCGTGTCTGACATTTTCATACCTTTGATGCCTGTCATTCTTGGTGCAGGTGTTTTTAAAATTTTATTAGCAATAATTATGTTAATCGATTCTTTAAGCTCAGAGTCATCTTCCCTAATGGAGAGCCAGACCTTTATGGTCTTTAGAATTATTGGAGACAGTGCTTTCTATCTGATTCCAATATTGGCCGCTGTCAGCACGGCTCGCCTGTTGAAGAGTAATGTCTACGTGGCAGCAGTACTTGGTGGATTAATGTTTCATCCGGAGGTTGCCTCTTTATTTTCCGGTGAACAGACCGTATATTTTCTAGAGGTTCAACTTGCGAATCAACCTGCCTTTTATTCAGCTGTCATCTGGGTCATTCTAGCGGTATGTGCAGCAGCTTATCTGGAGAGAGGGATTAAACGGCTACATCTAAAAGGCATACCAGACATCGTTGCTCCATTTTTGACGTTGATTATTCTTGTGCCAGTGATGTTACTGGTCCTGGGAACGGTGGGCGAATGGATTGAAAGTAGACTGCCCGAATTCATGGATACAATGGTCGCTGATCATCCGATTTTGGCAGTGATATTAATGGGTGCATTCAGTTTGCTTTTAACAATGACTGGAGCTCTCTACATGCTGCTTCCTACTTTAATTAATGAATTAGTAACGAACGGTTCCTCTGTAATACTCGGAGGCATGTTAGTTGCCGTAGTTGCACAGGCTGGGGCATCTCTTGCCCTTGGACTTCGTTCAAGAGATGCATCTTTCCGGAAGCTGGCATTCTGGGCGTCGGGAACAGCTCTCCTTGGAATTAGTCAACCCGCCTTTTATGCAGTAAATATGAGAAGAAAATCCTCATTCTATGCCGCTATACTGGGCGGAGCAGCAGGAGGACTTTACCTAGGATTATTATCTGTCCAAGCTTTTATATTAGTGGGAGGACTGAGTTTGCTAGAACTGCCAATGTTCGTAGAAGAGGGTAGTCTGAATCTGTTACATGCTATAGTTGGCGTTGTGATTGCATTTACAGTGTCTTGTGTGCTTACTTATATTTTGTATGGAAAGAAAGAGAAGAACACTCCATTGTATTAATTGAAATCTAACCTCTCTTTAACCACAATTCGAATTACTGAAGGCAAAAGAAGGAATAAGACCGTTAGAGAGTATGAGTTAGAAATGAATGTAAACAAGGAAGGACTCCATCCACAAGGAGTTCTTCCTTTTCTTTACATTCGTTAAGCATAAGTTCAACACATATCGGACAGGAAGGGATGGCCTGAGAGGGATGTTTCCTCGTTCGGATGAAAATAAGAATGTGAAAATTATAAGGCAACGTTGACAAAAAAGAATTCCATAGGTGATAATGATAATTGTTATCATATAAAAACATAACAACAGAATGAATACATAACAACAGAGGAGACAAGAGATATGAAAAAAGGGTTACATGCACTGCTAATTATGATGGCGTTTGTATTGGTGCTGGCGGGTTGCGGTAAAACCGCTTCAACTCCACAAGCAAGTGAAGGGTCTGGTTCGGGCAGTGCTCCTGCTGAGGAGTCTGCTGGACCGATTACTGTACAGCACAAACGTGGGGAACTTACACTCGACAAGCCTGCTACACGTGTTGTTACACTGGAATGGACTTACACAGAAGATGTTGTTGCCTTGGGTGTCCAGCCCGTAGGTAATGCTGATAATGCCAATTATAAAGTATATGTAACGGACGAAGCAGCTCTGGATGACAGCGTTACAGATGTCGGTACACGCAGTGAACCGAATATGGAGGCTATCGCAGCGCTGAAGCCGGATCTAATTATCGCGAATGCAGACAATAATTCCAATGTATATGAACAACTGAAAGCTATTGCTCCAACACTTGAGTTCGATCCATACGATGGCGACGGTTATAACCATGACAAGATGATCACGATCTTCAATACAATTGCTACAGCTCTGGGTAAAGAAGACAAGGCCAAAGAAGTATTAAGTGATCTGGATCAACATTATGTAGAAGCAAAAGATAAGCTGGCTGCGGCTGGGAAAGATAACTTCCATTTTGTACTGACACAGGCATTCACTTATCAAAATGCAGCTTCCCTACGTTTATTCTCGGATAATTCCGTAGTGGTAGGAACGTTGAACAAAATTGGTATGGTCAATGATTGGCAGCCAGACAAACTGGAGAACTATGGTTTCTCTACAGTAGGTATTGAATCCTTATCTGCTATACAAGACAGTAACTTTATCTATATTACGCAACCAGACGATGATGTGTTTGGAGCGGCAATGAAAAATAATTCAGTCTGGAATGGACTGAACTTCGTTAAAGAAAAACGTACGTACCAACTGGACAGCACAACATGGACATTTGGCGGACCGATTTCTTCTAAAGTGCTGGTGGACGGTGTGGTTGAGGCGATTACCAAATGAGTCTGAGTCAACAAGCCACGCCAGCCATACGCTGGCGAATGATAAGCATCTATGGGGGCGGTCTCACCGCCCTTGTCGTGCTTTTTTTTGTAAGCCTGTGTTACGGAGAGGCAGCCCTTTCGCTGCATGATGTTTGGAGCGCGCTTACAAACAGACAGGATACACTCGAGCATAATATGATATGGGATTTACGTATGCCACGTACCGTTATCGGCATTCTTGCAGGTGGTGCACTGGCTGTTGCGGGTGCGCTGTTACAGACCATTACTCGTAACCCGCTTGCTGCCTCGGATACCCTTGGGATCAATGCTGGGGCGTATTTTGTCGTCGTGCTAGGCGCAATTCTTTTTCCAGGCGTACTTAGCAAGTCACCGTTTCTTTTTGCTGCGGTGGGTGGTTTATTTGCAGCGTTTGCAGCTTATTTTATGGGTGGCGGGCATACATCCACTCCAGTACGGCTAGCTTTGTCCGGCATGATTGTATCGATGGTACTCGGTTCATTTACGAGTGCTTTGCATATTTTTTTCTCGATGGAAACACAAGGTTTGTTCCTGTGGGGTTCGGGTACACTCGTTCAGAATGATTGGACAGGTGTGAAGTATGCTTGGCCTTTGGTTACGGGAGTCACGTTGCTGGCTTTGATTCTGTCCAAACAGTGGGATATGCTCGAACTGGATGAATCCACCGCATCTTCCTTGGGCCAAAGAGTAGGGCTCGCCCGAGCGGGCGGACTGATTATTGCGGTAGTTCTGGCTGCCGTTATTGTCAGTGTTATTGGCCCCATCGGCTTTGTTGGTCTGGTTGCTCCACATCTGGTTCGTCTGAGCGGTGTTCGTTCCAATCGTCTCTTGATTCCCGGTGTATTCGTGTGGGGAGCAGCACTGCTGGTCGGCGCAGATGTGCTTGCCAAAATGATACATAACTCCAGCATGGAACTACCAACAGGTGCGGTTATGGCGATCATTGGTGCGCCTTGGTTAATCTGGCTGGTCCTGACCCGGATGAAAGCCGGCAATGGAGCGGGCATGACGACATCGATGAGCACAGGAGGGCGCGTGCGACGTTTTGCATTCGTACCAATGGCTATACTGTTCTCAATCATTACAACCGTTCTGGTTCTGCTCAGCACGATGTTTGGTGGAATGCGTATTCCACTAGCTGATCTGTTGCCAAGTTTGTTCCAATCTGATGGTATGTTCTCTGCACTGATCCAGCTGCGAATTCCGCGCACCTTGGTTGCTGCAGGAGCAGGAGCAGCTCTTGCCATCAGCGGGGTGCTTATTCAGATGGCTGTGCGGAATCCGCTAGCAGACGCATCCATCGTAGGGGTATCTTCAGGCGCGGGGCTTGGTGCCATGATGGTGTTCATACTGTGGCCTGAGTTACCGATGTACCTTCTGCCCATTGCTGCTATAGTTGGAGCCGCGATTGCGGCTACACTCGTATTCTCGCTTTCCTGGAAAAAAGGCTTGAATCCATCCGCAGTCGTTTTGCTAGGTATCGCCATGTCAGCTATTGCAGGTGCAGGCATTCAGATTCTAATCGTGCGCGGTGCCGTGTACGGCAGCAGCGGTTATATCTGGCTGACAGGCAGCACCTATGCCCGTACTTGGGATCAAGTCAAGGTTATTGGTATATTCCTGCTGATACTGGTTCCAGTAGCCTGGTGGCTTGCTCGCAGGTTCGAACTGCTCGTATTTGATGATAACAGTGCTTCCGGGCTTGGCATGAATGTACGTCGTACTCGTCTGCTGGCCATGACCGTAGGTGTATTGCTTGCTGCCGGGGCTGTCGCATGTGTAGGAACTGTCGGATTCATCGGTCTGATTGCTCCGCATATGGTGCGCTTGCTGACAGGACATAAACTGAGACAGTCTATGTTTCTCTCCGCACTGGCAGGAGCAGTTATGCTCGTGCTTGCAGATACGATCGGCAGAACGGTGATGGCGCCAACAGAGATTCCATCAGGTATTCTAATCGCTTTGATCGGTACGCCATACTTCTTGTATCTGATGTACCGCTCGAGCTGGCGCAAAGCGATGAAATAAAAGAAGCACCAAACCCAATTCCAATGGGTTTGGTGCTTCTTTTACGTTTGTTGACTTTTGTTCACAGCAGAATTGTCGCCTTATCATCTAACGATCTATCAATCTATTAATCTATCGACCTATTGTTTAAGGAATCAGGATACCGCTGTCTTCTACATATTGAAGAGCTTGTTGAAGCTGATCTATCTCCTGTACCAGAGCAATTCTGATGTAACCTTCACCTGAAGGCCCAAAGGCGCTGCCTGGCGTAACAATAACGCCTGCCCGTGTAACAAGATCAGTGGCGAAAGCTTCGGATGTATCATAGTGTGCTGGAATTCGTGTCCAGATGAACATGGTGGCTTCGGGTTTGGCAATATGCCAGCCCAGTTTAGCGAAGCCTTCACATAACATGTTGCGCCGGACTTCATAGATCTCTCTTACCCGCTCTACCTCACTTTGATCTCCTGTAATGGCCGCAATCGCTGCCTTCTGGATGGGAAGAAACATGCCGTAATCCATATTGGACTTAAGCTTTTTCAACATAGAGACAATCTCTGCATTGCCCATACAAAAACCGATTCGTGCCCCAGCGAGTCCATACGTTTTGGATAGGGAATTAAATTCAATTCCCACATCCATTGCGCCGGGGTAAGAAAGAAAGCTGCCGCATGTTTTGTGATCAAATACAAGCTCGCTATATGCGTTATCATGTAGGACGATAATATCGTATTTTTTGGCGAAAGCGATCAGATCCGTATAAAATGAGTCCGGTGCCATCGCCGTTGTTGGATTATTCGGATACGATACAAGCATGAATTTAGCTCGTTCTGCAACAGATTCAGGAATGTCATGGAGCTGAATGACGTAGTTGTGTTCTTCTTTTTGCGGCATGTAATATAGTTCTGCTCCAGCAAGAAGTGGCCCATCTGCGAATACGGGATAACATGGATCAGGGACAAGCACAAGATCACCTTCATCTACGATGGAGAGGGAAATGTGCGCAAGCCCTTCCTGTGAGCCGAGCAGCGAGCAAATTTCGGTTCTCGGGTCCAGTTCCACGTGATACCGCTCTCTATACCAGTCGCTTGCTGCGTGAAGCAGCTCTTTCTGATCGTTCACGGCGTAGATGTAATTGGCTGGATCTGCAGCAGCTTCACAAAGTTCTTTCATAATATGAGGTGCCGGCGGAATGTTTGGCGTTCCAACGCTTAGATCAATCACGGGTTGACCATTCTCCAACCGTAGTCGTTTGATGTCTAGCAGTTTGGTGAAGATCCCTTCACTAAAGTGTTCCATTCGTTTTGCAAATTTCATAATTAGTCCATCATCCTCCAATACTCTTCGTGCGCCTATCGTTTAATCATAAAGGGTTAACGCACAAAATAGAAGAGCAGGAGAGCAGCACCGCTTGTTATTGCTATGTATTCAAATCGGTAAGAGCGGGTACGTTAATCTCTTTCACACAGGCTGCCTTGGACAGGCTCACAATACAACGGACGATCGATACCATATCTTGAAGGGGGATACGTGTCCCGTCATACTCAGCTAGTGCACGTTCCATACCTTCTTCGTAGGGAATCTCGGCTGCCAGTTCTCCCGGATTAATGCAGGTTACAGCAATACGATCTTTTCTTGTATGTTCCCGCAGAGCTTCTGTAATTCCACGTATCGCGAACTTGGATGCAACAAAAGAAACCTGAGTGCTACCGGCATTGCTTAATCCGGCTGTAGAGCCAATAAGAATAATCTTTCCTGCTGCAGACTTGCGAAGCTGAGGAAGTAAAGCTTGAATACATACAATTGTGGACGTTACATTCACATGAATCAGGTTCTGAATATCGGAAGGCTCATCCTGGTCGAAGGTGTAATGTGCCTCGAATCCTTCCTTTTCCCAGATCCCCACGTTATAAATCAGCACATCCAACGTTTCGTTACGCAGCTGCTCCGTGATCTGCTTAGCAGCATGAAGATCAGACAGATCCGTTTGAATCCAAAACCGCTGCACACCGTCCTTTAGTTGGAGGCTCTCTGGTTCGCTGCGGGATACAATCCACACTTTATCTCCTGCCTGTGGTACTCCACGGACGAATGCGTCACCCAATCCTTTACTGGCACCAAATACAATATATTTCTTCATTCAAAAAAACCTCCTGATGACACAGAGTGGATCCAATACTCAAGCGTCCTGTTTATTATGGCAAAGGAGTTACTTCAAATGAGTAAATGGTATATGAGGAATCCAACTACATCAAAATTAATAATTATAAAGATATTTTACTATATAGGTGGGATGTGGAAAATGAAGGTTAGATGAGAGATGTTTCATCCTGCCAGCTCCGTTTGTTCAGGTATAGATGGCCAGGGTTACGAGAATACAATAACTTCATCGTTATGATCATCGGATAACAAAATAATGTCTTCCCCGCGTTGCTGTCTGAGCGCAATATTATCTCTTCCCCAGGCACACATCACATCCACAATCGTATTTGCTGTAATACCATACTCCGTAAGGCTATACTCGACCTTGGGCGGCATTTGCTGATAAACCTGTCTTGTGACAAGACCATCGCGTTCCAATTCGCGTAATTGTTGAATCAATACTTTTTGGGAAATGCCAGGCATGCTACGCTCTAGTTCTCCTGTTCTTTTGACACCGGACATTAATAAACAGATGATGATGGCTTTCCACTTGCCGCCAATGATTTCGAGTGTGGCTTCAATGCCCAAACGATATTCCTTCATTCATATCACCTCGTTATATATATACGTGTTCACAGGGATAACTACTTATTTTCTCACAGTTACAAAGCAGAAGTCCATACACACCTTGAGGTAAGTATCTTACTTCATTGTGTGTATTTTCTTTTGGGGTGACGGGGTGGATAATGATCCGTAATCAAGGGAAAAAATCAACCTGTTTTGGAGAGAGGAAGAAATGAAATGAAAACACTGGTTATTCTCGCACATCCGAATATGACAACTTCAAGAGTGAATCGTCGCTGGAAAAAGGAGCTGGAGCAGCACGCAGAGCAGGTACGTATTAATGAATTGTACGAAGTTTATTCTGACTGGAACATTAATGTTGCTCGTGAGCAGGAGTTACTGGAGGCACATGATCATATTATTTTGCAGTTTCCGTTCTATTGGTACAGTTACCCGCCGCTGCTCAAAAAATGGCTGGATGATGTGTTCACGCATGGATGGGCTTACGGATCAAAGGGCAATCGATTGCATGGAAAGCGGATGGGGCTGGCAATGACCATTGGGGATAAGCGGGAGAATTACGGAGAAGGACAGCCGGTGGGGTTTAGTGTAGAAGAGTTGATCGCACCATTCAAGGCTAGTATGAATCATGTGGGCGTTACAACACTGCCGCATTATGCTGTCTTTGGTGCCTCATTCCAGGCAAGTGATGAAGAGATTGATCGTAGTGCTACAGCGTACATCCAATATATTAAAGCGTTCAAGTGAAATGTTTTCATAAAAAATGAGAATGACCTGGCTCCGCACATGGCGAAGTACCAGGCCACAGTTTTACTTCAAGTGCACTTTATGTCGAGGTGCTGATCCACAAGATCAGCATTACGCTCATTCCGTTTACTCCACACGGAAAAAGTCAAAATCAGCATAGCCTCCTGCAGACTTGGTTGCATAATTGAACAATGCAAAACGATAGCCCATAAAGTGTGGCATCGTATACGACATTTGCAACGTATTGCCAATGGTGGTCCAGTTTGTTCCATCCAGACTATAGGCAAAATAAGCTTTATCCGTTCGATTCGTGAAGTCACAGATGACTCGCAGATAGACCTTGTTCTGATTCAAAGGTACGTTTGCCACTTCGGTCATCGTGCCTGAGCTGGCATTTGTCATTACGATAGATTTGGTATTCCCTGTCATCTTGACACCGACAAAGCCGTATTTGGCCTGAAAAGCAGCAAGACCGGCATAATCCCCATCCTTCATTCCTGCCGTCTCTAAGGCAGTAATACCTGTACTTTTTGGTCCAAACGTACGCTGAGTCAGTGTATTTCGGGCCTCCAGCAGATTTTTGCTGAGCTTGCCTGTCGTCAGTCGCATATAGCCAGGCCGCTGGCTTAAGGACCATTTGGTCGGATCAGGATTATGATTCCACTGCCAGACCTTCGATAGAGCGGAGTTGCCTGAAGGTGCATTAAACTCATCAGAACCGAACACTTTAGCTGGCGCTTGTCCTTCAACAGGCATATTCATCGTGAGTGGGACTTTGCCATTTACCCCGAATACGGGCCAGTTATCCACCCAGTTCACAGGGACAAGATACGGAATACGCCCCACGGCTCCGCTATCGCGAAACAGCATGCCGTACCATGAGCCTGATGCGGTATCTACGATCCCGCCTTGTGCGATACCTGAATCTCTCAATACGACTTTGCCTGTATATGGCCCTGTCAATGTATTCGCGCGATAGGCGAGCTGGATTCGTCCATCACCGGATGGCCAGGCAATCAGGAAAACATAGTACATCCCGTTAATCTTCTGAATGTGCGCGCCTTCTGCCTTCACGATCATATTAGAGCCAGCAATAGCACTTGCGTTCGGGATCAATACCTGATTAACACCGCCAGACTTCACAGCTTTGGCATCAGGTGTCAACTCTACGATGCTGATGTTATCACTTCCGTGTACAAGAAATGTGCGATTCCCGTCGAAGAGAAGGGAAGGATCGTGGTAATAGCTGTTCAAGGTATATGGTGTCCACGGTCCAGTCTCAATGTTACTGGTCTGGTAGATGTACGTCTTTCCTGTGGATAGCGAACCGAAAGCGACATAGTAGGTGCCGTTATTGTAGCGAAGACTGCTGGCCCAAGAACCGCGCCCATATTCGTTCTGACCGTTATTCAGATTCTGTGCGTCACCATTCCCGAGCGTATCATATACATAGTTCACAATGCTCCAGTTGACCAGATCATATGATTTCATAACCGGAACACCAGGATTCATATGCATGGTAGTACTAGTCATATAAAAAGCATTGCCTACTCGAATGACATCGCTGTCCGGTACATCTGCATAAATGACCGGATTGTTAAACGTTGCGGCGGAAGCCGTCTGATTAGCCAGGGGTAATGACGTTAACAGCAGAGGCAGTGTAAGCAGAAGCAACCCGATTTTTTTCCACATAACTTGTCCTCCTGACAGGTTGAAAATCATACATTATTGCGAAATTTCAAGATAATCGATGTAAGCATCCCAACTACCGTTATCTGTAGTTACAACTAGCTTGATCTCCTGATCCCCTGTAGCGTGTGTAATGTTGGGCAGTGTTTGCACAGTTGGTTCGGTTCCTGTGAAGAAGAACGAACCTGCGGTGACACCACCGATTACCAGATCGACACGGGCAGTACTATTGTTGTTAGAAGCCCCGCGAAGAGAGAATTGATGTGTAGGAAAGGCAAAATATTGATTGTAAGCCGCATAATCATTGTTAGCATAAAGTGCCACGCCGCTAAAAGGGGAATTAATCAGGCCGGCATACTGGCCGCCAAGAGTCATGCTTTCCGTTTCATATCGATTAGTCCCTGGATTGGGATTCGGGTTAGGATTTGGATTGGTTCCGGAACCGGAAGTGAACTGCCAGTAATCCAGATTGAACAGATTTCCATTACCTGAGCCTGTAAACACCAGATACAGATGGTGGCGTCCTGTCGTATTGGTGATGTTCGTTTCCAGTTCACGCCAGTTCTGTGCACCACCTGTAGATGTGACATTAAGTGTTCCGATCAGAGTACCTGTTGGGCTGCCAAGTCGGAGCTCAATGTTACCATTTCCGGTAGAAGCTACGTTGGCCTTGAATTTGGATGCTCCCGTTGAACCAAAATCCACGTTGCTTACAGCGACCCAGTCCCCATTATTGATATTGGTCACATTTTGGTTGGCAATTGGTCCACCACTGGCTTGAGCAGGTTGTGTATTGATGCCAGCTTGCCAAGCGATCGTCTCGGCTTCCACACGGACATATGGGTTGAGATTAGCCCTTTGAGGCACCCCTGTCATGTTGCCCTGTACTTCTTGAATCGAGCCATCCGCATTATGCGTGAGTTGGTTGATGTGAGTAGAACGATAGCCTTTGCCGTCCCCGAGGAACGCCTTGCTCACTGTTTGCGCATGGTATGCGACATACCACTGGTTATTGAACTGGAACACGGCATGATGATTGTTACCACCTACACCGAAGAAGCTGCCCGGATTTTTGAGGAAATGTCCTTTGTATGTGAAAGGTCCCATTGGGCTGTCGCTGACCATATATCCAATTTCACCTTTCGGATAGGCTGCGGGGTGATTGCCTGCAAAGTTGATGCAATAGGAGTAGTAGTATTTGCCGTTGTATTTATGAATCCCTGAATCCTCAAACAAATAAGGTGCATCAATGGTTGTTGCGGTACCAACGACACTGGTCATGTCGGCACCGAGACGAATAACACGTGCTGTTTTTGGGTTCGCAATGGAAGCTGCATCATTCTCGTTTGGAATACCGCCCCCTGCATACAAATAAGCGGAACCATCGTCATCGACAAGTACAGCTGGATCAAAGAGCCAAGTTACACCCGACATACCAGGCGTCCCATGAGTAACAAGCGCCCGTCCGATTGGATCAGACCACGGCCCAATTGGAGAATCTGCAGTCAGAACACCGATCCCTGCACCTGAGTTGGCAAAATACAAGAAAAATTTATCTTTGCCGCCAATTGTTTTTTTTGCCATTGCTGGAGCCCACGATTGGCTTGCCCATTTGGCAATACCTTGTCCATTGTTCGCATTGTTCGCACCGGCTACTGGAATGTAGCCATGGTCGGTCCAGTTCACCATGTCAGACGAGGAGATTACGCTGATTCTGCCGATGGTGCCGTAGTTGTTTTCTTTCACAGAGCCATCGTTGTTGTACAAGTACGTATCTCCAGTCATGTAAACATAGACGCGATTGTTATGGACAAGCACATACGGATCGGCTCCCAACTTGTGATCAACAAGTGGGTTGGCATTAACAGGCGTCTTCGCGACAGCCGAGTTGGCTGCATGGCTTGATTCCATCGGCATCATGACAAAAACAAGAATTAACGACATTAGCAGAGCTAGTGGTTTACGAATCATACGTTCGCCTCCATTGGATTAGTGTGTTATCGCAATTTGTATTGTAGACAATGAGATGTTGAAAGAGCGTGATGCGAGAGCTGAAACAGAAGCTTGATACGGTTAAGTATTCTTCATGACACCTCCCTTTTTTGTGATGAATAGTGGAATCTGTAGTTCATGATGCCTTATATGGCTTAAGCTAGAAGACTTGCACGCAAGGTATTGTGTACAGTGCGGCAAGTAGACAGCTATGACCCGGATCCAAAGGAAGCGGTGTGGAGAGCGGACTTGTAACGTAAAGATGATGGAGTGACAACAGAGCTATAATATGTCCGGTTGTTTGTTGTAATCGCTTTCAATAAACTGAGTCTAAGAATGATTGAGGGGCAAAATAACAACAATTAAATGTAATTATTTTTCATAATTGTTTTTAAATGTTATTTATTTGACGATATCATATCACAAATGCACGAGAATACAATCATTTTCTATCAAAATTTGTAAAAAAATAATGTGGCTAGTCAATGTAACCTAAATGTTCATCATCTAAATCCATGTGATATGCTTGAAAATAGAGATTTTGCTATGCAGCTATAGAGCTAGGCACATTACAATACATAAAGCAGGTGAGTGTTATGAATACACATGTCATGATCTATGACGGATATGTAAGTTTTGAAATTATGCTGGCCACGTACCTCCTGAAAACCAAAGGGGATATCATAACGATCGGAATGACATCTGACCCAGTGAAGTCTTATGAAGGCTTGATTGTTACACCACATCATTCCATGGATGAGGTAGATCACCGTGATATTGAAGTGTTGATCGTTCCAGGAGGAGATATCCGTGAACTTCAGCAAAATAAACAGGTGATTACACTGCTGCAAATGTTAGAAGGAGATCGTAAATTTATTGGGGCAATATGTTCTGGTGTAGACCTACTTAATCAAGCGGGGATTCTGGAAGGGAAGCAACACACAAGTAATGATACAACCCACTCTGACACGTATGTGGTGCACAACAATATCATTACAGCGAAAGCGAATGGATATGTGGACTTTGCCTTAGCTCTTGGTCAGATGACAGGAATATATGCTGATGAAGCGGATTACGAAGAGACCATCCGATTTTTCAAATACTTTGAAAATGCTTGAAAAGGATGAAGAGATGACGGAGCACTTCAGTCTAATACTTATTTAAGAAGCCCGACGATTTACGCCGGGCTTTCTTTTCATGTTCTTATGTTAGCCTGTTACCGTATCTCTGTAAGCATCTCTATTACTTGTTTTGAGTGATAGGCAGCGAGGTTTCTGGCGAACTGCTGATCTGGAAATTGTCGATGAAGCAGCTTGAGGCCTCCTGCCACTAAGGATAAATGATGACAATATCGATAAAATGACATTCGGATGGGATCGAGATTTTTTTGCTCAAAATATCGATAAAATTCGCCAAAACGCAGCGCAATAAAGCTGTGTTCATGTTCAAGGTCGAAAAATCCTGCCCCCTCAATATCAATGAGACATGGTTGCATCTGATGATCCACTAATATATGATTTGGCCCAAGCTCATCATGAATAAAATGATAACGGCTGCGAGGTTGAATTTGCGACTCCAATTCGTATAATTTCTCCAACAGCTGTTTGTAATTTTCTTTTACACGCAGCAGATATTTGGAGGCATACGTTAAAGATTTTGCAGCATCGATTAGCTTCAATTTGGAGCATGTCGTTTCCTTATGATTAGGATTGTGGACTTTTCCGTACATATTTCGTTCTATTTGGTGCATCCCGGATACCATGTCTCCGATCCGTTGAAATAACCGTTCCTTGGTTATCGAGTCTGTATGTTGAAAATAGTCTTCAGCTGTCTTTCCTTCAATGTACTCAACCAGGGCAAAGTCGAAATGATGCCGTTTTCGGTCATTATTGAGATCATACAAGGCAGGTGTACGAATTCCATGGTTGTGGAGAAAATCCGTATTCATAGTGAAAAGAGAACTTCCGTAAGAGGACTGAAAAGTAGGCTCACTCAACAGCTCTTCTTGAAAATAGTTGGAAGAAATATCCCAAACGTACAGCATACAAGCAAAACCGTTTGTGCATATAACTTTGTAGATGGCTTTTTGCGCACCGCCTTGTGATTTTGTTTGTTCAGCCAGATGATAACTACTGCCAAAAACACGCTGCACATATTCCTTTAATTCAATATAAGTAATATGACTATCCATTTCCATTCTCATGCTCGATGCTCCTATTTCCATTGGATTCGCCGGCCAGCATCATAAATATAGAGGAATCCCGTCTGAAAATATAGACTGTTTCTTTGCTTTCTGATATAGTGTTGCTTAAGGTCTGTACATTTTATAAACAAACATATACATAGGCAGGGGCTGGGAACTCAACCATATGGTGAGTCAACCCGGCCTCTTATTTTTTGATTGAAACGAAATGGATATCTTCAGTCGTTTCTGGAAAATTTAAACTTAATGAGCATGGGGAATCATTGAAAATTATATTGAAGATCTGGAAATGAAGGTTCCGTTATAAACGTTAACGATGACATAATTCTAACCAGCATCGCCTGAAATCCTCCTTAACGGAGGATTTTTGCTTTTTTATCGGCTGGGTCCGCTAGTATGCTGAATGATCAGGGAATCTGCATCAATCGTCACAGTTAGATCGAAAAAACGATCGCTGTATCCTTCCCTCCAGTCCTCAGGAACATCTTCGGAGTAAAACCAGAAGCGAAGCAGTCGTTGCTTGGGGATTTGAACACACTCATCAGCGCAGTCGATGGAGCACTTGGATAGATCGAGGGTGAGCGGCGGTGACCAGTGCTTTGTTGCTTCAGTCCACTCTACCGCCAGCTGCTGTGCAGCTGCAGCAGCGAGGAGCAGATGAAGTGCATAATCTGGACCGACCAGTTGTTCCGCAATCATCTCCTGTTGTTTGTCGTCCGGGGCAGACAAAAGTGCAGCAGTATACTTACGGTCGATATTAAAAATGCTGCTTGGGAACTGCGGGTTGGAATATATATCATGGTATGACTCCGGCATAATTGTTCACCTCTTCTAAGGCATTACTTTTTTCGTATTCTCCATTATATCTAATATGTGTTTTTCTTTGCCACGTTTTATAAATAACAATACAAGAGCAATCGTTATTATTCCAATGGTAGTTACGAGTTTAATAAATAGACGTTCGTCCATAACCCAAGAGGCGGAAAAAGCATTGATTAGACTGTGAAATAAAATACATAGCCAGATGCTTTTACTCAAGCGGTAGATGACTGCCAATGCAAACGATAATCCAATAACCATAAGGGTAAATAGTCCGAAATTCCAGTTATATTGACTGGTTCCTTTAATAAAAAAAAGTGGGAGATGCCATACAGCCCAGATCATAGCTGTAACAAGGACTGCTCTAAAAAATCCAATTTTCTTCTCAAGCAGCGGTTGTAGAATATAACGCCACCCCAATTCTTCCAGCCCGCCTCCGATGATCATAATTGGAATAGACAATACGGCCATATATACAGGGAGATCTGAAGTGATACCTCCTAGTAGTGCGGGAATACCGAAATACGCAGTGGTGAATATAAACACGATAATGTATGCCATAAGCGGCTGTTTGACTGCAAAAGCTTCTTTGATGAAAGGTTTGAATCCTGATATTTTCCTATAATGTCTCAAAATAAAATATGCAGCAAGAGGTGGTCCGTTCCCACCGATTGTAAGCAACAGCATGCCCAAGGGAGTTCTTAGTTCTAACAGTCCTATCTGGCTGGCTAAGATTAGAATTCCCCATGAACAATAAGTGATGAGGAAAGTCCATATGATATATTGCAATAATAGTTTGGTGCTGCCTTTTTTCAAGTTGATCCCTCCTGTTTTAATGTAGCCTCTAGAGGCGATTGTCCTCCTGGAATTGAGTATAGAACGTGAGAAGATCTCTTGTATCAAGCCTTGGAAGGAATCCAACTAAGTCTATAGGCTGAATTCCGTTAGGACGTATCGGTGTTCATTCTCTTCGCCGATGTGTGTTTTTAAGGGCTTTTGAGACAGCCCTTTCTTTTGTCATTTTTCTGTATATCGTAAATTTTTTTACGTTGTATATAACCTTTTGCTGTACTTGTCCATCTAATTCTATAGAGGGCCCTCAGAAGGAGATGAAATTCGTGCATCAAACTATGGAACAAGAAGTCAAACGAGCACAGCAGGGGGATCGTGAAGCATTTATTCAGCTGTTCCGGAGGCTGGAACCCGAGCTGTACAGTTTGGCCAAGTCCATTGTGGGACGGGATGAAGACTGCGCGGATGTTCTTCAGGAAACAACACTGAAAGCGTATAAGAGCATCACCGGGTTACGAAAGACTGCTTATTTCAAAACGTGGCTTATTCGCATTCTAATTAATGAATGTAATCAAGTACTACGTATGCGCAAACGAACCATCGTCATGGCGGAGCTGCCTGAGCATACAGAGACAGGCAGCAATGAACAGCATTTTGTGAATAGTCGACAACATGATTTGCGAGAAGCCGTGGAGAATCTGGACGAATCGTTACGTTTGGTTGTTCATCTGTTCTATTATCAGGATTTGTCGATCAAACAAATAGCAAGTGTACTTGAACTGTCAGAAGGAGCTGTCAGAGCTCGATTACACAGAGCTCGAGGGGTGCTTGCTAAGCAGATCAATGAAATTGGGAAGGGGAGAGTGGCGTATGAATAACCATGATCTTGATCAGCAGCTCCGGGAGCTGGGGAAGAAGGATGCGAGTAAGGTTCCAGACTTAATCCGACGCCGCCAAGAAGAGGTATATGCCACTCTGGAAACTCTCCCGATGCAAGAACGCAGTCAACGAGTAAAGATTGCTCGCGTCATGCCTCAAATTCGCCGTATGATGTTGACAGCTGCAGCGGTAATGATTTTTACCATGGGCAGCTTGCTGGGCGGTGCCGCTTTATCCCCAGCCTTAGCGGCATCCTTGCAAAGCATTCCGCTAATTGGCAGTCTGTTTAAGTTGGCCGACGACTTAGGTCTGCAAACATTGGGAGAGCGTCAGATTGCCGATGTTGTGGGAGTAAGTGCTACGCATGATGGAATTACTCTGCGTATCCCAGAACTCATATACGATGGTACACGGCTTTCCATGGTGGTTACTCGTGAAGGAGAAAAGTTAAGCGGCGGTATCCTTGATCAGGTTTCTACAGGAAATGGAACACAGCCGATATATCCTAAAGGAGCCATTCATTCATTTGATGTTGAGATTGATGGTCATTCCATCCATCGGGGAGAAAGTGGATGGAATATAGGGCTGGGAGCAAAACCGACTTCCGACCCCAATACAGCTATTTATGAACTTACGCCACGTTCTTCGCCCAAGCAGTCCGCATCAGAACTTCCTGATACATTTACGCTAACCGTTCAGGTCGGTCTGGAGGGAGTAGATGAGCCGTTTGTGTTGGAACTTCCGGTGCGAGAACATCAGGCCAAAGTAATTTCGAATACTCAAAAGTCGAAGGAATGGAAAGAGCACAAGCTGACACTGAGCAAAATTCAGTTTACACCCATTACAACCAAAGTATGGTTAAATGTGGTCTCCAGTGGTCCAAAAACCCAGAAGTGGCAGCAACAGCTCGGATTTGAGCTGTGGGATGACCAGGGTAATATACTAGGTCTGATTGGTGGATATGGTGCGTATGACACTAACCCTATGGGAGGAGAGCTTCACTATGATCTGTTGTTTGAACGTTTCACAGTGGCTACTCCCTCTGTCAAACTAAAAGTTTTTATACCTGAAATGGAGAAACCTTCATCCCTTTCAGGAAAATTCAAGTTAAACGAGCGCGGAGAAGTCATTAAACATTATATCAAAGAGCTGGAGATCACCCTTCCGGTTGATCAAGCGGCAATACAGAAACTATACGAGAATCCATCACAATAAGAGGAGAAGTTAACGATGAAAAAAACATCTAAAATTATTGCAGTATCTGCTTTGGCAACAGGTTTGTTCGTTGGAGGTGGCGCTTGGGGATACCAAACAACACATGTTGATGCTGCAGCAGCCCAAGCTAGTGGAGAGAAAGGAAAAGCTGTGAGTAAAGCGAAAAATATTCGAGTCACCCAGAGTGGCATTACTCTTGAGATGACAAAAGCAAATTTCGATGGAAACCTGATTGATATTTCCCTCGACCGAAGCGGCAAAGAAGTAAATGGCAGTTTCGTATACAGTGGTACAAAAGATGAAGGGAGTGGCCAAATTGAACACGGAAGTCTTCAATCCATAGACGTATTTATTAACGGGAAATCGATCATGGAGCTTGGCGGTAAAGTACTGGGGCAAAGGCCTAATCTGGGGTGGGGACCTGGAGATACTCCGGAAAGTGTTCGTATTAAGATTACAGATGCTTCCTGGTTAGGCGGGAAAGGTTACGCTTTCCCAGAAAAGTTCCAGCTTAAGTTAAAAGTGAAGTTGGAAGGCGTGGATGAACCTTACATCATAGAACTTCCCATGCAGAAGGCAGTAGGCAAACCAGTGGTAGTAAAAAAGACTCTGACCAAACAGGCCGATAATATAACCCTTGAGCTTGGTAAAATGAATCTTACATCATCTTCCACTCGTATCCAACTGATTGAAAAGGGGAATGATTCAGAACAACCGTCCGGAATCATGTACGAGTTTGTGGACGACAGCGGGCGTCGTCTGGATTACTTGACAGCCTTTGGTACAGATCAAAACAACCCATCCAAAGCAATGTATTATGACGTTGTATTAAGCCCGATTCATAGCAATGCTAAATCTATAACGATTAAACCATTTTACCCTGAGATGGAAGTACCCGGTGCAGCGAATGGCGCGTTCAAGCGAGATACCAATGGGGAGATCGTTAAAAATTATATAGAAGAGTTAGAAATGAAGATTCCGCTAAAATAAATTCAAATATGTTGTGTGATAAGGCCAGCTATTTTACGAAGGTATTCAAGAAGGTGACGGACATGACGCCTGTTGAGTTTAAAAATCGAATCTCTTAGGTCAATAACCTGCTTACAGCTTGCTTATCATTAAAGTTTATCCTCCTCGACACCGATAAAGATAGATGTAAAAACAATTGTTGTGACAATACTGGAGGATGAACATCATGAGCAAGAAATCAGTTAAGCAAAAGGCACTTTATTTCGCAACAGGCTTTATGGCTGCAACGTTACTGACATCATCGGTTACGACGTTCGCTGCGCCGATCAAAAAGCAGATCGATGCCTATTTCAACAACACAAAGATTTATGTGGACGGCAAGCTAGTGCATGCCAAGGATGAGAAAGGAAAAACCCTGGAGCCGCTGGTGTACAATGGAACGACCTATCTTCCGGTAAGAGCCGTGGGTGAAGCATTTAATAGCAGTGTAAAATGGGATGGCCCCCAAAATAGTGTCTACGTCGGTAAAGTGAACGCAGGCGATTATAATGTTGCCTTGAGCCGTTTGGATTACTTCAGCGAATCCCAGCGTTATCAGTGGGGAAGAGAACCATGGGGAAATTACAAGGGCAATGTCATTAAGCCTTGGAACGAGGAGTCTGACAAGGATAGTACAGGTTCCAATTACGCTAATGGTTTATTGTTTGAGCTGAAAGGCACAGGGACGGGTGCGACTTACGGACTGGAATCCGAACGCGAGTATTTGCTTAATCAGCAGTATAAAGATTTCAAAGGAAGTTTTGTGCTACATTATGACAGCCGTTCTTCCGTTCATGCCCATGCCGTGCTGAAGGTATACGGCGATGACAAACTGCTTTATACCTCTGAGATTGTAGAAAAAGGAACATTGCCCATTTCTTTCGACGTTAATGTAAAAGGGGTCAACAAGCTTAAACTGGTAGTGACGAATACGAACATGGATATGGATTATTCCGACAAAATTCAGTTTGGTATTGTGAATGCCGGGTTTTTGAAATAAGACAGGCCCTCTAAGGTTAGAGCCATCAGGTGAAATTGTTATGCCATCTGTTAGGGAACACCAAAAGCGGCACACGGCGACAGCCACTAAAAATATAGTCACAAACAAAAGAACCCGCGAATTCGCGGGTTCTTTCACGTTATTCACTTTTGGTCGCCACAGGATTCCTCTCATAACTGATCCAGTCGCTCCAGCTTCCGGAATACAGCTTCACATTCGAGAATCCCGCTTCTTCTAGTGCAATTACGTTCGGGCAGGCAGATACACCTGAGCCGCAGTACACAATAATGGAACCATCCTTGTCCAATTTACTGAACCGCTCTTCCAATGTCTCAACACCAGACCAGCGTCCATCTGCATCAAGCACGTCTTTCCAAAAATAGTTCAACGCTCCCGGAATATGTCCGGCCTTGGCGTCAATCGGTTCCTCTAGTCCCGCATAGCGGCGGGCATCACGAGAGTCGATCAGTACGGCACTCCCGCTTGCGGAAGCTTGCTGTACATCCTCTACACCTGCTAGCATCTGCGGCTGGACATTCACCTCAAACGAAGATGGAATCTGCACCGGCACATCGGTCGTAACAGGGAATTTGGCATTCTGCCAAGCAGAGAAACCCTCATCCATGACATAGACTTGCTCATGTCCCATATAACGCAGCAGCCACCACAGACGCGAGGCGTTCATGCCGCCTTGATCATCATAGGCGATGATGCGGTTATTGGAACCGATGCCCGCTCTGGCAAGACGGCTCGCAAGTGCAGCTGGATCAGGGAGTGGATGGCGTCCGCCATGCTCTGTTACCGGAGCGGAGAGATCTTTTTCGAGATCAAGGTAGACCGCGCCTGGGATATGTCCAGCTTCATAGGCTTGTTGACCGGCTTCGGGCTGTCCAAGTAAAAAGCGACAATCCACGATAGCTACGTCAGGTTCATACATTCTGGCGAGCAGCCAGCGCATGGATACAATATTTTTCATAACAATACACCGCCCTTAAATGTAATATTTCTTCAAATATACAGACGGAACCTAGCTATAGTAGGCTCCAGTGCACTCTTTTTACTTCACAGTCGTGAACTCGATAGCAATCTAACAAAAGTGGATTAGATACCGCTATGTCATGATGTCACTATATCGAAATGCTGCAATGTCGCTATATCTCGCTATATCGCTACACGGTCTTAGGTTCAACTGGAGCCGGAGCGACGAGTGGAGCATCATCCGGGATAAGCTGAGGCTTTGTTTTACCGTAACGGATAAATACCCATACCCCGAACAGAATGACGACACCTGCCGACATTTGAAGCGTACTCAGTGATTCACCCAGCAGCACCCAAGCCAGCAAGGAAGAGAACACCGGCTCTCCGAGAACACCCATAGATACCGTCGTAGCGTTCATATATTGCAGCAGCCAGTTAGAGAGATAATGTCCAAAGATCGTAGGAACGATGGCAAGCAACAGGAAGATTCCCCATTCGGAAGCCGCATACCCGCCGAACGGATGCCCCATAGCCAGATTGTACAAGGCGAACGTGCAGGCGGCGACGAGAAACACCCAGAAGTTATACGAAAATGCACTTAGACCTGCTCGCAAAAATTGACCCAGTAGCATGTGTACCGCCACCGCCATGGTGCCAAATAACGAGAGAATATCCCCTTGCAGCGCAGTGCCTGCCACCTGAAAATCTCCTGCACCAATGATGATTGAACCGAACAGGGCGATGCCCATACCGATCAGCATCATGCGATTGATTTTTGCTTTGAACAGCCATACCGAACCTGCCAGAATCAGAATCGGCTCCAAGGCGAGAATCACAGTTGAACTGGCGACACTCGTTAATCTTAGTGACCCCATCCAGAGCAGGAAGTGCAGTGCAAGCATTACGCCGGAAGCAAGCAGCAAAACCCATTGACGAAAATTCAGGCGCATCATCTCATGCCTGTGCGGCCAGACAAAAGGCAACATAAGCAGATTGGTTAAGAACAGACGATACATCGCAATGACCGCAACATCTGCGTCAGACCAGCGTACAAAAATAGAGGAGAATGAAATGGCGATAATGCCGACAACGAATAACAAATAGATAGATCTGCCGGCACGGTTTATGCTTCTCATAGGTGTAACTCCTTCTCAAAAATAAGATAACCTAAATCACCTCATTATACAGGAGAAGACCCATGCAGGGAAGATGATTACGAAGCAAGACAATTTAGATGAAAAATGGACAAGAGATAAGCAGATTGTAACCGGGCTTGTAACTATTCTGTCATTCACAGGACCCGATTTTCTATTAATCTTCTATATATAGACATGATTCGAGAGAATATTCCATTCATCGGGAAAAAATGAAAGTTAGGAAGTGGCCAGTTCGTGAGAGTACAACAAGAAACAACGCGAGATTATGGAAATGTTATTCACAGCGTAAGTCGCAAACAAACCCATCAAAGAAGACGAAAAATCCGCTACGGCAGGTTAAGTGTAGCTCTTATGTTGCTGGTGCTGCTTGTTGCGGGATTGACATATGCATTCATCGGTATGACTCATTGGATTAAGACACTAATTGCTCCGCCACCTATTGCTGTCATTGAACAACCTGCCAAGCTCGGCATGATCCAGCTCACCCCTGAGGCGAAGGAGGAGCCAGCGCGGTTTCTCGGACAGGTTCGTAAAGTGGCATACATAACATTTGACGACGGACCAAGCAAATATACAGATCAGTTGCTGGATATTTTGAAACAACATGAGGCGAAGGCGACTTTCTTCATGGTTGGACATCAGTTGAATGAATACTCGGATGCTGTGAAACGTCTGTACAAGGAAGGCAGTTATCCAGGGCTCCACAGCATGACACATAACTATAATAAGCTATACAAGAGCGGAGGCTCTGCTGGCTTCGTGAATGAGTACAAAAAAGAGCAGAAGATGGTCGAGAAACTGCTTGGATACAAGCCTCATCTCATCCGTGCCCCATATGGAAGCAGCCCGCAGATTGGCGAGGCTTTCCGAGGAGATATTGCTGCGGCAGGCTTCAAAATGTGGGACTGGACGACGGATTCACTGGACTGGAAATATGCAGGTCACCCGGACAAAATTATTGCTAGGGTGAGCAACAGCGTGCACAGAGATAAAGAAGTTATTTTGATGCACGAGCGGGAACAGACGGTTCAGGCACTGCCAAGTATTATGACACTATTGGAAGACCGGGGTTATGAGTTCGAAGTGTACGAGCCGAATGCACACTGGGTTGTTAATTTCAGCGGAGATACCCGTCTGTAAAGTATCATAGTAGAACTTTAATCGGTTTAGGCAAGAGAGGAAGAATATATGGTGATAAGTGGTAAAAAGGTGGCGCTTGCAGCATGCAGTGTACTGCTGATGTTCCTGCTTAGCGGGTGCGGAGAGCCTCAGGAACCTGCGGCTAACCAGATTAATCGATTGGTCGAGAGTGACCAGGAGATCGGCAAGAGTCTGAAGGAATTGATACGTTATGAAAAAGAAGACATGGCATTATACAAATCAATCTTAAGCAATGGCAAAAATAAAAACAGTGACATCGAAGCTCTGCTTGATCAAGCGGAAGCTCATATACAGCAAAGAAGAACGTTACTCGGGCAGGCCAGCAAGGCCATGCAAGAGACAGGGGAGCAAACGGAAGTGCTGCGCCACTCACTGAAAGAGCTTACGATTGAGAAGGAAGAGACGCTTGCACATGCGGAAAAGGTGCTGGAGCAATATGAAGCAAGAGCCAAAACATTTGAGCTGTTTGTGGTTTCTTATGAGCATAGCTTAGATGCTGAAGAGCAACTGTATAGTCTGATGCGGACAAGCGCGAATCCCAATCTCGTTAAAATTAAACGGGCCATTCGTACACGGAATGAAGAATATGCCAAGCTGGCTGAAGTACGAAAACAATTCAACCTGCAGACACAAGCGTTCAACGCTGCTCACGCACAGTTGGTGAAGCTGGATCAAGTAGGATAAAACAGGAAGGCCGGTGGGTCGGTACCTGCGTGACGTGATTGAGCTGTCTGTCTTCCGTGTAAGTATAATTAAACGATGGGAAGTAACATGGACAAGCAGCATTGCGTATAAGCTAACGGAGGTGTTCATATGCGAAAAGGGAAAACACTAAAGGTCAGCACCACATTATTGGTTCTGCTTATGGGATTCTCGCTTGTGGCTTGTGGGAATAGCGCACCTGCGCTCCAGCCTACTGTGGACAACACGAAGGAGACGGCACCAGCGCCAGAGCCACAGCCGGAAGCAAAAGATGTCATTGAAGCAGAGGGCATTCTGACCGGGTGGGCCGATCCCCATACTATTGAGATTCGGGTAGATGGCGAAGCGATGTCATTTCAGGTGAGCGAAGATCTGCAGAAGTCACTGGATGATATTGATGACGAGGATTCTGTTCGATTTAAATATGTGGAGAAAATCCTTGATGCGTCAACCAAACAGCTTGTACTTACTGAGATCACCAAGATCGCGTCTGGTGCTGACGACGGTAACACAGGTGCTGGTGGGGGAAACACTGCTATATCAGATCGTCCAACAACGTCGGAGCTTGAAGTAACCGTGGAAGGAATAACTGAAAAGCGGCCCGTAACCTTGGCGCAAGCCAAAGGATATTCACTATATATTTTTGATCCTATGGCGTTTGATGCGGAAGATCATGAGTTAACGATGAAGATCGATCCTGCGTATAAGGTTGAGATTGAGAAGTTGTCTTCAGACTTCAAGCGGGATGAACTGAGAATGGATGCCAAGGAAGAGTTGTCCCAGACAGGAGAGGTTAAGGAGTTAACGTCTGAGCAGCTCAGCAACGGACCGATGAAAGAGGCAAAACTGTTCATGATGTCTCAGAACGATAAGAAAACGCAGTATTTCATCGTGAAAGAACTGGACGGCACGGATTTCATTTTCCACATTGATGCACCTGTAGGTGAGCCTTCCGAAGGCTTTCTGCCTATGGTGTACGCATCGGTGAACTCCATTATGAATGAATCGTGATACCTGTGAACAGCGTGTTTCCTGATAAGAGGATAATACGCTGTTTTTTGTTTTGGTAAGGCACAGGAGGGAGTGTATGGAAAGCATAAGATTCGGGTTGGCGGCCTGATATTGAATTCACTTTACGCCAGATGGATGGATGTGGGAAAATAAGTGAATACGTTCGTGAAGTCATGAAAGAATGTGCTAAGTGTATTTCATGAGTTAAAGGGTTTGGAAGTGTTGTGCAATAGTGTAACGGAAATATATTGAAGCCATGAGTTGTAAGGATGAGGAGTGAAAGATGAATGAGCATGCTGCAACAAGATCGTTTTGATGGATGTCTGATTGGGCTTGCCGTAGGAGATGCGCTAGGCACCACCGTTGAATTCAGCAGTCCGGGGACTTTTGAGCCTGTTACAGATATGGTAGGCGGCGGAGTGTTTGGATTAAAAGCGGGGGAGTGGACTGACGATACCTCTATGGCTCTATGTTTGGCGGAAAGTTTGGTGCGACAGCAGCGTTTTGACCCTGACGATCAGATGCGCAGATATACGAACTGGTACAGAGTCGGATATATGAGTAGTACCGGAGACTGCTTTGATATTGGCGGAGCTACGCGAAGTGCACTGGAACGGTTTGTTCGCACTGGCGAACCCTATAGTGGATCAACTGACCCTATGGCAGCGGGCAATGGCTCTATTATGAGACTTGCTCCGATTGCTATGGCTTATGCGAATGAACCGGCGGAGGCGATTCGCTACGCAGGCCTAAGTTCCCGTACAACACACGCCGCGACAGAAAGTGTGGAGGCTTGCGAAGTGCTGGCAGCCGTACTTGTGGCGGGATTTCATGGAGCCGATAAGGCTACAATGTTATCCCCGGAGACGATGAAGCGGTGGCGGTCGAGTGCAGAAGCCTCTTTTTCACCTGCTATTGAAGAGGTAGTCATGGGATCCTATCACCGTAAAGAACCTCCTGAGATTCAAGGCAGTGGTTACGTCGTGCGTTCTCTGGAAGCCGCGCTCTGGGCATTCGCGAAATCCTCCAGTTTCTCGGACGGAGCACTTCTAGCGGTCAATCTAGGCGATGATGCTGATACAACGGGTGCTGTATATGGGCAAATGGCAGGTGCGTATTACGGGCGGAATGGTATTCCTTCACATTGGCAGGACAAGCTTGCGATGAGAGATATCTTTGACCATCTCAATGAGGCATTATGGCTTAAAGCAACAGGTGGCGCTGTGCAGTCGGATTAACCCATTCAGAAACTAGAGTAAAACAACAGACATATGAAAGACATATGACGGACAGGAGAATAGAAATCATCATGAGCAAGACAAACTTCGACCCTTCAACGGGTGAATCGGCAGAGCGCGAGCATACTGCAAAGGCTTTAGAACCAGGTCATAGAAAGGCGTTTCCTTTATCGTTGTTATGTTTGACGATAGGGGCATTTGCCATTGGCATGACTGAATTTATAATCATGGGTTTGTTGCCTAATGTGGCTAATGATCTGAACGTAAGCATTCCGCAAGCGGGTCAGCTAATCACGGGCTACGCTCTCGGCGTAGCTGTGGGTGCACCTATTCTAACGGTGTTCACACACAAGATTCCGCAGAAAAAACTGTTAGTACTGCTGATGTGTATTTTCATCATCGGCAATGCGTTGTCCGTTATTGCGCCTACTTACGGATTGCTGATCTCAGCGCGTATTTTGACAGCATTTGCTCATGGCACATTCCTCGGAGTAGGTTCAATTATGGCTACTAAACTGGTAACGCCAGATCGGAGGGCTGGAGCTGTGTCGGTAGTGCTCGCCGGACTCACCATCGCTAATATCATTGGCGTTCCGTTTGGTACATTTATCGGCCAACAGCTAGGCTGGCGTTCTTCTTTCGGGGCTATCACTATTTTAGGTGTGATTTCTCTGTTTGGTATTATTCGTTTCATTCCGGTTATTCCGCAAGGAACACCAGCTAACCTGGGACAACAGTTCCGCAATCTGATTCGTCCACAAGTATTACTGGTACTGCTCATCGGAGCTATGGGCTGCGGTAGTCTGTTCGCCGTTTTCACTTACATTACACCGATGCTGGTGGATATTAGTGGTTTTGCTGAACAGAATGTAACCTGGATTCTGGTGCTGTTGGGTTTTGGTGTTACATTAGGCAATATGGTTGGCGGCCGTCTGGCCGACTGGAAACTCATGCCTTCACTCATCGTTAATTTTGGTATACTTGCCGTGCTCTTGGCTGCATTAACGCTGACACTGCACAATTCGGTTCTCGCAGTTATCACCATATTCTTGTGGGGGGTTGCAGCCTTTGGGATTATGCCGGGACTTCAGATCCGTATTATGAATATGACGCGTGAAGCACCATTGCTCGCGACGACATCTAGTCACTCGGCGTTTAATCTAGGGAATGCGGCTGGCGCTTATATTGGTGGGTTTGCGATTACGCATACCGGGCTGATCTCGGTGCCGATCTACGCAGCAGTGATTGCGGCTATTGGCTTACTAGGATTGTTATTCAGCTTGTTTATGCATGATAAGAAGTCTTTGTCCGATGGTGCGGAGAACATCCAACCGATGTCAGCTCATTAGTGAATAAGGTTGTCCTAAGTCTCGGCTTCTCTAATAGAGAGCTGGGACTTTTTTTGGATAAATGTAATAGAAGTATAACGATCGACAGACCGTGGGAGGGACAGGATCATACAGTACATCCTAAAATAAGATATATTTTTCGAAGTAAAAGGTATGATTATTGAAGTTTTTTGATGATGTATATCTTTTAAGAGGTGTTATAATGGAGATGTAATTGGAATTGTTTGTAAAATTTATGCGATTCATGTTTGTTTATGTACTTGCCTAAACAGTAAGATAGGAACTTCATATGCCTGGAAGGGAGGAACTTCATTTTATTGTGTAAGGGCTTTCAATCCTGAGTTGAAGTTGAAGAGCTACACTGCAAGATACGTACACTTTTTATAATTCAAAGTTAAAGGAGAATGATATTGATGAAAAAACGGATGTCCCGTATTGTAAGCCTTTCCATTACTGCTGCGCTTCTTGTACCAACGATGGTGTCGGCTGCCGACTTGAATGAAGGTGCAGCTCCAGCTCCCATTCAGGCTGTCGTAGATCTGGGAACAGAGAATACTGCGGTCCAGGATGGACAAAATGCTCTCGCTAACAGTCAAGTTGTGCCTGCTCCTCCAGGTTATGATGGTTATCGGAACAATATCCCACATGGCAATATGAATCTAATTACGTATAATTCTACTACCGTTGGCAATGCACGTAAAGCAATGGTGTATACGCCACCAGGCTACTCACCGAACAAGAAGTATAACGTTCTGTATCTCCTGCATGGAATTGGTGGGGACGAGTATGAGTGGGCAAATGCAATGAAACCGAAAAACATACTGGATAACCTATATTCCGAAGGCAAGTTGTCTCAGATGATCGTGGTTATGCCGAATGGACGCGCAATGAAGGATGATCGTCCGGTAGGGGATATTTTTGCACCAGACAAGGTAGCCGCGTTTGAACGATTCGAACAAGATCTGCTGAAAGACCTCATTCCTCATATTGAGGCGAACTATCCGGTGTATAAGGATAAAAATAACCGAGCACTGGCTGGTCTGTCCATGGGTGGTGGACAATCCCTTAACTTTGGTTTGAAGAATCTGGATACCTTTGCTTGGGTAGGAGCCTTCTCGGCAGCTCCAAATACGAAGCCTGTGAACCAGTTGATTACAAATCCTGCACAGGCAGCAAGCAAACTAAAATTACTCTGGATCTCCTGCGGAGGAAGTGATAATTTGCTGTATGTTAGCCAGAACTTTAAAAATGGCCTCAGCAGCATGAATGTACCGCACATCTGGTATCAAGATGTAGGCGGACATGAGCCATCCGTTTGGAACAGCGGTCTCTACCAGTTCTCTCAACGCATTTTCAAATAGAGTTCATCAGCCTCAGGCCTGGCGATTACAGGGTCTGAGGTTTTTTGTGTTTTAATGATGATGCGGATTGAGGGAGGGTAAATAGTATAGTATACAATGAAATGAAGATGTAAATTTAGATATACATAAGCACTTTCGAGAAAGAGAGGGATACGATTACGATGTTTTATTATAAAGGGGCATTTCGTGGAATGGATAACGTCATCTATTTTAAAAGCGAAGTGCCGCTGTTGCAGCATGATGTGATTGTGTTAGGCGAGAAAACGTATTTTATTGAAAGTGTGGAGAAAGAGTTTTTGCTGTTGGAGCGAGTAGGTTCGATCGTTAATGTGAGTGTATAAAGAGGGAGATTTTCGAGATTTTCTGACGTAAGATTCTCTCACTGAATGTGTTTTGAAAGTTTGGTTTATTTGTCGTTTCAGTCAGAATTCGGTTACAGAGATGAATTTCTAAGACAGGCTCACACTGTCCCAAGGGACTTCGTAATTTTCCGATATTGTTTCAGTACCATATTGGTACGTGCCTACGATTGAAAAGGTGTGGCTAAAAGTATACTTTTTGAAAGACTCAGTTAGTGTCTGTCAAAAGTGTTTATGAAATGTTTCAAATGGTTTAAAAATTAATATGAAATGTGTCAAAAGTGCTAGCGAAGATTTTGACATAAATTGGATATAATATCCTTAACAACATAGTAAAGGATGATCAGTATGAGTGAGATTAGACATTACGGTTACATAAGAGTTTCATCTAAGGATCAAAATGAAGCAATACAA
>JAFWEX010000091.1 GCA_017512705.1 Paenibacillus sp.
TATTTTTTAGCTAGCTTATTCTTGTCCATCTTGTAAGTGCACTTGTACCAGTAACCACTTATCCGTTAACGACTTCGCCACCGTTCACATGCATAACTTGTCCGCTAACATAAGAGGAATCGTCAGAAGCCAGATATACATAGGCGGGTGCCAGTTCATCCGGCTGACCTGGACGCTTCATCGGCTGAGTCGCTCCGAATTCACTCACTTTTTTCTCATCGAATGTCGAAGGAATCAATGGGGTCCAGATCGGGCCAGGAGCCACAGCATTTACACGGATACCCTTCTCTATCAAATTCATGGACAAAGAACGGGTGAAAGATGTAATTGCGCCTTTAGTAGACGAGTAATCAAGCAATGTCGGGCTTCCTCGATAGGCCGTAATCGACGTCGTGTTAATGATCGTGCTGCCTTGTTTCAGATGTGGTAACGCTGCCTGTGTAACATAAAACATACCGAAAATATTGGTACGGAATGTTTTTTCCAGTTGCTCTGGTGTGATATCCTCCAGATTCTGCTGCGGATGCTGCTCAGCGGCATTGTTAACAACGATGTCGAGTTTACCAAGCTCGTCAACCGTCTGCTTGACACTCTTCTTGGCAAAACTCACATCACCGATATCGCCTGCAATAAGTATGCACTTGCGCCCTTCTTGTTCCACCTGACGCTTCGTTTCCTTAGCATCCTCATGCTCGCTCAAGTATACAATCGCCACATCGGCGCCTTCCTTCGCATAGGTCACAGCGACAGCCCGTCCAATACCACTGTCCCCTCCTGTAATCAGAGCTACCTTGTCCAGTAATTTGCCTGCAGCCTTGTACTGCGGTCTCTCAAATTCCGGTTTAGGAGTCATTTCAGATTCAATCCCTGGACGCTGGTCTTGATGTTGTGCAGGCATCGTTTTTTGATTCTGGGATGTAGTGCTAGACATTATACATTCTCCTTTCAAAATGAACAGATGGAATAGTAAGACTCCGACGTTATACAACGTCATTCTTTGTCTTTCAATCGACAGTAGTCACATTCTGTAGGATGGCATGAACCGACCAGATTATTCTGGGCTGTGGGTAGTGATTATGACACAGTATCTACTTATCCTTATTTACCACTTTTATGGAAATGTAAACAAACACGTCCAGATATCATTAAGAGGTCATCATTCAAAGTGTATCCCTAAGCAAGTGGGGCGGATCCGTGTGAAGAGCTAGTCATAACCAGGAATTGTTATGTATTAAACAAAAAAACAACAGACAGCCCCTGAGGGCTGTCTGTTTGGTCTCTACTATTTCCTACTGTAATATTCGGTGCAATGCATATCTGGTCTTGTTCACACTGCATGTCCTGACTAGGTGCAAACGCTTCACCTTTAACGCAACGTACAGTCCAGAAAAACAGTATGCAACCTGCCTTTAATTTCTTAGAAAATTTGTCTGTCCACCATCAGGTACACCATGATGAGCAAGAACACGGCAAGCAAGGTACTGAACGTACGAATTTTACTTTGCTCCGGTGTAACATCCCGATTATTTTTCACACCTTCTGCTGCGAGGCGTAGCGGTTTACCCATAATTCCGCCAATGGCAGCAATAGCCAGAAGATCTACAACCACAACAGTCATCCAAATGTGAGAGTAATCTCCCTTGGTCATCAGATAACCACCTGTAAGAAGCTGGATAACAAGTGCATACTGCGCAATTCTGTTTAACGAACGAAGTGACGCAAATGCTCCCTCTTGTGCTGGCAAACTCAATGTACGAATTTTACCAACCACGAATGGTAGGACCAGATAAAATCCCATGGCCAGCGCTCCAACGATATGGAGCAAATACATAATCATTGTCAAAATTTTCATCCTCCTCATCTATTCATTGTGCGATATATCACACTTCATTATACTGGGGAACTTATCCAAAGAAAAGAAAACCTCCGCGTTTAGGGAGGTTTTCTTAATATTGTTGTTCAAAAAGTCTTCATACTTAAATATTAACGATGGAAATGACATTACGTACCGAATCTGCAGACGTATTCAGCGCTGCTTTTTCTTCCGTAGTCAACTCCAGTTCGAAGATCTTTTCAATGCCGTTGCCACCCAAAATGGTTGGCACACCAAGGAACAAATCATGATATCCGTATTCACCTTCGAGGTAAGCGATCACCGGAATAATACGTTTTTTGTCCTTCAAAATGGCCTCAGTCATCTGAACCAATGAAGCTGCGGGTGCATAATAGGCACTGCCATTGCCGAGCAGGTTTACAATTTCACCGCCGCCTACACGCGTCCGTTGCACAATTGCGTCAATACGATCTGGAGGGATTAAGGTATCGATTGGAATACCACCTACACTTGAATACCGAACAAGTGGTACCATATCGTCGCCGTGACCTCCCAGCACAAAGCCGCGTACATCCTCTACGGACACGTTTAACTCCTGCGCAATAAATGTACAGTAGCGGGCAGTGTCAAGGACACCCGACTGACCAATCACTCGATTTTTCGGAAAACCGAGGGTTTGGTAAGCCGCATAGGTCATGGCATCCACAGGGTTACTTAGAATAATGACAATAGAATCAGGGCAATATTTTTTCACATTCTCACACACGGACTTCACGATACCTGCGTTCGTATTCACCAGATCGTCACGGCTCATGCCCGGTTTGCGAGCAATTCCAGCTGTGATGATCACAATCTCCGAACCAGCTGCATCCTCATAGTTGGAAGTTCCCACGATATGGCTGTCGAAACCTTGCACAGGGCTAGCCTCCAGCATATCGAGTGCTTTGCCCTTGGTCGGGTTCTCCAGTTGAGGAATATCAACCAGTACCACATCACCAAGTTCTTTCTGGGCAAGCATCAGTGCAGTTGTAGCACCGGTAAAACCGGCACCAACGACTGTGATTTTTTTGCGCTGAATAGTCACGATTCACATCTCCCCTTACAGGTTGTTAATGATTTGATCAGCGAATTCAGAACATTTCACTTCAGTTGCTCCGTCCATCAGACGAGCGAAGTCATACGTTACGGTTTTATTGTTAATGGATGTTTCCATCCCTTTGTAAATCAGATTAGCCGCTTCTTGCCATCCCAAGTGCTCAAGCAACATTACGCCGGACAGGATTACGGAACCTGGGTTCACGACGTCTTTATCCGCATATTTCGGTGCAGTACCATGTGTTGCTTCGAAGATAGCATGTCCTGTTACATAGTTGATGTTCGCACCTGGTGCGATACCAATTCCCCCAACTTGCGCTGCAAGGGCATCGGACAGATAGTCACCGTTCAGGTTCAATGTTGCGATCACATCGAATTCAGCTGGACGAGTCAACACTTGTTGCAAAGCGATATCAGCAATCGCATCTTTTACGATGATTTTGCCAGCATCTTCAGCTGCTTTTTGAGCCGCATTTGCTGCATCTGTGCCATCTTTTTCTTTGATTACATCGTACTGTGCCCAAGTGAACACTTTGTCGCCAAATTCCTCTTCAGCCACTTCGTAACCCCAGTTTTTGAAGGCTCCTTCCGTGAACTTCATGATATTACCTTTGTGTACCAGTGTAACGCTCTTACGGTTGTGATCGATTGCGTATTGAACCGCAGCGCGAACCAAACGTTTGGAACCTTCAGCAGATACTGGCTTGATACCAATACCGGACGTTTCAGGGAAACGAATTTTGTTTGCGCCCATTTCCTGTTGCAGGAACTGGATCACTTTTTTCACTTCTGCGGAACCTTCAGCGTACTCGATACCTGCATAGATATCCTCTGTGTTTTCACGGAAAATAACCATATCCACCAGCTCAGGACGTTTAACCGGAGAAGGTACGCCATTGAAATAACGTACAGGACGCAGGCAAGTGTACAGGTCCAACTCTTGACGCAGTGCCACGTTCAGGGAACGGATACCGCCGCCGATTGGCGTAGTCAGTGGTCCTTTGATCGCTACGATGTACTCACGAATTGCTTCGAGAGTATCATTCGGCAACCACTCACCGTATGTATTGAATGCTTTTTCACCAGCAAACACTTCATACCAAGCGATTTTTTTAGTGCCATTGTATGCTTTTTCTACCGCTGCATCCAGAACGCGTACTGAAGCTTTCCAGATGTCACGGCCTGTACCGTCACCTTCGATGAATGGAATGATTGGATTATTAGGTACTTGAAGTGTACCGTTATCAATTTGAATTTTTTCGCCTTCAGTTGGGAGTGCAAATTTTTCCAATTTCATAATTACAATTCCTCCTAAGTTTTGGTTTCACAGTATGAAGCATACCACATTTTTGCAGGAAGGAAGGGCTGTTATCACTCGGCAATACCGCCTCATATTAAACATGCCCCTCACCTCATCTATATGATTATACTGTTTTTGCTAAAGTTTAGCGAAGATCAATGGAAACGTACTTTTGATCCGCAGGACCAGTGTACTCGGCACGCGGACGAATAATGCGGTTGTCTGCCAGTTGCTCAAGGATATGAGCTGTCCAGCCAGACACACGACTGATCGCAAAGATTGGTGTGAACAACTCCTGATCAATCTTCAGTTGAGTGTATACCGAAGCGGAATAAAAATCGACATTCGGTTTCAACCCTTTTTGACCTGTGACGATTTCTTCAATTTTCACAGACATGTCATACAAACGTGTATCGTTGTTCATCTCACCAAGTTCTTTGGACATCTTCTGTAGATGTTTCGCACGTGGATCACCATTCTTGTAGACACGGTGTCCAAAACCCATGATCTTTTCGCGGTTGTTCAGTTTCTCCAGAATAGCTGCTTCCAGACGATCTGGTGTGCCAATTTCATTCAGCATTTTCATCACTGCTTCGTTTGCACCACCGTGCAGCGGACCTTTAAGTGCGCCAATCGCTGAAGTAACACCTGAATAAATATCAGACAGGGTAGCTACAGTTACCCGGGCAGCAAAAGTTGAAGCGTTAAGTTCGTGATCTGCATGCAGAACGAGGGCTTGGTCCAGAGCTTTCACCGCAGTTTCCGATGGCTCCTCACCTGTCATCATGTATAAGAAGTTTTCAGCGATGGAAGCGCCTTCTTTTGGTGACACAGGCTCCTGTCCCTTACGAATGCGAGAGATCGCCGCCACAATTGTTGGCAATTGTGCTTGTAACTTGACCGCTTTGTTCTCGTTCGCTTCCTCTGTCATCTCGTCTGCTTGGTCATCATACAGCGCTAGCGCAGACACTGCGGAACGAAGGGCTGCCATCGTGCTAATGTTTTTGGGATACAATTTAATTTGCGCGATCAACTCTTTTGGAATAGGCGCGTAATCGCTCAGACTTTTACGAAGTGACTTCAATTCATCTACTGTTGGTAACTTGCCAAACCAGAGTAGATAGGCAACTTCTTCAAAACTCGCATGTTCTGCCAAATCATCGATATTGTATCCACGGTATGTAAGTACACCGTCCACAATAGAGCTGATCGAAGAGGTTGTTGCAACGATGCCTTCCAGACCTTTGGTAGCTGTCATATTACATCTCTCCTTTAATAAGCGAAATCAGGAATCATTCAAAGTCATATCAGTGCCGAAATGCACCTAACCTCTTTTTGTAAACCGTTTCATTTTGAAAATGGCCTAAGTCGACAAAATTCGGTTTTCATATCTGTCAATCGGTATTTACTTATAACATCATACTGGATTTTGTCGTTTATGTGAACACGATGAGAGTTCATTCACACATCAAACATATTTATCGGACCGATAAAGCATTTTTGAAAACCTTTACAAAAACATGGTTGACATTTAATGTGTATTACACAATTCAGCTAAACATAAATGATCGCTCTATTTCATCAACCTCAGGCATACTCTAGCTAGATGGTGGACCACGCTGTGCCCTGGCACACCGTAGCAAGTATACTCTTTTACGTTTCAAAAGCTTTTAATTGCTCTATATTAATAAGATAAGCTCTTGAATAAAGGAGAGTTGATATTTGGATAGAATCATCCTTAAACGTCTGCTTCGGGGTCTGTGGGTTATGATCAGTGCCATTCTGATTGCTGTTGCGATATATCTGCTCTTTCCGCTGTTGTACCCTTTTGTGATTGCCTGGATTATTGCTTATGCGATGGATCCTCTCGTGAAACTGCTGCAAAACAGACTCCGTTTCCCGCGCTGGCTCGCGGTAACCTTGTCACTCATATTGTATTTTGGCGCAATCGCAGTCATCTTGTCTGCGGCCGTCACCCGTATGGTGAAGGAAGTCATTTCACTGACAACCAGCTTTGATCTGCATGTCGATGAAATCAAAGAAACATTCGTACGCTGGACGCAGAACGATACGATTCAGAGTCTGATCACTCAGATTAATGATTTTTACAAAGAAAACCCAAATTACCAGGAAACCATCAACAGCAACATTAGCAAAACAACCGAAACTGTAGGAACGGCTGTAACCGACCTTGTAACCGGGTTCTTCAACTTTATTCTGAATTTTCTAACTTCACTGCCCAATATGGGGGCTGTTCTAATTGTCGTGCTGCTATCTACCTTTTTCATTAGCAAAGGCTGGACGCGTCACAGCATCACCGTCTCTGGCTGGGTTCCTTCCTCGGTTCGCAAGCCGATCTCTGACATATGGAATGATCTCAAGAAAGCTCTGTTCGGTTATGTACGGGCGCAGCTGATCATGATCTCGATAACTGCTCTGTTCGTGATGATCGGACTATTGATTCTTCAAGTCAAATCAGCTTTTACGATCGCTCTGATCATCGGGCTTGTCGACCTGCTCCCTTACCTCGGTGTCGGTCTGGTTATGGTTCCTTGGGCAGCGTATTTATTCATGAATGGAGATCTCTATCTGGGCATCGGCATTAGTGTCATTTATCTCATCTTACTTGTCGCTCGACAGATTATTGAACCGAAGGTACTTGCAAGCAGCGTAGGACTCGATCCACTTGCAACCTTGGTCGGTATGTTCGTTGGCTTGAAACTGTTTGGAGTACTTGGACTCATTATCGGTCCGGTTAGTCTCGTTATTCTTGATGCCTTTAATCGTGCTAATGTACTACGTGACCTGAGGACATATATAATCAACGGAAGAGTCCGATGAGTGTTGAAGCACTGAGTTAATCTTCAGTTGTCTGAACCACTAATGAACCCGGGTCTTCATTCTTCTCATTTTGTTCTTGTGTTTTATTTCTCCACACAAAAGCTCCGTTCAAGCAGGAAAGTCTGCGGAACGGAGCTTTTGTGTGGAGATATATGTCCTTTATTTCGGACGGCGATAAAATGTAATGCTGCCGTTTCTCATTTTTTTCTCTAGCCAGCCCAAGAAAAACAATCGATAAACCGGACGTGTTAACGGGAATACAAGCGTAAAACCGATCAGGTCGGTTACGAAACCAGGTATTAAGAGAAGAAAACCACCGACAAAAACAAAAAGACCATCAACCATTTTCCGCCCAGGTACTTTACCGCGTTCCATTTCCTGCTTGGCATCCAGCAACACTTTTCGCCCTTCGAATTGCAACATGGCTATACCAATTAAGGACGTGAGAATCATGAGAAGCAAGGTTTTTCCAGCCCCGATCCGGTCACTTATCAAAATGAAACCGAACAACTCGATTACCGGAATGATTAATAGTAAAGCCCACATCCATTTCCGCATTGATCTGTTACTCCTTTCCTGAAAGCCACACCTTTTCAAGTATGTTGTATAGTTCAGAGGCTGTCTTATCCAATCTGACCGGCTTCCAGTCTGCATTAACCCATACATGCCCAGTAGAGCCTGTTACCAATCGTTCACCAGGGAGTGATTCGTCTTGTGTCCACAACTGTTTTTCCATCCCAAGTGAAACTTCAGGTACTTCAAACATGCGTCGTATGTCGTACTCGTAACTCAGACGTAGACCGCTAAAAGCAGTGATTCGAGTAAAGACCATAATCTCATCATCGTACCTTGCCGGTTTGTGATACTTCACATCTAGGCCAGTTACAGGAAGAAGCAGTCCCTGTTCTTCCATTTTACGATATGTATACCCCATTTGGCGAATCATCTCAGTACGTCCGATTTCAAACCAGTTCAGGTAGTTTGCATGATAAACGACACCCATCTGGTCGCTCTCCTGATAACGCACACGAAGACGAGCCGTGTACCAGTTACTATTACCCTCTTTTTGCATGTACTTCCCTCCTTGGCTTTACCAATGATACGCAATCAATGACGTAAACGTGTCATGAAGATGGAAAAAAAGCAACGGGTTCATAAAGCCCCATTGCTTTTTTCCTGTTACTTTCTAAATGGTCCAGTTAGATTAAGCCTTGTTAGGGATTTGGCTAACTTTGATCAAGTTCGTAGAACCGGAACGGCCCAGAGGGATACCAGCTGTAATCACAACCAAATCTCCTTCTTTAACCAGACCCGTTTTTACGCCGCCTTCAATGGCATTCTCGAACAATGCATCCGTAGAATCAACCAATCTGCCTTTGACTGGAGTTACACCCCATGCCAGTGCCAAACGACGGGACGTTCTGTCTTCTGTCGTCACAGCGATGATTGGAGCTTCTGGACGGTACTTGGAGACCATGCGTGCTGTATGTCCGGATTCCGTGGAAGTAATGATCGCTTTCGCATTCAAATCTTGAGCGGACAGAGCAACAGATTGACTGATGGCTTCAGTAACCGTCGTTTGTTGTGCAACACGTTGTTTCAGATACAGTTCTTGGTAAGGCAGAGCAGATTCTGCTTTTTCTGCGATACGTGACATCGTCAGCACGGACTCTACTGGATACTTACCAGCTGCAGTCTCACCAGACAACATGATTGCATCTGTACCATCGAAAATTGCGTTCGCTACGTCACTTGCTTCCGCACGAGTCGGACGTGGGTTCCGTTGCATAGAATCCAGCATTTGAGTAGCTGTAATAACCGGTTTACCAGCAACATTACATTTTTCGATCATGCGTTTTTGTACCAATGGTACTTCTTCTGCGGGAATCTCTACACCAAGGTCTCCACGAGCAACCATCAGGCCGTCAGACACTTCAAGGATTTCATCCAGGTTGTCCACACCTTGCTGGTTTTCAATTTTGGAGATGATTTGGATGTGACCTGCATTATGTTTCTCAAGCAATTCACGAATTTCAAGCACGTCGCTTGCTTTACGAACGAAAGAAGCTGCGATGAAATCCACACCTTGTTCGATCCCAAACACGATGTCGTTAGCGTCTTTTTCAGTGATACCTGGCAGGGAAATCGCAACGCCTGGAACGTTAACACCTTTTTTGCTTTTGATCGTACCGCCATTAACGATACGGCATTTGATCTCAGTGCCTTGTACTTCCACCACAGTTAGTCCGATCAGACCGTCGTCGATCAAAATGGTTGATCCTACTTCCACATCATTAGGAAGATTAGCATACGTAATGGAAAGACGATCTTTGGTTCCCAGAATTTCTTCTGTAGTCAAAGTGATGTACTCGTCCTGAACCAGTTCGATTGGTTCCACTTCGAGTTTACCTGTCCGAATTTCCGGTCCTTTGGTGTCCAGCAGGATTGCTACGGTTTTGTTCAGCTCTTCACATGCTTGGCGAATCGCTTTGATTCGTCCGCCGTGCTCATCGAAATCACCGTGGGAGAAGTTCAGACGGGCTACGTTCATGCCTGCCATAATCAGTTTCTTGGTATTCTCCAGGGATTCACTGGATGGACCAATCGTACATACAATTTTCGTTTTGCGCATTTTGGGTTTCCTCCGATTTTAAAGGTCTAACTTTATATCTCTATTTTTCTTTTTCCAACTACTTAATTTACTATACTTTTGATCATTTGTATAGGAAATTCGTCACACATTTCTGCATTTACCGACATTTTTCTCGTGATGTTTGTTTAAAGTGGCTGTTCTGATGCTTCGACCTGAATGGATTCTGGCTCCACTTCTGGCGTCGACGCTTCTTCTACAGGTTCTGAATCAGTTGTTGGCGCTTCGAATGTCACTGATCCGATCTTACGGAACTTTTCATAACGGTCTTGCTTGAGTTGATCCGCACTCCACCCTTGCATCTCATGCAAATGACGAACCAGAGCTTCGGAAATCGCTGTCGCAGCTTCATCATAATCCCGGTGAGCTCCACCACGCGGTTCAGGAATGATCTCTTCAATCACTTCCATCTCCAACAGATCTTTTGCCGTGATTTTCATCGCTTCAGCCGCTTGATCCGCCTTGGATGCATCTTTCCAAAGAATTGAAGCTGCACCGTTAGGAGAAATCGCCGAGTAGATGGCATGTTCGAGCATAAGCACACGGTTACCTACAGCCATAGCCAGTGCACCGCCACTTCCACCTTCACCGATAACAACAACAATGACTGGAACCGAGAGTTTAGCCATTTCCAACAGGTTACGAGCAATCGCTTCCGATTGGCCCCTCTCTTCTGCAGTATTACCCGGATACGCTCCTTTAGTATCAATAAACGTAATAATTGGGCGGCCAAATTTATCAGCCTGCTTCATCAAACGCAATCCTTTACGGAACCCTTCAGGGTGAGCGCTCCCAAAGAAACGAGCGATGTTATCCTTAGTATCCTTCCCTCGCTGTTGCCCGATAACCGTTACCGTTTGCCCATTCAACTTGGCAAGTCCACCCACAACGGCAAGATCATCGCCAAACATACGATCACCGTGCAGTTCGATGAAGTCTGTAAAAATTAGCTGGATCAAATCCAGCGCTGTAGGACGTTGCTGGTGACGAGCCAGATGCATCTTCTGAGCTGCCGTAATGCCAGTGTAAATCTCTTCTTCCAATCTATGATACCGTTCTTCCAGACGGGCAATCTCTTCGGTGAAGTCAATTCCCTTTTCTTGTCCGAACTGAACGAGTTCTTCAATCTTTTTGCGCATCTCAATTAGAGGCGCTTCATATGGCAAACTGCCCGCCATCTAGACCCCTCCCTTTTCACTATGCATATCGAGAAGCTTGCCAAGGGTTGCCCGAAGTTCTTTCCGGTGAACAACCATATCCAGCTGACCATGCTGAAGGTTGAATTCTGCGGTCTGGAAATCATCCGGCAACTTCTGACGGATCGTTTGCTCAATAACAATTCTCCCTGCAAAACCAAAAACAGCACCAGGCTCAGCGATATTAATATCGCCCAGACTCGCGAAACTAGCCGATACGCCTCCTGTTGTCGGGTCGGTGATCACGGAAATATATAATCCACCTTGCTCGTCCAACCGAGCTAAAGCTGCACTTGTCTTAGCCATTTGCATCAGGCTCAGAATGCTCTCCTGCATCCGTGCGCCACCCGAAGTCGAAAAGATAATCAAAGGAAGCTTCTTCTCAATGGCATGTTCAACCGCACGAGTAATTTTCTCGCCTACAACGGAGCCCATGCTGCCAGTGAAGAAATCAAAGCTCATCACAGCGACTACAACAGGCAGTCCTTCAATGGTGCCTTCTCCGGTAATAACCGCTTCCTTCAGACCTGATTTCAGACGTTGTTGCTCTAGTTTGCTACTATATCCCGGGAAGCTGAGAGGATCAACCGAAACCATATCGGCATCATGCTCAACAAAACCTTCTCCATCCAGCACCATCGCAATACGCTCCATGGCGTTGAGGCGCATATGGTAGCCACAAGCAGGACATACTTTCAGGTTTTTCTCTAATTCCTTGCTATATTGAATCGTGCCACACTTGCTGCACTTGTTCATAAGTCCTTCAGGTATTTCTCGTTTTGGACGCTCCACTGCTTCCTGACGCTCACCTGGAATTGCACGCTCGGAAGGTATGGTAGCGTACTTCCGTTTTTTCTGGAATATATCTTTGAACACAACTACACCTCTCCAGCCATTGATTTGATGGCCGCAGTCTGCTGTCCGCTGTGAAATCCAGCTGGATCTGCATGCTGCGGTGAACCGTTTACGATTATAACTTATGCAATGCCGTAGACCTTGTCCAGCATTCATAACTAAACATCCACTGAGGATTAGGGAAGAATCAGGTCTACTGCTCGAATAATATTAACTGCGATAACCGTTTAACAAAAAAAGAAGGAAGGACAGCAGCATATACACATGCAAGTCGATTCCTTTCTACGCTTACGTGGTTAGTCCCTTATGTACCCATGGTACTTTTTTGTCATCCGCCAAGGCACTTCAATATCAGTGAATCAGGAATGTAAAATGTTATTCAGCACTTCCTGAACCTCTTCCAACTCCCCAGAAGGAACGCGAATCTCATATTGCTGCTTGGATAAACTGATGGGACGGGTCTGTACCAGAAAACCTTCTTCCGAAAGCTTGGTCTTGATTTTGTCCGCAACCTTTGCTGTCGGCGCAATGTAAATCACCGTCCACATGCCTTGTCCGCCCCCTAAGCTAATGTTCAGAGCCCGTATATTGGACTAATGATACCATACCTCCGTTTTTTTCTGCAAGAAAGGGTTAGAGACCTTACGGGAGAAAATCGGATTATTCGGGACATTGCTACCTGCGTAGTGAGCCAATTGGTCATGGTTATCTGATTACATTCGCAGACATCATCAGCTAGTTAAAAACCTTTCAGGGCAGCTACAGCTGCCCTGAATTTATTAAACAAGTTACGAACTAACACTGTAGATTCACATAAAAAGCGCGGTCTTATCGTTCCGAAAGATATTGTTTGGCTTTAATATTTTTATGTGCAATCCGGGCAGAAGCTGCAGCCGCGAGACCCGCGACCAGATCATCCAGAAAAACATGAACAGCTGCTTTTTGTTCATTGAGATCATGAATTACTCCGATCTTCTCTTTGTCAAGATAGTCGAAACTGGTTAAACCAATCATGCCATACACATGCGTTATACCTAAAGCCAGAGTCTCGTCCACCCCGTACAGGGACTCATCTGCTTCCATAATCGCTTGCAGTGGTTGAGGCAACAATTTTTTCTCCGCTAACTCATCAAGCGCAATCCCGGTGTAGAGTGTATACTGAACTTCTCTTTTTTGCAAAACGGATTTGACGCTAGTTATGCAGTCGTCCATAGTCAATTCCGGGTGGTACTTTTTTTGCAGACGATATACAATTTCAGCGATGGCATCAATCTGTACCCCCCGCCGGGCCAGCATAGCTTCCACGATTTCATAGGACATATCTCGACCTCCCGCATCAATCGCCCGAGGATTTCAAGGCCTCCGGTGTTCTCAAGTGTATGCAACAAACTGCCAAAATGTTCATAAAATGTACGAATGTAATGGAGCAAGTAGCTACGACCAGATCACGCCAGATAAGATCGCTAGATAAGATACGTTAGATAATGTACAGAAAAAAAAGATGTCCGGCAACCTCTTCTGTGAGCTGCGGACATCTTCGCTGAAGTTGGTCTGTCTCCTTCAGCGTTTATTTAATTTTGACTGTGCCTTCACCAAGCATTTTCTCCATTTCGGAGAACAGAGCCGGTGAAGGTTTGATCCGGTAGGCATCGCTCAGGGCGAGCAGCTTCTGATGCTGCTCGTAGAAGAGCACAGTCGCCACCGGGCCGGGGTGCTGCTGGAGCAACTCTTTGAGTCGCACCAGCAGTTCGGGCTTCTCGGCCTGCGGGGTGAGCTTCACGAACACCCGCTGCTCGGCCCCGCGCGGCGTGCGGCTCGCCCCCGCTGCGCTGCCAGCCGCAGGCCCACGGCTTCCGCTAGCACGCGCAGCGGAAGCATCATCGCCTGCGCTGCTGCGCTGCGCTGCGGCTCCCGCGCCCACCGGCCGCTGCGGCGAAGCCGCCTGCGCCGGGCGCAGAGCGCTGCCGCTGCCGGGCTTACTGCGCCGGTCACGGCTGCGCAGCTGCTGTTCCAGTGCCGCTGGTGTCAGCGGCGCCACTTCCTCAGCCAGCAGCTTAAACCCTTCGTCCTGCTGCTGCACCTTGGCACGCACGACGAGCAGTTCCCCTTTCCCGACATGCTGCTGGCTTCGCCGCCATACCTCGGGAAAGAGAACCACTTCACAGCGTTCGACCTGGTCTTCCAGCTCCATAAACGCCATAGCCTTGCCTTGTTTCGTCGTAATCGACTTCACAGACACCACCATACCTGCGGCGACGGCCATCGTATCGTCAGCCGCTTCCGTCAACTCCATGATTCGATCAGCGCCACTAGATAACAGGACATCTTCGAAATCATCCAAAGGGTGACCAGACAGGTACAGACCAAGCAATTCTCGCTCCAGCTCCAATTGTTGACTCGCCGAGAACCGGGGAATTTCAGGATACTCAATCTCCCAGTTTGGTGTCTCAACAAAGTCAAAGAGCTGGATCTGCAAGTCTTCACGTTCTTTACGCCATTTCAGCGCGGCCTCCACCGTCTCGTCTAGCATGGCGAGCAATTGAGCGCGGTGTCCGGGCAAGCTGTCGAACGCTCCAGCCTGAATCAGTGATTCAATGACTCTTTTATTGCACACCCTCAGGTCAACACGGCGACAAAAATCGAGTAGACTGTCGAACGGTCTTTCTTGTCTCACAGCCATAATGCTCTCCATGGCCTGCGTACCGACATTTTTCACGGCAGCCAGTCCAAAACGAATAGCTCCAGCAGAAGAGACTTTGACTGTTCTCACCAGTTCAGGGCCGGGATGTCGTCCAGATGCTTCGGGGTCAGGCATGGCAGATGCCCCCTGCCAACCATACCCGCTCCCCTCTTCTTCGGGCATAGGTCCGGGATCATCCGGCAACGGAATCTCATTGTTCTCATGTTCGCCATAATGATCATGGAGCGCATCATAACGAGCGTCATCTACTCCCACTGACACTTCTCTCGTCCCTGCCTGCACATCCTCAAGTTTGTCTTCGACTCCCTCCCCGTGAGCGCCTGGATCACCGATCTCATGCGTAACCTCCATACCAGAGGAGGCAAACACAGGCGTAAACAAAATTCCGCTCTCGTTCACATCAGGTGGAAGCACCTCAATCTGCATATGACGGCATTCGACTACATATTCTGCAACTTTACGGTGACTGCCCATAACCGCCGTAAGCATGGAGGCCATGAATTGCACCGGGTAATGCGCCTTGAGATATGCCGTTTGGAAGGCAAGTACACCATACGCAGCCGCGTGAGCACGCGGGAAACCGTAGTTGGCAAATTTGACGATCATATCGTAGACAAGATCTGCTTCAGCTTCGCTGTACCCTTGCTTCAGACTGCCCTGTACAAAGTGACCTCGCTCCAGATCGAGAACTTCTCTCTTCTTTTTCGACACAGCTCTGCGAAGCAAGTCCGCTTCTCCCAAAGAGAAACCTGCCATTCGGGAAGCAATCTGCATGATCTGCTCCTGATAGACAATAATGCCATACGTATCTTTCAGAATCGGTTCCAGATCATGGTGTGGATAATCGACTTCGATCTGACCGTGTTTACCCTGAACATATTTGGAGATGAACTCCATCGGACCTGGACGATACAATGCCAATACAGAGATAATATCTTCAAATACACTTGGTTTCATCTCTTTCAAAACCCGGCGCATCCCTGCAGATTCTAACTGGAAAACGCCCATCGTATCACCACGCCCAAGCATCTCATACGTGGTGGGATCATCATCGGAAATTCGCGTGAAATCTGGAACCTCTGCACGCTCTCCGATCCAATGCAGGCATCGTTCAATAATAGAAAGCGTACGAAGACCAAGGAAATCCATTTTGAGCAACCCGATGGATTCCAAATTTTCCATAGAATACTGGGTCAGAGCTGTCCCTTCACTACCTTCCTGGAGAGGAACTGCATCCGTTAACAGATCGCGAGATATAACTACTCCTGCGGCGTGTGTAGATGCATGGCGGGGCATGCCCTCAACTTTCATCGCCATATCAAGAAGCTCACGTGTCTTCGGCTTCGTTTCGTACAATGCCTTCAGTTCAGGTGATGCTTCCATTGCGCGTTCAATGTTAATACCAAGCTGCGCAGGAATCAGCTTCGCAGCTTTGTCCACTTCACCATATGGCACATTCAGTGCCCGTCCAACATCACGAACGGCAGCCCTAGCCGCCATCGTTCCAAACGTAATAATCTGCGCAACGTGGGCTTTGCCATATTTCTCTGCTACGTAATCGATAACCTCATCACGCCGCTCATCACTGAAATCGATATCGATATCAGGCATGGATATCCGCTCGGGATTCAAGAACCGCTCAAAGAGTAGATTATATTTTATCGGATCTACATCCGTAATACGCAGCGTATACGCAACGAGACTTCCCGCAGAAGATCCCCGACCAGGGCCAGTAACAATGCCCTGCTTGTGCGCATAAGCGATAAAATCCCACACGATCAAGAAATAATCCGAGAATCCCATACTGTCGATAACACTCAGCTCATAGTCTAAACGTTGTTCAAGCTCTGCTCGAAACACAGGATCGTCCCAACGCTCGGAGTCGGCATATCGCGATTGCATCCCTTCTTCACACAGCTGACGCAGATATGCTGAAGGGCTCAGCCCTTCAGGCAGCGGACGGTATTCCGGCAAGATGGATTTACCGAATTCCAGCTCCAGTTCACAGGATTCCGCAATGCGCAGCGTATTGGCAATAGCCTCCGGCACATGAGGGAATAAACGGGCCATCTGCTCCCCGCTCTTCAGAAATAGCTGGTTCGTTCCGATCCGCAACCGTGTTTCGTCATCTACCGTTTTGCCTGTCCCGATACAAATCAGCACATCCTGTAGTTCTGCATCCTCTTCCGACAGATAATGGGCATCATTGGTTGCCACCAGTGGGATCTCCAGTTCTGCAGCCAGTTTGATTAGCTGCGGGTTGACTCTTTTTTGCTCAGCGAGCCCATGATCCTGCAGTTCCAGATAAAAGTCCGGTCCAAAAATCTGTTTGTAACGCGTCGCCGCACGCCGTGCCTCTTCTTCACGTCCATGCAGCAGATGCTGGGGCACTTCCCCACCCAGGCAGGCGCTTAGGCAGATAATGCCTTCATGATGCGCAGCCAGACTTTCCATATCAATCCGCGGCTTATAATGAAAGCCCTCAAGATGTCCAATGGAGCATAGCTTCATTAAGTTACGATAACCTGTCATATTTTTGGCCAGCAAAATTAAATGGTAAATGGGCTGGTCCTTGCGGCTTCCCCGTTCTTTCCGGGAACCGGCCGTCATGTATGCCTCGCATCCAATAATGGGTTTAATTCCACGTTCCACGCATGCTTTATAAAATGGAATTGCGCCATACATCACGCCATGATCGGTCAGCGCAAGTGTCGTCATTCCGAGATCAGCGGCTTTATCCACGAGATCCGGAATGCGCGCAGCGCCGTCCAGCAAACTATATTCACTGTGAACATGCAAATGCACAAAAGAACTCATGTTTTTACTTCCTTTCCCCGATTACAGCGGCAGTTCTACACGGTTGTGCTTTGTGCCGCCTTAATGTATCTCAGAATGTACATCATCCGAACCATCCAGATTCGTTGAATCATGCACTTATATATGATTGCGTTAAAAATCGAATTCTCTATATAAATGAAAAAGAGTTTATTATTCTATTTTATCATAACGTCAGGGGGCTCGCCCATACAATAGAAGTACAAGCTGCTCCCCTGTTGCAAACCAAAGACAGGAGGTATGCTGCTGGGTTTGAAAGGGGTGTTGCGGGTGAGCACTTTTTTATCCAAAGCCATTCTTGACTTTTTTATCGCATTCGGAATCGTGCTGGGCGGCGCGATGATTGGCGGCATAGGTGCGGTGATTTCGCTGCAGCCTCCCACACAGACCATGCTCGACATTTCCGGCAAGATCAAGATTTGGGCCCTTGCTGCTGCTGTAGGCGGTACCATTGATCCCATGCGTGTGATCGAGAGCAATTTTCTGGATGGTAACCTGTCTCCGGCGGTCAAACAAATTCTGTATCTCATTTCAGCTTTTATGGGTGCTCATATGGGAACTGAACTTGTGAAATGGGTGTGCGGTGGAGGTCGGGGTTAATATGATCTGTGATGATCCTGCATGAGACTGCCCCCTTTTTCCCGTTACCGTCCGCTCATGCGCATGACTGCCGTATTCGTGCTGGGAATGATCGCTGGATGTGTCGTGTATAACAGTGTTTTTCATCTAAGCTACAACAAGTTATGGCTGAACAATCAGGAGCTGCAGCTTCAGCTGCATCAGAATCAAGAGGATATCAAAACGCTGAAAAAATACAGCAAACGTCAAACCGTTATTAAAGAAATCAAAGTTCGTGCCGAAGAATCTGATAAAGGACCTGATGAGGCCTCACTAAAATTGATGCTACAGAAACTTGGAGATGAGCTTGAAGTCCTGCGGGGAAGAGATGTATTTAACATCGACGAGTATAGCAAGATGACACGCATCATGCTTCATCAGAAGATTTATAGAGTTCGGGAAAAGGAGTATTCTGTTCAGGTCAAAACGATGCTTGTCATGGAGGGTGTCTTGCAAGTCTGGGTACAGATTCGCGTGCATGTACCAGCTTAAACTTAGGAAAACTGCAAAAAACTGCCCTTGTCTGTATGTGCACGTGATACAATAAGGGCAGTATATGTTTTCAGAAAAGGAGCTGCTTCTGCGTGTTGATCGAAGTATTCAAGTATCTGCTGATCGCCCTCTTCGCAATCGCTATGATCTGTTCTGCGCTGAACAGTATTCGTTCACGCCGGACTCCTGACCCTAATGTTGCTGGTTTGTATCGTTCCTGGACGAATATCTGGATGGGATGTATGCTCATCGTTCTCGCCCTGATTCTGATGTTTGTTTTCACTGGTTCCACATTATCTGTTGTTGTGGAAGCGCTCTTTCTCGTGATGGGCGCCTATAATGTATTTGCGGGGATTCGTAATCGCAGTTACTATGCCAGACTTAAGCAACGCTCCAGCGATGCAACAGCTTAACTTTAGTACAATTTCGAGAGTTTTCGGTATCCATCAGGTTTCGACAAAAAAAAGAAAACAAACCCGAATATTCGGGGCGAATAAGGTAGACCGTATACACGTCTCAGCATATCCGTTAGCTATGCATGGTGATACGCACTTGTGTTACAGCAGATAACGGTTACCTCATCCCCTAATCGGGTTCTTTTCTTTTTCGAGCATTACGTGTGATCGATCGATTGCAGAGTCATGACCGCTTTGCAAACGACACTACCTTCACGCGTGATGACGATGTCCATTTTGCATGTCCGGCGGCTCGTCTCCAGAATCATTGGACGTACCATAATCTGGTCTTCAATCTGAACGGGGCGCACAAAATAAGTCGTTACATTGTCAACCATATGGTCGTTGCCGGTAACATCCCAAGCTGCTCTTCGTGCAGCCTGTGTCATCACATTCAGCAGTACGCCTTCCGAGATCGTACCCAGATCTGTCGCCATCTGAGGAATAATGAAGCCATGGAACAGCAGCTCATTGTGTTCTCCGCGTTCCTCCGCAAATCCGTTCCAGATCAGATGATCAAAGGTCTCGCCAAGCTGGGGCTGCTTCTGGGCATCTCGCATCGCCTGCAGCACGTCTTTACGTGTAACAGATGCTATAAGCTTGCGGTTACGATCCACAATGGGCAGAAAGTCAATCCCTTCCCAGGTCATAATCTGAGCAGCCGAAGCAAGAGACGTTTGCAGCGAAGCTGTAATTGGACGGCGAACAACACATTTTTCAATGTTCTGATCCGGCTGCAATTCACTGACATCCTTCAGACTTACGATACCAATGACCCGATTCCATTCATCTACGACGGGGAAACGGTGCTCTCCAGTCTCAGACACCAACATATGAAAATCTGCGGCAGAACTTGTCACTTTCAGCATCTGAAGACGGGGTTTCTGCCCGATAATATCTTCAACCAGCATAATTTTTTTCTTGATCAGCCTGTCAAAGATCGCACGGTTAATCATGGAGGCCACCGTAAAGGTGTCATGTCTGGAGGATATAATCGGTAGACCAAGTTCATCGGCCTTAATCCTCACGTCTCTGCTTGTACCAAAGCCACCGGTAATCAATACTCCCGCACCCTGTTCCAGCGCGAGAGCGTGCGCATCTTCCCTGTTACCGACAATCAGTAAGCTGCCAGCATCAATGTAACGGGCCATCGCTTGTTCCTTCATCGCCCCGATCACATACTTATGCAAAGGTTTGGCTAGTCCTTCATTACCACCCAGCACATGTCCCTCCACTATGGTGACAACATCAGCAAAGGTCAGCTGCTCCGACATTCCTCGAGGTCTTTTCTCGATTCGCACTGTCCCAATTCGCTCTTTCGTCACGACCAGTCCGAAGTTCTCCGCTTCTTTTACCGCACGGTAAGCTGTTCCTTCACTTACTCCCAATTCACGTGCGAGCCCGCGTACTGAGATTTTGCTACCTACCTTCAATTGTTCGATATGCTGTAAAAGCTGCTCATGCTTCGTTACATTTTCTTCCTGTCCGTCCATCTGTACCACCCCTAAGGTTTCATCTGTACTATACTGTACCTATTATAACACGACACAAGGTAAATAACCCCATCTGACATCCGAGCCTATTATGCAAAATAGAAGACGAATTGACTTCGTCCTGGAAGTCATTAGCCCTGGATGACGCCTAAGATCATTTTGGTTAGATGGTACAAGAAGATCGTATCTTCACTTTCAGGGCTGAATATAGAAATAAGACCGAAACCCCATGAACTCCAGGATCTCGGTCTACCTATGCCTACTTATACGGATTTGCTTCTCTCCTGCTTATCCAGCAGTTTCATCTCCCACTGCCGCAATTTCGCACGGCGTACAGCCTCCAGCGCACGTTTCTTCTCTTCATCCACACCAAGAATGAAATGCAGGTGAGCACCTACGATTAATAGGGAAAACAGCACCCATACGATGCCAAAAATATTAACCCAATCCATTCCACCGGCAAAGGAAATGCGCGGAAGTGCAATAACTAGCATCGACAGTGCGATCAGCAGATAGATGACATGTTTTGTTTTTTTCAACCTCTTCACCATTCACAGCTCCTTCGTTCCATATATAGCTAGTCTATGAACGATTCAGAGCCAATATGAGAGGTTTGGAGAAAAAACAGGACAAGTTTTTCTGATTAAGCTTGTGCTCCACCATACAGATGAGCCAAGCTGTCTGCGATAATTTTGTTCACATCTTCGATAATGACACTGAGGCGGCGCTCGGCATCAAACAGGCGACGGATATTCAGGTTCAGACTCAACACCTCGAAGAGTTTCTCCATTTTTTCCATCTCGTCTGGTGCCGGCATGTCTCCACTCATCATGCGCTGTTGCAACTCCATCTGCTGATTACGGAAGTTATCCAGCATCGCTTTTGCCTCCGGATCAGCCTCAATCAATTTCATCGCAGAAGTAATCTCTTCTACCTCATTGCTTTCTCTCATTGCTTTGGCCAGATCATTCGCTTTGTCATAAATATTCATTATTATTCCTCCTCTAATTGGTTGTTCATCCGTGTCAGAACACGCATTTATGCTTTCAAACAAAAGGTACTGGATCACGTGGCTCGAAAACGCCCCGAATCAAACACATTAATTCCGGGTGGGTCAATCACCAAGGGGTATATGTCCTCATATGATGAAGCACATGCCATGTTCAGATGCCGTTCAACTTCAAGATCAGACATCAAGCTGCCGCCCGGAAGGAGATCCGTGATGTCCACTAAAAAAGTAACGATACAGGTTACCGGCTCGGGCATCCTGCAGGACGACGTCATCATGCTGGGCGAAGGGGTGCTTAAAGCGCTTAAAATTCCTTCGGGAAGACCTCTTCAACTGCAATTCGGTTCTTACCGCCGGGAAGTTACTGTTATTCCGGTTCCTCGGTATGACGGACTACGACTCAATCAAACGGTAGCCAGCAAAACCGGCCTTGTCCCCCGTTCGGTCCTGAGGGTATCATACCGTGCTTCCAGCCATACGCTTCGCCTTGGCCCCTACATCAGCGTCATGATCAGCCGGGATTATCCCGATCAGCCTGATCGGCCCTTTGGCTCGATAACGATGTTCTGCCAGGAATTAGTGCATGCCTGCCGAAAACAGGGCGCCTATGTATCCTTTTTCACACCGGAGGACATCGGAACAGTATCCGACTCCATGAAAGGTTGGATCTATGATGACGGCTGGAAAAAGACCGTTCTGCCTATAGCAGATGTGGTCAATAACCGGCTCACGTCTCGCAAACTCGAGAACAAACCTAGCGTACAGCATTTTATGAAAGAAGTAAAATCACTCTATGGCACACACACCTTTAATGAAAAGTTTCTGGACAAAAATGAGGTGTTTGACGCACTTAAATCTATTCCGACACTTAAACGGGTTCTACCTGAGTCTCATCTACTCAAAACGTCAGCCATCCTTAAAACCATGTGCCAACGTCATCCCGTCATTTTTCTAAAACCGGTGCGTGGTTCACTGGGTAAAGGCATTATCCGTGTGTCACGCCAGCCTGACGGAGGTTATCTGACTCTCGCGACAAGTGTCGGAGGTACTCGCAAACAAACGTATGCTTCTTTGGATAAACTGTATGCCAGTATGTCTGGAAAAATGAAAACAACACGTTATCAGATCCAGCAAGGGCTAACGCTAATTGATAATAGTGGTAGACCCGTTGATTTTCGCGCACTGGTGCAGAAAAACAAAACAGGCAAATGGAGCGTAACGTCCATCGTTGCCCGTATTGCAGGCGGCAGCCATTACGTCTCCAATCTGGCGCGAGGCGGAAGTCTCAGCACCGTCAAAGAAGCCGTAGCCAAAACACAGCTATCTGCCGCCGCCAGAGCTTCGGCGTATGCAGGGCTGCATACGGCTGCGCTGGATATCGCCAAAGGTATCGAGAGTGCGATTCCTGCCCATTTCGGTGAACTGGGCATCGATCTGGCGCTGGACACCAGTGGCCGCGTATGGCTGCTTGAAGTGAACTCCAAGCCTTCTAAAAATGACAACACACCACTGAGCGAGAGCAAAATTCGTCCTTCAGTCAAAGCTATGCTCGAGTACTCCACTTACCTGGCCGGATTCTGAAGTTAAATCTCATGAAGGAGGGGCAGCATCATGTTGGCATTATCCTATAATAACACCATAGCTATTCTAGTCCGCCAAGCACCAGGCTCACCTCCCTTCACAGATGAACGCTTCTGCCGCCGGCTCAGTGTAGAAGGTCCGCGATACGGACTGCGAATCATCGTCATCCCGATCCCGTCCAAATTAACGGAAAGAAGCCTTAGCAGAGGATACACCTATGAACAGAAGCAATGGAGATCCGTTCCTCTTCAACCAATGGCTCTGATGATGAACCGCTGCCTTGGACCTCTCTCCAAAAACGTAAAGCAACAGCTGGAACAATATCTACCTCCTGGATACAGTCTACGGCAGCGCAGCTGGTCAGCCGCCCTTCCTGGCAAATGGGAAGTTCATCGCACGCTGTCCAGATGTAGCATAATTCGTAAACTACTTGTTCCAACATCCCGTGCAAAGTCACCTATTCCCTGGGAAATATGGCTTGCACGATGGCCTAAAGGTTTATTTTTCAAACCTGAATCAGGAACTCATGGTAAGAACACCTTTCGCTTATCTATGGCAGATATCCCATCTGTCTGGTACGCCGAAGGTCGTAATACAAATAACGAGCCCTTTCATCTGACATTTCATCAAGCATCGGACGTATCTTCCTGGCTGGAATCACATCAGGCTGTACAAAAGATGATTGTGCAGCCTTATCTGGAGCTTAGCCATTATGGAAGGGCGTTTGACATAAGGGCGCTGGTGCAAAAAAATGGGCAAGGCCGCTGGACACTGACAGGTTGCATGGTTCGAGAAGGTCCTGACAATTCACTCACCTCAAATCTTCACGGCGGGGGCACAGCCTATCCTGCAGATGCATATCTTAATGAACGTTACGGAGAAGATCTGGCTGCGTCGCTGCTAACACAGATTAGCCATACTGCTTCTCTCATTCCACCGCTGCTGGAAAGCCGCTTCGGAAGACTTGGAGAACTTGGACTTGATTTTGGAGCAGATGTACACGGCCAGTTGTGGCTGATTGAAGTGAACTCCAGACCAGGCCGTACCTCATTTGCGAATGCGGAAGACGAACGCATGCATGCCTTGACATATACACAGCCGCTTGCTTACGCCCGTTATCTGCTGCAACAACATATTCTCGCGGACGTCTCACGTCCAATGAAAATGCCGAATTCGTCCAGCAAAGCTGGCCTGAAACGCATCCTGATTCCAGGCGGCTGAGGTATGCAATGGCAATGCCTGCTTGCCATGGAACACAAGGATTTTTTCAGGATAGGAGGATAAATCATGAGTTTGACCTTTTGTAATCTGCATTTTACCCAAAAACCCGAAAAAGTAGTGTACGTATCGAATGCTTTAATGAAAAGCCTGAACCTATCCGGCAAAAAGACCATACACCTGCGTTTTGGACGTGATCGCGTGCCTGCCACCATCAAACCTATCCGCAAAGCCGGGAAACATTTGTATCTGGCATCAGGCATCCGTAATTTAATGAACGTTCCTAAACGGGGTAGTATTTATCTTCGCAACCTTCAGAATGATGAAGTGCAGCTAGGCCCACTCATCGGTGTGTTATCCGACGGTTCCGCTTCACTTTCAAATCCATTTGGTTCCCGTACCGGATTTATCAAACAGCTGCTCCGTGAAGGCAGCCGTAAATCCTATATTTATGCCTTCACTCCGCGGGATATCAATTGGCAGAACGAGACCGTTTCCGGTTACTTTCTCAATGAGAGTGGCAACTTCATGCGTAGAACGGTGCCACTGCCCGACGTTGTCTACAATCGTTTACCAAGCCGTCGTTCTGACTTCTCACCGGCGATTAATCAACTACGGGAACGGTTTATCCGTCGCAAAATTCCTTTTTTCAACTGGAGTTTCTTCAATAAATCAGATATTTACAAATTGCTGGAGAACGAGCCGACCGCAGGGCGTTATATTCCTGAATCCATCACCAATCCCACTGTCGAACAGATGAAAGAAATGCTGGAACGGCATCAGTTCGTTTATTACAAACCAACCGCAGGAAGCCTCGGTAATGGAATCTATCGTTTAACCTATTCACCCAAACGTGGATATTTTGCACGTTATCGCAAAAAAAGCGGCAATGCTCTCCTGCGCCTCGGTTCGTTTAATAGTTTGATGCGCATGCTGCAAGGCCGACACGGGAAACAGCTACGCGGCTATGTTGTTCAACAGGGAATACGACTGATCGAGATTGATGATTGTCCTATTGATTTTCGTTTCCACA
>JAFWEX010000092.1 GCA_017512705.1 Paenibacillus sp.
AAGCGTTTGGAATATCAAATTTACGAACAAAAAATGCCCATGATTCCGCAAAGGGAGGCCGTACGACGACGACACGTGAACCGTCCTTCATTTCATTTACTTTATAACCGCTTGCTTCAGACAGCTGACCCGGGTAATTATATTTATATATGTTCTGGCAAACCCGTTTTAACTCTCGAATGCTACCGAAGCTCAAAAAAGATAAATGAATGGACTTTCCTTTATAAAAGATCCAGACACTCTCCATTCCGCTTAGTGGTTCTTCATCATGTTCATCCCCAAAAGCATGGTCTACAAGATCATTCCAGGTAGTTGGCATATGATTACGCAGATCTGGGAGCGTTCCAAGAACGCCGCTTACCCCTCCGCTGACACCATCAATTCGTTGATCCCTGATTTCATCGACAACCGAGAACCCTTTGTAGTGTTGGTATACACGTTGCACAATAATTTCTACCTTTTCTCTGAATCCCAGCTCCCGGTACTCACAATCAAAGACATACTGAATATCTTGCTCTGAGATGTAATAACTACCGCCATCCTCCGAGCCTTCTTCCGTTCTAAGTTTACCTAAATCATAGGTATCAATCATTCTGGAGAGTGCATCTGTTCCAAATTGTTGGCGGTACAAATAGAACACAATCTCAAATCGGTCCTGAACAGTTAGTCGTTCGGGTTCAGCGAACATAATTACTTCGTCCACATTGGATTTGTTCAGACCAAGACTCCGTGTCAACAGGTCACCTATCAAATTTTTTACATACGTTTTGTCACTGATGCTTCCAGACACACATCCTTTTAACGCTTTTCTCATCTCTGCACGCTGATTCACTCTACGACGATATTCTTCCTCATGCAGTCCCGCGTCGGCAAGCTGGCTGTGGCTTATTGCATGCAATGAATTCTTGACTTCCTCAATTAATGTCTCAATCGTAAATGACTGTCGTTCAGGTACACGCTCGTTCTTCTCCCGATGAAATCCCCGATACTTGTACCAGACATAATACATACCTGCAATCAATATCAATGTAATTACAATTGCGTTCCATACCATTGGAGAATCAGGCTCCCCTTTCCAGCCTCTTCAGCACAGTACGCATACCCGCACCATCCATGACCAGACGAGCGAGTTCACTCATGCCATCGGAAAAACTCCCTTTGCGGACATCCTTCTTCTCACTCCAATTTTCAAGTTGTAGATATCTGGCTACATCCCTGCGGTTCATAGCATCCAGAAATCCTGTCTGATAAGGGATAGCGGACAGACTCTCTTTGTACCTGAAGCTGCGTTTGATATTGGAGAGACTGGCACGAGAATGTGAATCATACTTGTTGATGAGAATGTGTAGCTTATTTTCACTCAATTGTTCAGGTAGGATCTGTTTAAAAAACATGTCCAAATGTCTCATATCTTGATTCAGAACAACAACAACATAGTCTGAATGCTGCACCATATATAGTGAATCCACACTAGTGGATCCTGCATCGAGAAGAACCAGATCATAACATTGATTGGCGGCCTCTAACAGCGTTTTCAACAACCTCCTATTCTCATTTGTAGTGCGCTCGCCCCTGTTCATGCTTCCGGTCAGAAGATCGAGTCTATCCTTCATAAGCGGTTTCGTGTAATCCCTTAAGTTGTGCTTACTCAGACTACCGCTCAGAAAAAGCCGTTCAACAGCGTCCCAACCGTTCTCTTCGAAAGAATACACAACATCATTCGAAACTTTCTCTTCCCGATGTAATCCTGCTTCTATACCGCTGTTCGCTAATCCGGTATTAACCAGAAGAACCCTGGTTCTATACTGAATTGCCATCGCGTAAGCACCGATCAAAGCACTCGAAGAGCAGCCCATTTCAGAAAACGGGCTCCAAAACGTAACCGTACTCATGCTCTCTTCCTCCCTGCTTCTTTAATTGCATGTCGGCTGCGAACCTTCTCCCAACCAGTTAACTGCTCTACAATACGACTTAATGACTTTTTGTAGTTTCTAGACAGCGGGCTCAGTTCCAATCGACGATGGTGTTCATTTTCAAGCTTGACCGCAGCGCTCAGTTCATCCCAAGGGAGGATCAAGGACTCCCCAGTCCATTGAAATGGACCCCCCTCTAGATATGCCCATAAATAATGAGCTTCAAGTCTACAATCTACACCATTGATCAGCATCCGCTGGAAGAGCAACTCTGCAGGAAGTTCCTGCTCCGATATTAGCTGTTCCAACCACCCTTTCCCTCGCTCCAGATTGTACCTTTCATAGTTACTCACCCAAACTCTAATGTCTGCCGTAAGCCATAGGTTCCGCGAAGCAAAGTGCAAAGTCTCCACGTCATATAACACATAATCATAATTATCCAACGCCTCACCGTTTATCTGTAAATGATGTTCAACTGCTGTGGAGGTGACAAAATGACAGGCAATGTCGAATCCCTCAAACTCTGCAATTCGTAAAGATAACTGATGATCTCCAATGCTGTATCCATATTTTTGCTGTAGTGTACCATCCACCAGCAAAACTCGCTTTCCTGTAGACGCAAGTATTTTACATAGATATAACATCAAATCATTTTTCTCACACAAACCTGCAAAAATCCATATGTGCACTGATCAGCGCTCCCAATCTCGTTTTAATGTTGTTATATGAATATATTTTTTGAATGATTTTACTTATTTCCCGTAAGAAGTTGTTGCTGTTCATTCGTTGTGGCGGATTGGGTGGCGTCTGTCCCATCTCCAACTTGATCTGCTATCTTATTTCCGTCTCCGTCACTCCAGATTGTTCCGTCTGCCTCTGATGAATCGTGTGGTGTCGGCCTCTGGTTATACGTAACCGAGGATTGCGCCACATCCTGCTCAACACCTTTGGATGGTGCTGTCATGGAAGCAGCCAGCGAGCTTTCAAGTGAGCTTCTAACTTGTCGTGATAATTCTTGTTCGGCGTGACGAATGATATTAGGATCACTTTCCAGCAACTTTAACACTTCGGAATTGGCCGGATATGTTGGAATCGCCGCTGTCTGAAATTGTGGTTCTACATAAGTTAAAGCGTAGATTGAAGCTTTATGTAAATAGGCATCTACAATGGCACTGGATAGCGACAAAATCTCTTCCTCAGTCATCGTAATCCATAGTGTTGCAGCATTTAACCGTTCCACTTTTTTCTTGGATAAGAGAATATAGTCCTGACCTGTGGGAAACTGAATTCGGACGTCTATGATGTCGCCCTTTGCAAGTGAGGAAGGCAGTAATACAACTTGCAGTTCCCGATTTCTTAGATCTGGTGGTGCCGGTGTATCTTCATATACCATCTCTGTTGTAATCGCTGTTCCTTTTTTTAATTCAATCTTGGCTGAATGCCCTTCGAGCTTCTTCGTACTTGACCATAAATTCCGAGGAGCTTGCGCATCAGGTATAGCCATCAGCTTCATGTCTTTGGGTAGTATAGGTTCTCCTGCTTCAATATCTCTTAGCGTGACCCAACCTTGAGCACCAGAATTCCACTGCTGTAATAGTTCAGCTTCTTTCTCCTCATAGGTTGATAAATAACGAGTCTCGATAGCAGATCGAACATCCTCTGATGTTTTGAACTGGTATATTACGTATCCGCCAAAAATTATACCCACAGCTCCTGCTCCAATCAGCCCTGCAAAAATCAGCTGACGACTTTGTTTTCTTAACTTGGACAAAAAAGGCTCTCCTTTCGTTATCTCCTATACTGATGTATTTTTCTACGTGAAAAAAATGAACGCTTCTGGGGCTGCTTTGCCATTAAATGTCCCAAAATTTGCGAAAACACTTTATCCATCTGTGACTCCTTGTCAAAAGGATCGAGTTGTAGAGGCAACCCGTACACACTGGAAGTATCCGACGCTTTGCGTATACGATTCACAGCATCCGCAGCAGCAAGAGGAAGACAATATATCCATTTATCACGGGGATAGCGATGGTGTGTACGTACAAACGCACTAATCTCTGCTTGCTTCCATTCTGCGCCTGAACCGATAACGATAGGCAGATCCGCACGTAAAAATTCCTCAAAACGGTTCTGATCCTGGCCGCTTCCGAGGTCCATCACGATGAACTGATAGCTCCCTCCTAGCAATGATAGGATATCTGCTCGACCCGACTGCTTCCAATAATGCACCCCATCAACTACAAACTTCCTACTGGATGCTACAGGTGTACTGCCTAGCACTATATGCTGGATTCGTGTAAAGGATTGAGAGCGAGGTGACATTTCAATGACTGCAACCTTGAAGTTCTGTCGCTCTAGATAATGGCTAATGGCAATTGCTGTATGCGTTACACCCGCACCGGCTGAGGCACCCATAAGTGCAATCACCCGCGTCCCTCCACTAAGTGCCATGTGATGATCTGAATCGGGTGCTGTTAACCCTGGTATGCGAAGAAGCTCTTTTCTGACCTCATCAGCCGATTGGAACCGTTCCTCAGCATCGTATCGCAACAGCCGCCTAGCAACAGGGATGTAAGTTCGCGGGATATCACTCCGTATAGAACTTTCTACCCCTTGAATCCATTCGGTATAAGCTCCGCTTGTCATTAGATATAACATCAGAGCACCAAGACCATACAGATCTGACCGGGCATCTGTTTGCCCCGAACCGTACTGTTCCGGTGCCGCAAATCCAGCAGTCCCCAGTTTAACTGTATCTTCTACATGCTGCTTTTTATAATTACGAGCAATACCAAAATCAATTAAACATACTTCATGCTCCGGTGTAATCATAATGTTAGACGGTTTTAAATCCCTGTAAATGACTGGAGGATTCAGATTATGTAGATAACTGAACACATCCAACAATTGATGCAGAAATCCTGTGAATTGCGCTATCGGAATTTTCCCACGATGCTGCTTGAAGTAGTCACTTAGAGTAAGCCCTTCAATGTATTCCATGACCAGGTAGGTATACCCCTCTTCGTCAGGTGCAAAAAAATCAACAATCTGTGGAAGTCTCGGGTGGCGCAGCGATGTTAGCAGAGCTGCTTCCCTCTCCATACTGCCTTCATAGGGCATCTTCGTAACACTTTCTTTCACAGCCCATATTTTCCCTGGTAGCTTCAGGTCCTCTGCCTCGTACACATGGCTCATTCCTCCTGTACCAAGAATGGATAGGATACGATATCTCCCTCCCAGCAGGCTTCCTCGTTCCAGCCTGGCCGGATGTCTCATAGTCTTACCTCCTCTCATACAGCACAAAAAAGGAAAGCCTCACCGAAAATAAACAAAACCGGAATTCCAGTCGTGTTCTTTTCGGGATGCTTTCCCTTGAATTTTGCACTGTGATGGTTAATATTGGTATCATTATAGTACACAGGGTCATATGTTGTAAAGCAAAAATTCCACAATAAAAATGCTTAATATTTAACCATATACAGTGTGATCTCTTCACGATTATGAAACAGCTGTTTTGAACGCTGAATCTGCATTCGAGATCGCTCGAACGTATCAATCACTTCTTTGATAAGTGCGAGTGGTTTTTTATGCATTAATTTTACCGTTACAATTGCGGTTCCACCGGATTGAAGACTATACAAGAGATCGGATACAAGCTTGCTCATCAGCTTGGGACTCCAGCTCATATCACATACAAGCAGGTCAAACTCACCTTCACGAAAACGAACATCACCTGCATTTTTCTTCAGAAAGGTTAATTTAGGTGACGTCAGTAAAGATGCATCCATCTTCGCCGGGTCAACTGCTGTTACCTCTAGACCACGCTCAAGCAAGAATGATGTCCATCCACCAGGTGCTGCGCCGATATCCAATGCTCTGTGAAAAGAAGTAAAATCAATACCAAACGTCTGCTCGGCTTCAAGCAACTTAAACTTGGCTCGCGAAATTTGCCCCTCTTCCTTCTGAAAACGGATTGCCCCGCCGCTCCAGTCTGACAGGTTCTGTTCCGGTCTAGACACACCAGCATACAACATATCATCGGCCGCAAATACTGAAATGACATAATCAGCATCACGAGTTACCCACTCACATCCTAGATCATCCAGTTTTTCAGTTAGTGTTTGTTTTAAAGATGCGGCATTCTCATGCCAAAAAGAACCTTCCGTTTTGCGAGTCTGTATGACGACCTGAGCACCCGACAATTCTTTGTGGTTCGTAATAAATGCAATTAGTTTTTCGAAAGACTGTTCCACATCTTCTGTATTCTCTTGAAATTGAACGGGCTGGATATGACGTAAAAACGTTGGGGATTGTTGTAGCAATCTAACCGAGACCTCTTCCTCTGCTACTGGCAATCCTGCAAGTAGAATTTCTCCTGGAACAAGCACGGAACTCTTAACTGCCCCAAAGGTCCGGCGCAGCTCTTCCTGCGCATAAGGCGCGAAACCATGATTGGCAGTGCATATAAAACGGGAAAAATCTGATTCTCCCTTAGACGATTGTGTACTCAACTTGTGTTACCCTCCAGAACGTACGTGTATCCACGGTCGATCTTCATGCCACTGAAGTTCTACCGGAATATCATACGTAAGCTTAATTGTATCTTCTGTTAATATCTCATGTTTCGGTCCTGCCGACGCAATGCGTCCATCTCGAATTAAAGCGACATGAGTAAACAATGGCACGATCTCTTCCACATGGTGAGTGACGTATACCACCGTTATATCTCGCTGGCGCAAACGATCGATCTCGATCAGCATTTTCTCGCGTTCATATAAATCTAGTCCTGCACAAGGCTCGTCCATAATAAGCAATTTGGGTTCAGCCATCAACGAGCGTGCCAGCATGACTTTTTTACGTTCTCCTTGAGATAATGTTCCAAGCGGTTGATTTGCCAATTTCGCGAAACCCATTTCATCCAGGAGTTGGATCGCTTTGGTTTTCACTTCATCGGGGATTGTCTGATAAAAGCGTAAAAAAGCATAGGCACCTGTAGCGACAACCTCCCACACCGGATCGCGTAATGTCAATTTCTCTATCAGAGTTTGACTGATATAACCGATTTCCTTGCGAACCTCCCGAACATCGCACTGACCATACACATTACCGAGCACTTCGATACGTCCTGTACTTGGAAACATATAGCCATTCATCATCTCAAGCAACGTAGTTTTACCTGATCCGTTCCGGCCCAAAATAACCCAGTGTTCTCCTGGTTGAATACGTAAATGAACGTCATCCAGGATCTGATTTTCTTCACGGCGAAGCGAAACATACTCCATCATAACGATACTCATTTCAACACCGCTTTCCGAATTTCATTGAGCAGATGTTCAACCGAATTCATACGGTACACCATAGAAGGCACATCCACCTCTCCATCAAACAGCATTAACGCCGGAACACTCGAAATCTGAAACTGCTGAACAAGTTCAGGAATATCATGAATGTTCATTTCATATAAAACACCTTCAGGCAACATATGCTCAGCAACCTCCAACATACGGCGTGCTGCCGCACACGTTCCGCATAACGGGGTATAGATAAACACAGCCTGGGGTATACCTTCCCATACACCACGCATCAACATCTTAGACGTGATTGGCTTCATAACTCCTCAGCCTCCGCAGCCACACGAAGCATGACTTCACCTGTCATCGGGCCGTTATGGATAACAACCGACTCAGGTTTATTACTATACAGCATCTCGTACATTTGACGTTTTCCATACATACTCGATGTATGCAAATAGATTTCACGTGGATACAGCCCTTCCCGTACAATCGCAGCAGCAACCTCGCCACCGTTCATGGAATCGGGACCAAGCTCATAATCGAGTGATAAAATGTCTATTTCGCCTTCTCTCAATAATAAAAGGCATTCCTCTGCGTTGGTAGCCAGAACAAACCCTTTTGGACAAGCACGATAATCATCCAGAAAAACATGCATCGTCTTGCACCTCCCAACTTATAGCCAGGAACGCATGAGCTGTATATCTTCACGGTACGTTCCATCTTCTCCAGTTTCTGTCTCCAATACAACAACGGCTTGCTGAATCTCGGGCGATTGCAGCAGTCTCTGCATCGATTCATAGCCGATATACCCCTGGCCAATTCTCGCATGTCTATCTTTGTTCAGACCTGAAGGGTATTTGGAATCATTAAAGTGAACAGCAGCCAGAACATCCCAGTATCCAAGCTCCCGGCCCTTATCTAACAAAGCTGCCTCATCTCCGGTGGTCCACATCCCTGAAGCAAAAGCATGACATGTGTCGAAGCAAAAAGCAATATGTTCCGGATATCGACTTAGCTTGCGAATCTGGATCATCTCCTCCATAGTTGTTCCCATAGGGCCATGATCACCTGCCTGATTTTCAAGCAAAATCTTGGACTTACCCTGCCACCCTTCCAGCGCGGTATCCAGACATTGAATCAAATTGTGGTATCCTTCCAGCGGGTCTTTCGTTTGAACATGGCCAAAATGAACAACCGTTCCGACAGACCCGCATGCATCCGAGATCTCCAGATCATTGCGAATGGAAGAAATAATAGCATGAAAACCCGCCTCTCCACGGGTCATGCCAAGTGCCGGATTCGTGGGATAGGGAGAGTGAGCAATGGATGCTAATCCCTGCCCCTCACACCACTCCTTGCACAGTGCAGCATCCTTCAGATCCAGACGTTTCAAATTGAGACTGCGTGGGTTTTTCGGAAAATATTGAAAAGCCGTTGCTCCCATCTCATAGGCTCGCTTGGCCGCCTGCAAAAATCCACCTCTAGTGCTGACATGTGCGCCGATGCCGGTTTTAGGCCTCATGCTGACATTTCGGACAGAAAAATGCCTTTTTGCCCGTAATTTCAACTCGCTCGATCGTTCCCCCGCACCGTGGACAAGCCTCTCCTTCTCGGTCGTAGACCCGGCACTGCTCATCAAATTTTCCTGTTTTGGTATCTCCCTGCATCAGTGGCATTTCCATATATCCACCCTCAGATGCAGCTTCTCGAAGCACCGATTGCATGGAATGATACAAGCGCTCCACCAATTCAGGTGAGGTCGCAATATTTTGAGTTTTCGAGCTTGGCCTTAGTCCAGCAGCAAAGGCAATCTCATCTGAGTAACAATTGCCAATGCCTGCAATGATATGTTGATTCACAAGGGTTGTTTTAAGTGTACCTCGGCGCCCTTTAAGCAACCCAGCAAAACGCTCCTTGTTCATTCGGCGATCCAGCGGCTCTGGACCAAGATCAGACATTGCCGCTTCCGTTTCCTTCGAAGTCATTAGATGTAAATAACCTAGACGTAGGCCGATAAAGTATAAAATATGTTCTCCGAATTGTATTTCAACTTGCGTAGAGCGGTCAGGACGCTCGTTCTCTGTGCCCCAGAACAGCATGCCACCTAGCATAAGGTGTAACACAAGTCGTTTTCCGTTTGCGAGATGAAAGATCAGATGTTTGGCACGGCGCTCTACGAAAATAATGCGATTGCCTGTTAACTCCTGTATGAAGACATCAGGAGCTGTATTAATCGTTTTTTCGCGGTTCACAATGACATCAGTAATCGGCAAATCAAGTATATGCTCGGACAATAATATCCGGTAATTTTCCATTTCAGGTAATTCTGGCATTCTGTATCTACTCCTTCTTGGAAGCCTGGTCTGCCTGTTTGGCTAACCATGCAGTCAGTGTATGTAAATCTTCAAATACATGATCTGGACGTGCTTTCACCGCCTGAATATGCCCATCCATATTTTCATGAGTTGTCACGCCCGTTAACACAAGCAGTGTTTCACAACCCGCAGCCACGCCTGCAGCAATATCTGTACGCATATTATCCCCGATCACAGCCACTTCTTGAGCTTTCATATTCAACCTGCGAATGGCTGATTTCATGATAATGCTTGAGGGTTTGCCGATCACCGTTGGCTGTACACCTGTTGCCGCCTCAATAGCAGCCCCTATCGTTCCCGCACCAGGCATTAATCCATCATCCCCGGGTAGCTGAAGATCTGGATTTGTCAAAATATATTGAGCTCCTCCATTAATCCAGCGAAGTGCCTTCGTTAATTTTTGATAGGAAAATTCGCGGTCGATACCTTGAATCACAACTTCAGGCTGATCCTCCGTCAGAATTAAACCAGCTTCCTCAATAGCCTGAATCAGTCCTGTTTCCCCGATACACGCTACTCTCGCCCCTGGAGATTGCGCCGCAACATATTCAGCAGCAGCGACCGCTGAAGTACATACTTCTGATGCATCGGCTTCAATCCCCATTCCGTTCAGATGATCAGCTACACCTTGAGGTGTACGGGATGAATTGTTCGTTACGAACAAAAATGGTATCCCCTGCTCTTTCAGCGTCTGGATGAGCCGATCAGCTCCATCAATACGATGCCTTCCATGATAGAGCGTACCATCCAGATCAATCAGATAGGCCTTAATCACACATAGCACGTCCTTCCTTCATTACGTTAACATTTTATGCTATTAATAAAAATCAGGTAACGAACAACACCTGCAATCTATGTATTCAAGCATGTAGAATATTCAATCTCGGAGAAACACACAACCAGTCGAACCAGATCGAACACAGACGGTTTGACCCGCGCGTCTTCTGTACAAGCTTGTCATTTCCTGCGCTTTCCCGGAAAATAATTCAGAATATTTCCCTGCTCATATTGCCCATCCTACACGCTTTCAGACAAGATTGCAAAAGGGACCTTGGGAACATTTCTCCCTCAGTCCCGCTGCATTTTCTCCAGTTGTAGATCATGCCTGATCTATCTTTTAAGCCTGTCAGCTATTGCGAAGTTTTATATTTTCCATGAATAACAGGAATAAGCTGGTGCTCGTCCGCAAGTCGTGTATTTGGAAAAATAGATTTCGCTTCTTCTAGAAGGGGTTCAAGTTGTTCCTCATCCTTATAACGTGAGCTGAAGTGAGTCATAATGAGCAGACCTACATTCGCCGCCCTTGCCGCTTCCGCTGCTTGTTTGGAGGTACTATGATAATACTCATGTGCCGTATCGACTAGATCATGCATGAAAGTTGCTTCATGAATTAGTACGTCTGCATCTTGGGCCAGCGGCACAACGCTATCGCAAGGTCGCGTATCCCCAAGAATGGTGATAACCATCCCTCGTTTTGGGGCACCCAGCACATCCTCTGGACGTACCGTTTCGCCACTATCCAGTGTAATCATTTCGCCACGCTTTAATCTTCCGAATAAAGGGCCTGGTTTCAGACCGTATTCTGCTAATTTGGCTGAGTCGAGACTGCCTGGTCGATCTTTCTCCGTAATTCGATACCCATAGCTGTCAATCCGATGTTCCAGCAGAGCTGATTCCACGATAAAACTGTCATCTTCAAATACGATCCCACCCGTATGCTCCACAATATTTAATTCATAATTTAACCGGGATTGACTTAGTTCCAAAGTTGTTACAATCATCCGTTCCGTTCCTGGCGGACCATACACCGTGAGAGGTGTTGTTCCACCTTGATAAGCTCTGCTAGACAACAAGCCTGGTAATCCGAAAACATGATCGCCATGCAGATGGGTAATAAATATTTTTTCTAATTTGCTTAATTTGAGTGGTGATCTTAAAATCTGATGCTGCGTTCCTTCCCCGCAGTCGAATAACCACAACGCTCTGCGTTCATCCAACATACGAAGTCCAATGGACGTTACATTCCGTTGGAGCGTTGGTACACCAGCATTCGTTCCCAGGAAATATAGTTCCATTCTGGATCGCACCTCTTTCTGCTGCCAGCAAAAAACCCCCGACCATGCGGAGGGCTTGCTGACAACTTACCAATTTATGCTTTTTCGACGTTAAAATATTTGGCCTGTGGATGGCTGAACACCATCGCTGACACAGATGCTTCTGGTTCCATCATGAACCCTTCCGTCAATTCTACTCCGATATCTTCAGGCTGCATCAGCTTGAATAACGGCCCCTGATCTTCCAGATCAGGACAAGCTGGATAACCGAAGGAAACTCGAATCCCCTGATAACGTGCGCCATGACGTTGCTTCATGGTCATATCAGCCGGATCCGGGAAGCCCCATATATCTCTCATCATATGATGCACACGTTCCGCTAATCCTTCTGCTACTTCCAGTGCCACCGACTGCAATGCATGGGAACGTAGATAGTCCCCTTGCTCCTTCCATGTCATTGATAGGTCACGTACACCATGTCCCGCAGTAACCACGAGGAAGCCCACATAATCCATTTCACCCGATTCAACAGGCTTTAGGAAGTCAGACAGACACAAGAAGGGTTCCACCTTTTGACGTGGGAACGTAAAAGTATGGAGGATGTTGCTCGTGTCTTGCGGATCATAAATGATGATGCTATTGCCGCTCGACTGTGCAGGGAAAAAGCGATACATCGCATGAGCCTGAATGATTCCATCACGAACCGCTTCCTGCATAATACCGTCTACGACTGCTTTCAGATCGGTTGCTTTTGGATCACCGGCAGCGAGCAACTGTTCAACTGAGCCGCGCAGACCCAGATGATGACCAAGGAGCATTTGCATATTCACATATGGCAGGATATGTGATAACGGATAATTCCGCAATGTGTGACGCTCCAGATCAGGTGGTACAAGAACCGGATGATCAGCCGAAATGGCTGAACGTTCTACACGAGTAAGCTCAGGAAGCGCCTGAACTTCTCCTGCGTTTGAAGCATCCGCTTCTTTTTCTGCTTCCATATCAGCTTGCATCGCTTCACGCGTAACAGGATTCATCAACTTATTGGCCAGATCCAAGCCATCCATAGCATCCTTCGCATAGACAACCATTCCGTTATATTCAGGACGAATGCGGTTTTTTGTGAACTTACGTGTTAGCGCTGCGCCACCTACCATAATAGGTACATCAATTCCAGCAGTACGCAAATCTTGAGCGGTGAGGATCATCTGCTGTGCAGACTTCACGAGCAGACCCGAAAGACCGATCGCATCCACCTTTTCTTCTCTGTACGCCTCAATAATACGCTCAGGTGGTACTTTTATACCCAAATTTATGATCCGGTAACCGTTATTGGATAAGATGATCTCCACAAGGTTTTTACCGATGTCATGTACATCTCCCTTAACTGTGGCAAGAATAATCTTTCCTTTAACAGAAGTTTCATTTTTCTCCATAAACTGTTCGAGATAAGCAACAGATGCTTTCATAACTTCCGCGCTCTGAAGCACCTCAGCCACAATTAACTCATTGTTGTTGAAGAGCCGTCCAACTTCCTCCATACCCTGCATCAACGGACCATTGATGACTTCAAGCGCTGAATATTTGGTGAGAGCTTGCTCGAGGTCAGGTAGCAGCCCCTCTTTGCTTCCTTCAACGACATAAGATGCAAGACGCTCTTCTAATGAAAGGTTGGATATTTTCTCCTTCTTCTCCACCTTTTTATTCCGGAAAGCTGCTACAAACGCAGCGAGTGTGTCATCATTTGTATTATACAAAAGCTCTTCAGAGAGCCTGCGCTCTTCTTCTGGAATAGATGCATAGCGCTCCAGCTTTTCGGTATTCACAATGGCATAATCCAGTCCTGCTTTGGTACACTCATACAGGAAAACAGAGTTTAGCACCTCACGGCCAGCTTCAGGCAACCCGAAGGAAATGTTACTGATTCCTAGAATCGTATGACATTCCGGCATCGCTTCCTTAATGATACGAATTCCTTCAATAGTTTCCTTGGCTGAACCGATATACTGCTCATCACCCGTTCCAACCGGAAACACTAGAGTATCAAAAATAATATCCTCTGGCTTCAAGCCGTATTTGTTCACCAATAAATCATACGAACGTTTGGCTACTTCAAGCTTGTCCTCACGACTGATCGCCTGACCTCGCTCGTCAATCGTACCAACCACTACCGCACCGCCGTATTTATGCAAAAGCGGTGTTACCAATTCAAATTTCTCTTCGCCATCCTCAAGGTTAATGGAGTTAATGATCGCCTTCCCTTGACAATACTGTAACGCTGTATTAATAACCGACGCGTCTGTGGTATCTATCATTAACGGAACCTTGACCTTTTTGACAACCAGTTCGAGGAACTTGATCATGTCTTCCGTTTCTTCGCGGTCAGGGTCCTGCACACATACGTCAACGATGTGTGCTCCGTTTTTTACTTGAGCACGCGCAATTTCTGAAGCTTCTTCGTATTTTCCTTCGACAATGAGCCGTTTGAATTTTCGTGAACCTAATACATTGGTACGCTCACCAACCATGTAAGGACGATTGTCCTGTTCGACATACACTGGGTCGATCCCAGACAAAGCTGGTGGATGTGTACCGTTCAATTCCCTTGGGGGGTATTTGGCGAGCATATCCCGCATTGCCTTGATGTGTGCTGGCGTTGTTCCACAACATCCTCCAGCAATATTCAACCATCCTTGTTCTGCAAAAGCTCCAATTTTCTGAGCTAACGAATCTGGTGATTCGTGATAGTTACCATTTTCATCAGGCAAGCCAGCATTAGGATAACAACTCACAGCTACTGATGCCATACCAGACAGGGAACGAATGTGATCACGCATGAATTCCGGACCGGTCGCACAGTTTAGTCCCACTGAAATTGGGTTAAGGTGTTCTAAGGATATATAAAATGATTCAATGTTCTGGCCCGCCAGGGTCGTACCCATTGGTTCGATTGTTCCTGAGATCATCAAAGGCAGCTTCGTTCCACTCTGGTCAAAAGCCTGCTGAATGCCAATGCTTCCTGCTTTGACATTGAGGGTATCCTGTGAGGTTTCAAGCAGTAGCGCATCAACGCCTCCCTCTATTAAAGCAAGGGCTTGCTCGAAATAGCTGTCCACCAGCTCTTGGAATGTCACTCCGCCAGTTACAGAAAGTGTTTTGGTTGTCGGCCCCATCGCACCGACCACATATCTGGGTGACTCAGGTGTGGAAAAGCGATCAACCGCTTCCTTAGCAATTCTGGCTGCTTCCAGATTTATTTCCCGTGCACGATCTTGAATATCATACTCAGCAAGCACGACTGAAGTCGCACCAAATGTATTGGTCTCAATTAAATCGGCCCCTGCTTCCAGATACTCTTCATGAATACGCTGGATTAGGTCTGGACGGGTAAGTACCAACATTTCATTACATCCATCCAGATCTTCACCGCCGAAATCTTCGCTGGTCAGATCAACTTGTTGAATCATCGTCCCCATTGCGCCGTCGAGGATCAATATTCGTTGTTTTAATGCATCGTGTAGACTAAGCTTATCCAATACCTTCACCCCCGCAAAACGTTAAATCTTAGTTTAACAGAAACTTACTTAATGTGAAAGATCGGTTTTTCTCCCGAAAAGTCGCGGTTTTACAGGTATGTATGTAGAATTGTGAATCGACAAAATTTGAGCAATCCGATATAATATCAATTAATCCAAGTGGAAAAGAGGGAAAGAACATGGCTGAAATTGTTATCCGAAATACGAACGAACGCATCACTGGAGACGAGAACGTTCGAAATTTTTTGAACAAATATGATGTTTTATTTGAGAAGTGGGACGCTTCTAAATTAAGCCCTGATCTGCAAAATAACTTTGGACTGACCGACGATCAAAAGCAAGAAGTATTGGAAACCTTTGATTATGAGATCAAAGATCTAGCGGCTCGTCGCGGTTACCAGATCTGGGATGTGATCACTCTCTCCGAACAAACACCAGATATTGAAGAAAAACTCGCTAAATTCGAGGAGATTCATACTCACGCCGAGGATGAGATTCGGGCCATTGTTGCCGGTAAAGGGATCTTTGTCATAAAGGCAACAGATGATACAGGTTATTTTAATGTTGAGCTGTCACCTGGAGACGTCATTTCCGTTCCGGAGAATACCCCGCACTTCTTCACATTAATGGAAAACAAACAAATCATTGCGGTACGCCTGTTCATCGAAAAAGACGGCTGGATTGCTGATCCATATCCGGACCCAACCTTTATCAAGAATGCATAAACTGTAGGTTCAAGGTTAAATGGGCTCAATCAAACCCCCAACTCATATGAGTTAGGGGTTGATTTGACTCTCGATATATTATGTTTTGACTTGTTCGCTCCGGTGACTTACACGACTTATAAGTATGATAAACAAGCGCATGAACAAAAAAACACTCCGGCAGACATTAAATAAAATAGTGAGGATACTTATCCTTTAACATTTCCTGTTCCACCACTACCAGTCTAAGATGTGCTTCCATTACCTGTACAGCTTGTTCCGGCCGACGCTCTGTCACCAATCGCAAAATCTCTTTGTGTTGGGAGATAATGACTTCGAGATTCGAATCTTCGGCGAGTCGTAGCAATCGCAGTCGATTAAACGGCATGTTTAACTGTTGCAACATCTTCCACGTTCGTAACTTTCCGGTTCCCTGAAACAAAATTTGATGAAACTCCTCGTCCAGCTCGAACAAGCGGTAAAAGTTCTTTTTACCCATACACACTTCTTGCATCGCAATATTGGTTTCCAATCTGAAGGCATACTCGTCCGGAAATGAGGCACAGGCTAACATGACGATCTCCTTCTCCATCTTTTCTCTCGTAAACCTGCCTTCTTCAACATGCTCTAGGTTAATGTGAGAAACGATCGTACCACTCTGTGGAATAATCTCCAACAATTCTTCCTCAGCCAGCTTCATGAAAGCCTCTCGCACAGGCGTACGACTTACCTGTAATTCATCTGCAATCTCTTTCTCGGAAATTTTGGTGCCTGGTTCCAGTTCCAAATGAAGAATTCGTTCTTTTAACAAATTATAAGAATAGGCTCGGGTAGAGCCCCTCGTTTTCTGATTAAATGCCATGCTTTGACCTCTTTCTCTCAGCCATATTCCCTTCATCTTAGCACAAACTACCGTTCCACTTAAATATCTTCAGCGAAACGGTAGCAGGGCTTCTTCCTAATACATTTTATTGTTTGTTTTCCTTGTATACCTTGTACGTGTCATTTGCCATCTTCACATAGTTGGACAACCCTTGACTCTCCAGCTCTTTAATGAAAGTATCGTAATCAGATAACTTCCGTTCACCTAATATAAACTTCAATGTATTCTGTTCTGTGTAGTCTTTCAGCGGTGTGCTAAGAAGCGTTACACGTTCACGATCCTCCGAAGAATACGGAATTGGCGGCTCGGCTGGAATAACTTCTTTGGTTTCTGTCATATTTTTCTGAAACACGAGCTCTTCTTCGCTGAACATCGATTGAAGCAAATCTGTTGTTCCTCCGTAAGCAAAAACACCGCCAGAGAATCCGAAGTCAACGCGAAGGTCTTTCGTGCCCTTAGGATTCAATCCGTTATAATTGATGTCTTCTGCCAACTTACGCTTACCACCTTCTTTGGTGTATGTCTCGTTCTCTACACCCCACTTCGCGAATTCCTGCCCTTCGTCACTGTAATACAACCAGTCAATAAATTGGATAATGGCTTTGAAGTTCTCATGATCTTTAATTTTCCCCGAAATCATCACACCATTTTCAAGCCTCGATCCTGACATCAACTGTCCTTTCGGACCACCGGGAACAGTAATTTTAGTAATCGAGAACTTTCCTTCACCCAACGTTTTATTCATATCATTCCGATGAAGAACGAGTGTCTGTGAGTTTCCATTAATCATAAAAGATTTGCCAGAAACAAATTTCTGTGTAGCTTGATCATCGTCTTGTGTGAAGCTTTCCTTATCGAGTAGTCCTTCTGCAACCATTTTGTTAAAGAACGTAAGCAACTCTTTGTACTCTGGTGTTGTCGCTGTGTAGACAAATTCATCTTGATCGGCTTTGTACGTCAATCCGTTTCCAAAACCCCATCCAGCCTTAGTGCCATATCCGACAGCTGCAATGCTGAGTGTGCTTTTGAACTCGAAGCGATCCGAGAATGGAATGGAATCCGGATAAATTTCTTTTAATTTCTTCGCAGCTGTGTAAACTTCATCCCAGGTTGTAGGAATAGCAATGCTGTTCTTTTCAAAAAGGTCATTCCTTACGATTAAGGTGTAATCCGGCCACACTTCCTCATGTAATCCAGGTAAGACGTAATACTTGCCATCTTCCTGCCTAAGCCCTTCAAGTTCGGGTTCGAGCTTCCATTTTTCTACCTTATCCTTAAAGTGAGGCATGAGATCGATGTAATCACTGATCGGCAGAATCGCTCCCGAGGATACAAATGGAGCCTCTTCCCCTGGATAAGTCTTAGGAATAACAAGCGGTGCATCTCCGGAACTGATTAATAGAGATCTTTTTTGCGGATAATCACTCATCGGTACAATCGTTGGCTCCAGAGTAACCCCTGTCATCTCGGTGATCTTTTTGAAAAGAAGCCAATCTTTTTTGTATGGATACGTCGGCTGATCACTATATAAAATAGAAAGATTAAACGGTTCCGTTGCTTTGAAGGTATCACCCACCTTGTAGTTCTCCATCGCTGATTTCGTGCCTACCTCCGAAATATCTGGGCCCGTTCCAGCATCTCCACTGCTACAGGCAGCGAGTACAGCCGACATCGTCATTGTCAAAATCATCTTTCCTAACAGATTACGCGGCTTTCTTTTCAACACGTTCATCCCCTTTGTTTTAAAATCTAACACCATGTGTGCAACGATTACTGCTTAACAGACCCCAACATGATACCGGTTACAAAGTAACGCTGTACAAATGGATAGATGGTTAAGATCGGAAGGATCGTTAAGACCATAGTTACCGATTTGATATTAGCTGCAATCTGGGTCAGGTTATCCGCAGACGTAGCTCCCGCAGTAGCTCCGCTTGTTGCTCCGGCAATCATGTTGCGCAAATAGATTGTGACCGGAAACAGCTCTTTTTTGTCCATATACAAGAAAGCCGGAAACCATGAATTCCAATGACCAACCGCGTAGAACAGCACCATCGTAGCCATGACCGCTTTACTTAGAGGCAAAATGATACGCAGCAAAATACCGTACGTATTCAATCCGTCGATTGCTGCAGCTTCCTCGAGCTCTTCCGGCATGTTCTCAAAAAAAGATTTCATGATGAGCATGTTATATATGCTTATTGCACCCGGGACAACGAGAGCCCACATGGTGTTATTGAAACCAAGAGAATTGATCAGAACGTAGTTCGGAATCAGACCACCGCTAAAAAACATAGTAAACACGGCAAACATCGTCAGAAATTTTCGTCCCATAAGTCTTTTTTTAGATAATGCGTATGCAAAGATGGTTGTCATAAACATGGAGATTAGCGTACCTACGACCGTATAAATAATGGTGTTTTTATAATTCAACCAGAACATGTTGTCTTTGGATATGGTTTTATACGTGTCTACATTGAAGCCACGAGGGAACAAACTTACCTTGCCTGAGTTGATATGTGCCTCACTGCTGAAGGATTGGGCTACCACGTTCAGGAAGGGATACAGGGTAATAAAAACGATAAACAGCAAGAACATGACATTGAACACTTTAAAAACCTTGTATGATCTGGATTCCTGCATGATGCTCCTCCTTTACCATAAACTTCGTTGTGTCAATTTGCGTGAGATTGCGTTTACAGAGAATACCAGAGCCAGCCCAATTACGGATTCGAACAAACCAATGGCTGTGGCATAACTGAAATTACTAGACTCGAGACCCACACGATATAAATAAGTTGAAATTACATCAGAAGTTTCATAAATCAGTGGATTATACAAAAGCAAGATTTTTTCGAAGCCTACGGCCAGGAAGTTCCCCATATTCAGGATCAGTAACGTTACGATCGTTGGCAGGATGCCTGGTATCGTTATATGGATCGTTTGCTTCCAGCGATTTGCTCCATCGATCCGGGCTGCTTCATACAAAGAATCATCAATTGTGGTCAATGCTGCCAGATATAAAATCGCTCCCCAGCCCATACCCTGCCAAATTTCTGAAGAGATATAAATGGTTCTGAACCATTCTGCACGCTGCATGAAAGGAATGTTATCACCTGTAAAAAAAGCGACAAGTCCGTTGATTGATCCATTCACTGCAGTTAATTGAAGAATCATACCTGCTACAATAACAATGGACAGGAAGTGAGGTAGATATGAGGCTGTCTGAACGAACTTTTTGAATCGCTTGCTCTTCACCTCGTTGAGCATTAATGCAAATATAATCGGCATCGGAAACGTAAATAATAATGCAAGTCCGCCGAGCATGAGGGTGTTACTGAACACACGCCAGAATGTCGGATCCTCAATGAACATTTTAAAATAACGAAAACCTACCCATGTTTCTCCGAAAATACTTCCACCCGGTACAAATCGCCTAAAAGCAATGATATTTCCTAACATAGGACCATATTTGAAAATAATCAGATAAATGATGGGAAGAACTAACAACGAGTACAATTGCCAATCTTTACGAATTAACGCAGCAGCTGTCCACAGCCTGCTTTCTTTGCGTACAGATATCACAGGAATTGCTGCCTTTGATGTTTCTGACTCCATGTGTTATTCACTCCAATCCATAACTTGATTAAGACATACATCGTTTTTATTGGATTCAGATTCTCTTTTTTCTTGTTGAAGAGCCTTTATGCACTGTCCAATTCACAATTCACCCCCACTGCAAAGTAAAAATAGCGATTCGAATTAGTTTTTATGTAAAATAACCATTCAGTCGAGTAGAGTTTCATTGCAAATCGATCACTTCGCTTGGATGGTTCCTGAAGAGAAAGGGTTTGAATATGAAGCGCTTACAAAATAATCGATAAAAATGATGCCATTCATCTGCTTCTTTTAAAGAGTGAAATTTCATTTGTCATTTATAACTGAAAAACAAATTCGCATAATGAACGCTTAGAGTTAATATGATTGAAATTGATGACTTACGAGTTGTTTTAAATACTAGTCATACTAGTATGTTAGTTGTATTCTAAAGCAGTCATTTATTTATTTCAATATCTTTTCGTAAAAAAAATAAAACCTCGCTTGTAACAGTGTACTAATAACACAGTTACAAACGAGGTTAGAAACAAAAAAAGGGTGTGACATATGATCGAGAATATCATTCATGTCACACCCCATACTAAGTTAAAACAAAAAGCATATAGATATTAGTTTTTACATTAATCGATATTTAGAAATTAGCGATAAGGCCCTCTAACTCTGATAAATGTTTTATTTCATGATCTGGCGAGTAGGATTCATTATTTACTTTATTCTCACGATTGATCCAAACTGCACGAATACCCGAAGATAGCGCTCCACGAATATCCGTTGTTAATTTGTCGCCTACCATCATACTTTCTTCTGGTTTGACACCCAGTTTATTTAAAGCATGTTCGAAAATAGATGGGTCCGGCTTACCTTTTCCAAAGCTTCCCGAGATAATGATCTCGTCGAAGAATGGAGATAACTCAGGTACACCGTCTAACTTCTCTTGTTGTAAAGCAGGACAACCATTCGTCAACAGCAACAGTTTGTACTTTCCTTGTAAATGACGTAATGTATCCATCGTTTCTTCATAAACATGGGGTCTAGATCTGCGTTCTGTTCCGAACTGTGAAGCCAATCGTTCAGCTAATTCTTCCTGATCAACACCAAGCTTTAATAAGCCACGTCGCCAGGATTCCTTCCGGTAGATAGGAGCCAACTGTTCAAGCTGACGAAATTCCGGTTGTTCCCCTCCCGTGAAGTTCGCCCATAAACCTTCAAAAGGATTGATTCCAATCATTTTGGTAAATGGAAATGTTTCGTAGGATTCATATAGTTCACGTGCTTCGTTACGCACAGCCTCTTCGAGTGCCTCAGCATTAATCCCTGTTTCTGATGCTGCAATTACACAAGTTTCATGAAACGCTTCTCGAACACTGCGCTCGTCCCACAATAAGGTATCATCCAGGTCGAACATAATTGCTTTCAATGCCATTCCGATCATCTTCCCCTTTATACATTAATTACTTATCAATGGTTTCCACGGTGATCTGGTGTGCTTTTGCAAATTGCATCAAACGTTCTGTAATGGCTTCTGTATCGTAACGATTTAACAACTTGGTGAAAACCCATCTTTTCCCACGGCTGTTATGCTCGATTACAACAGTACCTGGTTCAAATCTGAACTTGATAATATCATCCACGCCAATGGAGCGCTCACGATTCCCTTTGGTCGTAATAATCCGGTTGCTGCTGATTTTAATGTAAGGACGGCGAAGCATAAAAATAACTGCCAACAATACATACAGTAGCATCGTGACCCAATCCCAGGTTGTCATCGGAGCTTGCACTAAAAAGGTACTCATGAACAGATACAAAAAAGCCAGTCCAATTAGAAAGATTGGGAATAACAAGCTTCTTCCTTTGTAAATATTCTCACCTGGATTTCCTGCCACTGATTGACCGTTTTTTTTACGTTGATGGTTTAATTGTTTTGAATTTTTTCTAACCGCTCTCTCGAACGAACGCCGCGACATGTAAATCCCCCTTATGTGTCATGTATCGGTTTATATGCTTAACAACAAACCGATATTCCCCCTTATAGTAAGCATTCCCAACTAACATGAAGAAACCTAAATATCATAATGATATGTTTAGGTTTCATAAGATTAATGTTTGAGTTTGCCTTGGTGGCCTTGGCCTCTTGTATCATCAACAATTTCGATCGAATCTAACTGTTGTCTGAAATTGTTACGAATATTGCCCAAATAGATTTCTCTCAATTTAGCACGCTCAGTAAGTTCTTCCTCTGACAGTCCAGTGGATTTCTGCTTGCGAGCCAATTCATTAATACGTGCTACCAGACTATCTATATCCAAGCTTGTCCCCTCCAAAAATACAAAGTCATATTAACTTTGACATGATCAAGGCAGCTTGTCAAGTTGGCGCGCGTCAAATTCCGTATACACGAATTTTATTTAACAAACTGAGGTAGAATCAGAACTTGTCCAGTCTGGATTGTCGTTGATGCAAGTTGATTCACTTTTATGATTGCTTCTATATATACACGTGTATCCATCGTTGCTGGTTTATGCTCTAGAGAAATACTCCATAACGTCTCCCCTTGGGAAACAGCAATTTTTCCTCCAGGAAGCAAATCATTTTCATTACCTGCAAAAACCGTAAGAACAGTGCTACAGCCTATAAATACAATTAATGAAGCAATAACTAATTTGATTAGCCCTTTAGAAAGTTTATAACGTGTTAATAATGTTTTAATTTTCCCTATGTTAGAATTCACAACCTCTGAATTTACTGGTTCATAAATGCTCTGATAAGTTGAATATCTCATTATGTATCCCGCCTCCAAACGTTTGTTCCTATCTCTTGGAAACAATATAACACGAACACTTGTTTTGTTCAACACCTTTTTTAGAACAATTGTTCGCTCTTTTTCCGACTTTAAAACTTCCTTTTTCCGAAATTCTCATCTGATTAAACTCAAATTTAAGCTACACAAGCTGCAATCCATGATCAATTGACAAAATATATTTAAATTTTGCAAATTATTTAGAACTTACGTTTGTACGAACGGAGGTTCTATGTTATAATTTTCCCAAACGTTACTAAAATGGGGTTGATACGGTATGTCGAAGATATCCAGCAGGCAACAGGCTATTCTGGAGTTTATACGTAATGAAGTCCGGTTGAAGGGGTATCCTCCTTCCGTACGAGAAATTGGTGAAGCGGTTGGACTGGCTTCCAGTTCCACGGTGCATGGACACTTGGATCGTTTAGAGAAAAAAGGTCTGATCAGACGTGACCCTACAAAGCCTAGGGCAATTGAGCTGTTAAGTCAGGAAGAGTCAGAGCATTCTCATCAATTTGCCCACAGCGTTGCACGAATTCCAGTCGTGGGTAAAGTAACCGCAGGGGTCCCGATTACAGCAACTGAAAACATCGAAGATTACTTCCCGCTCCCTACTCATTATGTAGGCGATCAAAAAGTGTTTATGCTTTCCGTTGTTGGGGACAGTATGATTGAAGCCGGTATCGTGAATGGGGATTATGTCATTGTTCGCCAGCAACAAACCGCAGATAATGGAGACATTGTTGTGGCCATGACAGAGGATGATGAGGCAACGGTTAAAACATTTTATAAGGAGAAGGATCATATTCGTCTCCAACCTGAGAATGCAACATTTGAGCCACTGCGTTTGAAACATGTGAGTATTTTAGGCAAAGTGATTGGCCTTTTCCGTGACATTCATTAATTCACACTGGATTACTATTCATAAAACAT
>JAFWEX010000093.1 GCA_017512705.1 Paenibacillus sp.
GCCCTCGGTCTCATTCCTAAAGAAATCCAAGTAAGCAGTTTTGCAAAAATCCTTACGTATACAAAGGACGTTTTGATAAACAAAATGCATGATCACCACTCCGCAGAAGTAATAAGATCAACATTTAATATTCTCGGAAAAAAGATTGGTTCAGAAATCGCAGAAATGAAAGAAGAACGGAATGAACTGAATAAAGAGCTGCTTAGTGAGATGGAAACTTATTATAAGTGTGTTAGGAATACGGAAAATGCACTGACTAAAATGCTTAAAGCAGTTCAGTGAGGGACACTTGATAATATAGATGATTATCGTAATTCATGTCATGAAACGGACACTTGCATTAAGGCTACTTTGAATCTATAATATAAATGAACTTGTTGTTATAGCACCACTAACCTATCAACTGCACAGAAAGAGAGTTCACATTTCACATCAAATCCAAATTAAACCGGAGTGCGATTCCACAGTCCCTCCGGTTTTTTATGGCATCGTATACGATACTGTTCATCAGTACCAATCATGCTTCTCATCCCTATCCAGCGCCCCTATCTGTTCCATCTCCTCATCAGTTAGTTCAAATCCAAACAGGTCCAGGTTCTCTTTGATATGGTCCGGATTGCTTGATCCGGGAATCACCACAATGCTGCGCTGCAGATCCCAGCGCAGAATAACCTGTGCGGCGGACACGCCGTGCGCCTTGGCAATCATTTGAATCGTTTCATTTCCAAGGAGGTCCGCGGTATATCCTCTGCCGCCCAGCGGGTACCAGCATTGCACAACAATTCCATTTGCCTGAATAAATGGCACCACATCCTGCTCTTGATAATAGGGGTGAATCTCGTTCTGCACCAGCGCAGGCTTGATCGTGACCTGCGGCAGGAACTCGGTCAATTCTTCTACATACCAGTTGGAGAGGCCGAGAGAATGAATCTTACCCTCCCCTACGTACTTTTCCATAGCCTGATAGGCTTTGACATCATTTGTTCCGGGATGATGCAGCAGCATCATGTCGATATAGCCGATATCCAGCTTTTCCAGCGCCATATCGATGGCTGCTTCGGGATCATCGAACTGATTCGGGTAAATTTTGGTGATTACGTATATCTCCTCGCGGGGAATGCCGTATTCCTTCATGCCTTTGCGAACACCTTCTCCTACAGCTTCCTCATTTCCGTACATATACGCCGTGTCGATGAGCCTGCCGCCGTTTTCCAGAAGCGCCATCACAGAGCTCACGCAGGTATCGTGATCGAGCGAATAGGTGCCGAGACCGAGGATCGGCATCTCATAGCCGCTGTTCAGCAGAACTGTCTTTTTGTCAAAGTCAAAAACACCCATGTCTTGATTATCCTTATCTGCATCATTTTCCGGTTGTTGAGACACCCCGCTCTCAGGCACTGATGCCGGTTGTTCTGCCTGTTGTCCCGCCGATCCACCTGCAGCGCATGCTGTCAGGGAGATCAAAATCATAATACTCACGAGAAGAAACGCTGCTGCTTTTTTCATTTTATTTGACCTCCAAGTTCTGCTTCGCCTATTCTGACAAATCCATTGTAGCGGA
>JAFWEX010000094.1 GCA_017512705.1 Paenibacillus sp.
AATTCAATGCCATACTATAAATGGTTGGGAACATGATGGATTCGCAAAGATAGTTCACCATCAGGAATGCAATGGGAAGATAACGCGTCCAGGAAGTGTCATCTTGTACTGACGAACTGGTCAACAGGATCATCAGCATACTGAGAATGCTGCCCGTAGCACACCATGACAACATACGCGCCGGTTTGACACTGCGCATGATCCAACTGCCAAGGAATCGTCCTCCCATGAAGATAAACAGGCTTAATCCCAGCACATAGCTGGCGCCATCGGCAGCCAGCCACCCCATACCAGTCACGAAGAGCACGAAATAACTGTTGATACTGATTTCACTCACCTCGTAGGCTAGCAAGGCCAATAAACCAAATAGGAACATTCGATTGCTCATCAGCATCTTCAAAGGATGCTTGATTGCTTCCACTTCAACAGTTTCATCCTCGTTCTGTATTTCAGGCAGGTTCACTCTGCTGAAAATGACAGCAACAACAGCAACCACGACACCCATCACAGCATATGGAATCGAAAGGTCGGCATCAGCCTGACTAAAGAGATAACCGCCCATGATAAGTGGGCCAAGTGAGCTACCCAAGCCATTGAACGATTGACTCAGATTCAGTCGACTGGTAGCTGTCTCCTTAGGGCCAAGCAAGGTGGAATAGGGATTGGCTGCAGTCTCAAGGAATGCTAAGCCGCAAGCAATGATGAAGAGTGCCCCTAAATAGACGGAAAAAGATTCTATCTGAGCACCAGGGATAAAGATAAATGCACCTGCAGCAAAAAGCAGCAATCCAAAGACTACGCCCCTGCGATATCCATATCGGCTGATGAAGATGCCTGCAGGAATTGCCATCATGAAATAGGCCAGATAACTACAAACCTGAATCAGAGAACTCTGTGTGATGGAAATGTTCAGCGTATCCTTGAAGTGCTGATTAAGCACATCCAGCATGGAACGCGCAAAACCCCATAAGAAGAAGAGGGTTGTAATAAGAATAAACGGAACTAAATACTTCCGGTTTGTCAGAGAAGTTTTGCTCATTTGTCAAAAAGAGAACCGAGTAAGACAATCAATTATTGAATAATATCGTCGCAACAGAAAACTTTGCGTAACAAAATATCGCTGCAAATATACACATTATTTCCGATATGACGAAACTTTTGAAGTTTTTTTTAGATTTTTTATTGGAATTCATCACTTTCGCCCTCTTTAAAGAAAGGAAAGTAAATATACAAAAAGAGACTCGAGTTAAAACAACTCGAGTCTCATAGAAGGTGGCGGCTTCCTACTCTCCCGCTTTCGCAGTACCATCGGCGTTACAAGGTTTAACTTCTCTGTTCGGAATGGTAAGAGGTGGAGCCCTTGTGCTATAACCGCCTTATTTTATAGTCTTTGGTTTGACTAATGTTGCTGTACCAGGACTCGAACCCAGACTAAGAGAACCAGAATCTCGCGTGCTACCATTACACCATACAGCAGAGATGTAGCGCCTACGGGACTCGAACCCGTGTACCCGGCGTGAGAGGCCGGTATCCTAACCGCTAGATGAAAGCGCCAAAATAAATAAAGATCGTGACGGGTGGGCGCTGAGGGATTCGAACCCCCGACCCTC
>JAFWEX010000095.1 GCA_017512705.1 Paenibacillus sp.
ACCATTACAGTTCCGTACACTACGGTACCTTCGGTTGAGATCTACAATAGATCTAATGCGGGTCTGTCAGATCTGAAGATTGGCGATAACGTTACGATTACACTCGGAGTAAATCAGGAAGCGATACAAAAGATTGCATTGAAAACAGTGGCTCAATTCGAAGTGGAATCGGTGGAATCGAACGGTCGTATTCGCGCAAAATCAGATGTGCTTACAAGCCAGTTCTACTTGGATCAGGCGGTAATCACCGGAGAGAGCGGTCAAGCGATTACTACGTCGCAACTGATGGCAGGCAATTTGGTTAACATAACGCTTGAAGGAACAACGCCAAAGGCAGTTCAGGTTGTGAAACGAACGCTGGCAGAAGTTACTGCAGTAGACGCTACATCTGTTACACTGAAGCAGTTTAATGGTGCCACAGAAAAGGTATCTGTAAGCGGTCCGGTAAAAGTTGTGAAATCAGGTTCTACATTAACTGATCTGACCAACTTAAGTGTGGGTGACCGTGTGGAAATGACAAAAGATACGGATAACTCCACACGTTTTAGAGTGTTCACTGTCATGAACAAACAGTTCTGGTCTTATGATGGAGTGGGGAACCAAATTTTGGTTAAACGTGAATCGACATCAGATACGAACTACCGTTTTACACTCGGTTCTAATGTATTTGTTCACCAGGGTGACAACACTTTAAGCGTGCAATCTCTCAGAGATAATGATAATATTGTATTGTATCTCTTGAACAATGTAGTTATGGAGATTCAAAAACAGTAATCGTTTCTTTAAGAGGATCAAAAGAATGACCGTCTTGATACGGGATCTTTTCCGTATCAAGACGTTTTTTTTGCAAGCTTTTCGGATCCCGGCCAAGCCACTTGGCTGAAGCTTGAAGTACGGCTCCGCAGGTGGAGCGAACTTGTGGGAGGTAGCTTTTCATGAATGCAGCGACAGTAAGACATATACTCGAAACAATGGAAGCCATGTTTCCAGATGCACATTGCGAATTAAATCACAGCAATGCATTTGAATTAACAGTAGCGGTCCTTTTGTCTGCGCAGTGCACAGATGAAACAGTGAACAAAGTCACTGCAGATTTGTTTCAAAAGTACAAAAGCCCGGCAGATTATCTGGAAGTTCCTCTTGAAGAGCTGGAGCAGGATATTCGTCGAATCGGATTGTACCGAAACAAGGCCAAGCATATTCAGAACATGTGCCGAATTTTAATAGAGCAGTATGGCGGTGATGTACCGCAGGAACATGATCAGCTGGTTACTCTTCCAGGTGTCGGTCGTAAAACTGCTAATGTCGTCGTATCCAATGCGTTTGGCGTCCCAGCAATCGCTGTAGATACTCATGTAGAACGTGTGTCTAAGAGACTCGGACTCGCTGGTTGGGATGACACTGTACTTGAAGTCGAGAAAAAACTTATGAAGCGCGTACCTCGGGATGAGTGGACTTTGACTCATCACCGGTTAATATTTTTTGGACGCTACCATTGCAAGGCTCAAAACCCCCAATGTCATATCTGTCCTTTGCTGGACATATGCAGAGAAGGGAAAAAACGTATGAAAACGTCCCAAATCAGGAAAGATAAGGAACGTGTCACTACCCGAAAACCAAAATTAAACTCATAAGCAGAAAAGGATGAATAACAATGAAATGCATTTCCGTGTACACTGACAATTTTGAAGCGTTCTCCGATATTTTCGAACAGATTGTTGAGCAGGATATGGCTGAAAATGAAGAAAAAGAAGTTGAAGGCATTACCGTAAGTCACTCTGGTGATGTGCCCGAGCATTATCTTGAGCGTATGTCCACCAAGCCTGAGGTGGTTGTGATGAGAGACAAAGGCAGAGGCATTACTATTTTGCAGCATGGACAAGTTTTCGAAATTCTGTTGCCTACATTGGAGAACGTAGTATCTTAAGTTAGTTTGAATGGACTATGATCAAGAACCTGGCTGCAATGACATCGACACAAGCTATCGGAAGGTAATTTGTCTGGTATGTCATGCATCCAGTTACTTGATGATAATCATTCTTTAATGATACGAAGATATGGACTAATACGTATGAATTACGCATAAAACCGACACGATCGGTTTTATTTTTTTATACATAGATGTTAGAAACGTATGAACGCCATCTTTGGATCAATGATCTCTTCCTGAACTTATATTGATCTGGAATACATCTACATGGAGATTCCGGCGAAATCGTTCAAATTCAAACATGATAATGTTAAACTAGATGAGATATTACAGAGATTGACGTCACAATGGACGTCAAATAAGAGGAGCCAGGAGGAAGGCCAGTCATGTCCAGAACCGTTTACCCAGCAGAAATGGCCACACCTTTGTTATCACTGTGTGATGCAATGAAACAAACGGGGGATCATACTGCTGTAGAAGCACTAACCGATTTAATCCGTAAGGCAGAAACGAAACATCTGACGATTGCGTTCTGTGGGCATTTCTCGGCAGGCAAGTCGAGTTTGATCAACAGCTTGTGCGGTAAGCGTGTACTGCCATCAAGTCCCGTGCCTACCAGTGCCAATGTCGTAGCAATACGCAATGGACAGCCGAAGGCACTTATTTATATGTCACCTAACGAAAGCGCTGACAATAAAACAAGCACACTGGAAGTGTCTCCGGATGAATTAGAAGCGTATTGTAAGAATGGTGGGGCATACAGCTCGATCGAAGTATGGGACCATATTCCATTGCTACAAGACGATGCTATGCTTCTGGATACTCCAGGTGTGGATTCCACAGACCGGGGACATAGCTTGGCAACGCACTCTGCACTGCATCTGGCTGATGTTGTGTTCTATGTCATGGACTACAATCATGTCCAGTCGGAAACGAATCTTTCTTTTGCCAAAAGTTTATCTGACTGGGGGAAGCCGCTGTTTCTGATTGTGAATCAGATTGATAAACATCGGGAGCGAGAGCTTTCGTTTGACCAATATGTGGAGGGTGTAGAATCGACCTTTGCAGCATGGGAGGTTCGTTATGACGGTCTGCTGTTCACTTCTTTGCGTGACCAGCAGCATCGATATAATCAATGGGGGCAGTTGCCTGAACTCATTACTCAGTTGATGAAAAGAAAGATCGAACTGATCTCGCACAGTTTGGTTCGTTCGGCCAGTCATATTACGGATCAGCATTTGAAGCGTGAGGCAGGGAAAAGAGAAGAGGAAGAAAAGGCGCTACTAGAGGAGATTGGCGGACAAGAAGGTATTGAACGATTAGAACGTGAGCTTGCTCTTCTGGATGAAAAAGCTGCTGAGCTTCGAACCAAGCCTTCGCAAGTGCGTGACAAGTTCAGGGCAGAACTTGACTCACTGCTTGCCAATGCGAATCTGACCCCAGCCGATATTCGAACGTCGGCAGCTCATTATTTGGAGAGTCGCAAGTCGGGATTCCGGGTAGGACTGCTGTTTTCGGGTGGAAAGACGGAGCAGGAGAAGCAGCGCCGTGCTTCCGAGCTAGTTGGTTTGCTCCAAGATCAGGCCTCCAGTCAATTAGAGGTACATATCCGAACGATGTTAAGACAGTTAGGTGAAGCGTATCAAGTATGGGATGCATCATGGGAACAGGTACTTAACACAGAACTGCCTGCAATTGACGAAGCATTGCTTGAACTGAAACGCAGTGTGAGTGCCGAGCTGTCGCCTGAATATGTTCTGCAATATAGCAAAGATGTCCGGGGCGAGATTGAGGCCCGGTATCGCAGGTCGGCCATGATGCTGGCCGACCGCATTCTGGAAGCGCTGGCAGCGCAAGGCGAAGCCGAGCTCCAGGCGCTTGACGCCAGCCGCGCAGCGCTGCTGGCGCAATCCGCAGCGGCGGCGCGCTACACGGCGCTCCAGCGCGCCGCCGCCGAAGAGGCAGCAGAGATCGGAAGAGCGT
>JAFWEX010000096.1 GCA_017512705.1 Paenibacillus sp.
CTCGTGAAAGTGAATCCTATTTACGAAGACTCGAATCGGGATTTGTGGAGATGAAGTGATTTCAGGGCTTTATTGCCGCAGAAGTGCCCCTGGACTGCCTCCAGCGGCACTCAAAGGGCAGAAAGCCTTATAATTCAAGATATTGCCGCAGAAGTGCCCCTGGACTGCCTCCAGCGGCACTCAAAGGGCACGTAAAGGTACCTGGTACCTTTACATGGATGGCTGGCTGCCTGGGCTGCAACCCGGACTTTACAAACATTTTTGCTCCGTTTCCAGGGATGATATTCTTCTGGAAATGACGTTCTGTACCGGAAACCTTTCCTGATTCATTGTTATATTACAACTCTATGAAGTTCTAATAGTTTTCTCAGGACTAGGCAGCCGATTTCCTTTCTAGATAAAACATCTGACGTATGCTAAGATAAACACATACATCTTATGTTTTCAACACTATCTGTGACCGTCAGGATAAGTTTGCTTGCGGTTTCATAATGAGAAACGTATACTTGTAATTGACAGACATGCTTCAGCGCCCGAAGGCATGATCTGCAGGGGGCGCTTTGGAGTAAATATTATGAACAGCGAGTTTGATGAGATGTATCAGATTGTGAAAGAAGATAGGAAGCTGTTGGGAAATCGGATTGAAGCCCAATTGATGCGGTATATTCAGGAGGAACCGATCCCTGTCGGTGAGAAGATTCCAAATGAGTTTGAGCTGGCGGAGAAATTCGGCGTCGGACGCAGCACGATCCGTGAGGCGGTAAAGGGGCTCGTTTCACAGGGCATGCTGGAAGTCCGTCAAGGTTCGGGAACGTATGTGATCAGCGCGTATCCCGCGGAAGAAGATCCTCTTGGCCTGGGAAGGTATGATGATAAGTACCAGCTTGCTTTGGAATTGTTCGATGTACGTCTGATGATTGAGCCGGAGATCACCGCCTATGCGGCTATGAATGCCACTGAGGGGGATGTCGCGGAACTCCACAGGCTCTGCAATGAAGTAGAGGAGATATATCGCAACGGAGAGAATCATGTCCGCAAGGATATTGAGCTCCATACAGCAATCGCTCGGTGCAGTAAGAACAGGGTTGTCGAGATCCTTGTACCGCTGATCGATTCCGCAGTGCACACATTTGCCAATGTGACACACAGAGAGCTGATGGAAGAGACCATTCATACTCACAGGGCGGTTGTGGACGCTATTGAAAGACACGATCAGGTGGGAGCCAAATGCGCGATGGTCATGCACTTGACCTACAATCGTCAGATGATTGTGAAGATGCTGGAGCAGGAATTAGAAGAGCAATAAGAGAAATCTTGTGATAATAGACAAAAAAGAGGACCTGAACGATGTTTGGGTTCTCTTTTTTTTGGCAAAAACGCCGAAATCAAATTAAATACATCAGATGTATTGCAATATTTACGGGCTGAGATATAATAAAATCAGTTAATACATCAGACGTCAGATGTAACAAGAGGAAATGCGGCCCGGCAGAAAGAGAAAAGACAGAAGAGATAGGCTTAGCAAGGTAAACAGCAGATCATTAC
>JAFWEX010000097.1 GCA_017512705.1 Paenibacillus sp.
CACCCTCATCTCTGCACGATAATCGTCTATAATCGCCTGTATCTCCGGATCTGCCGGAACATTTGTAACATCGTAGAGGAAACCATCGGATTCTACCAACTTCATTTTACCGTCAACGACTTCATAAACTAGGTCTAGGCGACCCAAATAATGTTCTTGTTCTCCACCCGCTTGAGTAATTGGCACCATTAACTCTCCATTGAATTCGTATTCTGGCGTTTCGATAACCTTATGTGTATCTGCTCCGATTACTGCTGAAACTCCAGGAACCTGAGCCAATTTGTGATCTTCTTCGTTTCCAGCATGCGAAAGAACAATGTTAATGTCCGACTTCTCACTCAACTCAGGAAGCAATGCATTCAACGCTTTGACCGGTTCGATAAAATCAAGTTCTGCAACGTCGTTCCAGCCACGAATTTCCGGCTTCATCGAGGTAAGGCCGATCATACCGACTTTAACACCAGCAAAAGTAAAATTCTTCCAAGGCTTGACATTCTGAAGGTATTTTCCTGTTTCCCTGTTTATGACATTCCCAGTAAGGATTTGGAAATTCACGTTACGATGGTAGTCCTTTAACTGTTCATAACGGCTGGCCGGTGTACGCTCTCCGGCAGGGTAAACGCGGAAGTCGTTATTTCCGAGAACTATGGCATCATAGTCCAACTCTTTCAAAAGAGACGTCTCCAACTCTCCTTGCCCCGCCTGGAACTCGCCACGCAGGAACACATCTCCACCATCGACGAGAAGCACATTCTCCTCTTCATTACGTACATCCTCAATGATGGTGGCATACTTTGCAATCGAATTGTGGTGAACGGCTCCATCATCCAGTGTGGTGATGTCATCCAAATGACCATGAAAGTCATTCGTCTGTAGAATCGTAAGTTCAAATGTCTCGCCTTCCTTGAGCTTTGCCACATCAGCCGTAACAGGCATTGCAATAAAAGCGGCAGCCATCACCAGCAGAAAGCACCGCTTCAACAAATTCTTTCTCATTTTCTATCTCTCCAATCAAACTTTGTTAATTTTAGAGACTCTAAATTATAAATCAAGACAGTAAATCTATGATTAACACTAGGTTAGGATCACGTAAAATGGAGTATCTATATCCATAATATATTTATCCATAAAGTGAATCCTTCAATCCGATTTGAACGGATATCCTGAGAGACCTATACGCTACTTTAAGTTCTATAAGCGCATAAAGCATAAATTAAATGGTATGAGCCCAATTAAAAACCGAACTCATACCATGTTAACTGCTTATATAATTGTGTCTAACAATTAGGCGTGCACTTCAGCCTTGTCCCCTTGATCAAGCTGATTAATCTGCTCAATTACCCCAGGCAGCTCGCCCATTGACTTGATTGTAAAATCTGCGCCATTTTGCTTAAAAGTTTGTTCTGTTTTACTGATAATCTCTTCCTGCTCCAATTCAGACAGCGCATCGAATTCAGCTTCGCTTAGACCCATTTCAGAGCTGCCGATAATGACGCCAACGGACCAAACTCCTGCACTG
>JAFWEX010000098.1 GCA_017512705.1 Paenibacillus sp.
TCTCGCATTGAGGGTATCGATCGTCGATGAACTGATGGCACGAGGCGAGATGAAATCGGCGAATGTACCTGCAGGTGAATATGTTGTTGGCGATGATATCCCAGCAGGGAGTTATAGCATCACAACAGATCAGCTTCTGGTAACGATTGTTATCGGCGACTATGATGGAATGTATGTAGTCAGTCCTGATTCTCCCGTGGGCAAGCTTACCCTGAAGGCTGGAGATAAAATCCAAATCACAGGGAAAATTGTACTGACGAAATACGCTGGATTATCGTTTGAATAATTAACTCCATGTCTATGGCCTGAAAGGAGGCGGACTGGTGAAAAGAATCATTGCATTGTTTTTAATGATAACGCTTTTAGCAACATGCGCAGTGAGCAATGCGGCCTCCAGCTACACAGACCTTATTAGCTCTGTACTTGATTCTATGAATCAAAATAACAAGAGCGCATCAGGTGCCCCGCAGCAGACCGCGAATGGATCATATAGAGCAGTCGAGATGCTTACTCTTATGGCATATCGGCTGGATTCTTCAAACAGCTATACTGAAATAATAGACAGTGCCATCGACACCTTAAATGCTAACAACAAAAGTCTGTCCAGTGCGCCACAGCAGACCGCTAACGGATTATACCGATGCGTCGAGCTTCTGGCAGTGATTGGACTTGAATTGGATTCATCTGGGAAATACAGGGAATTCATCCTTCAAGTGCTGGAAGATATGGATACCAACAATAAGAGCGCTTCAAGTGCTGTTCATCAGGAAGTGAACGGTGCATATCGCATGGTGGACATGCTAACGATTATCGCCTATGAAAAGGGCGTTGATTCCACCATGATCTCTACCGTTTTGGATTCATGGAAATCTGGTGATTCATCTGCCTCTGGGGCACCACAACAGCTTGTAAATGGGTTATATCGCTGTGTTGAGCTGGCTTATCTGATTGGCAGCAAATCGGATTCATGGGGAATCTGGAGTTCTTATTTTTCCAGTGTATATGATAATTGGGTTGACATCAACAAAAGCTGCCAGGGAGCGCCACAGCAAGCGGCAAATGGGATGTACCGCTTTGTAGAAATGCTCGCAGGTTGGGCTCAGACATTATAAAAGGGAGATTGGGTCATGAAAAAGAAAGGGTTGCTCATCTCAATTCTGCTTCTGATTCTGTTGATTTTCTCTGTCAGTACTGCCTCTGCAACGGAAAAAGTTGAAGATTATGGTGTAGAGATTATTGCGAATTGTTGGACTGCAAATACAGGCTTTGGTGGTTCAACCTTGTATGTTCCCTATGTTAAAGTGAATGTCACAAACAAAAAAACAGAAGCGGTTTCGAAAATCACCGTAAAGGTTGTGTTCTATGACGAGACCGAAAAAAGCATTATGTCAGATGAAACAAGCTATCTTGTTTCAAGTTCTGACGATCCTCTGAAACCTGAATACAGTAAAACTGCTTTCGTCAAGGATTCTGTGGGATATCGTTCAAAACTAAACGAATCAAAGCTCCCAACAATCACTGCCGAAGTTTACGTAAACGATATGCTTTATGGACAAGTGGAAATTGCTAAAACATATAGCGAAAAAAAGGTGTCACAGTTTCTGACGGGAGAGCAAAGAGAAGCGACGACAGAAATCGCCCAATTAGAAACTGACGACCCATTTGGAGATCGGAAGAGCACACGTCTGAACTCCAGTCACA
>JAFWEX010000099.1 GCA_017512705.1 Paenibacillus sp.
ATCTTTCCTTGCAACCATACGAAACTTTTTGTATTCTGTTTCGCTATTTACTTTTCATACATTTGTGTATTATAATTGGATTCGTCAGGTTTCGAACTTTTGCGAACCTGCATCAAGGCAAAAATGATCTGCGCATTCCTCTTAGACTTCCGTCACGAGAAGCCTGCATCAAAGATTGAAAGGGAAAATATATGGCAACAATGGACGATATCGCCAGGCATCTTGGCGTTTCGAAGGGAACTGTGTCAAAAGCATTGAGCGGTGCTAAGGATATCAGCGAAGGAACCCGCAAAGCAGTGCTGGAAGCAGCTGTGGAACTGGGATACACACGTGTCACCCGGGCCAATAAAAAAGCAAAAATATGCATTTTCATAGAAAACATGGCTTACGAGAAGCCGGATGACTTCGGACGTGATCTGGTGGTTGGTTTTCGCAAGATGGCCGAGCCTGCCGGTTATACCGTTGACCTGGTTCCGCTGACCAACGCCATCCAGAAAGAGATGCATTATGATGAATATATGATGAAGCATGACTATAAGGGTGGTTTTGTGCTGGGTATTACTTTCACTGATCCATGGATCAAAGAGTTTAAGACCTGCCGTACGCCAACTGTCCTCTTTGATATTTCTGTCCACTGCAATCCCAATGTGGTGCATGTGGGTGTCGACAACGATGAAGCCATGGATATTGCCATCCAGAAGCTGAAGTATCTGGGTCACAAGACCATCGGTTACCTGAGTGGAGGTCTGGGTTCCTACGTCTTCCAGGAACGTTACCTTTCCTTCTTCCGCAACCTTCGCAAAAACGGGCTGAATGATAATCGTTCCCTGGCGGGTCATGCTTACCTGACCGCTGACTGTATCGACCAACATCTGCCCCGCCTGATCAAGCAGGGCTGTACCGCCATCGTCTGCAGCCACGACCTGCTGGCACACGCGGTAATGATCCATTGTGCGGAGATGGGAATTAAGATTCCAGAGGAACTCAGCATCATCGGTATCGATGACCTGCCGCTCTGCCGCTACACCAATCCGCCGCTGACCTCTCTGCGACAGGATCGTACGGAACTGGGCAAGAGTGCTTACTACGCACTGTCCTGCCAGATCAATCAGATCCATATCAACTCGCTGCTGCTGCATACCGAGCTGATCATGAGGGATTCGGTCGGAACAGCCAAGGAATAAAGCGGGCCAGAGGGTCGGTTCCAGTGGCACACGTGCGGTGGACCATGGTCCATACGCCAAATAGTATTTTCAGAGGAGTAATTGCATGAAACACTGGGGAATTGACCGGGTAAATCAGATCAATCGGATCATGAGTCAGCATCGTTTGTTGAGACGATTTGCGCCAAAGAGAATTGACACCTCGGATGCCGTTAAGAAATTTTATATAGAGGACGGCATTGCCTTCATATCCTGTAATGTGAGCGATTATTATGATGTGATCGACCACTATTCCGTTAAGGGATACGAATGGCCTAATTCTAATTTTTTGCAGTTCATTGAAGATAATGCCTACTTCATTCCAACAGACTACCCTCTCGTTCTTGAAATCTGCGGAACACATTTCTCAGAAAGGCAGCAGCAGACCATCGAGAGCACGATCCGGGATTACTATGCCCTGAAACTGGGGGATGCCAATGTCGAGGTGGCAAATACAAGGCTGAAGTGGACAACCCTTTTCGTTCTCACCATTTTATCCGCAATCATACTTGTCATCTACAAGATGCTTTTCACGCAGGAAGGTCTGCTTCTGGAAATACTTCTTGTTATCTTCTGGTTTTATCTGTGGGAGTGGGGAGATGTGTTTGCTTTTGAGCGGGGCATGCGCCTAGGCTGGTTACAATAATTTGTTCTATTTGATGGGGGAAGTATTGTCGTCTGACTGGCTGTGATAGCGCAAAAACAATAATAATTGCGGGTAAGGCTATAATTGTTGTTGTTTCATGCCATAGTGTGTAAGGAAAAACAATAACTCTTTTCTCTCCATCATTATTCATTGTAAATGAAGTGCAACAGGGCCTCAAAAAGACAATGATATCATGACTAACCGAGAGTGTAAATAATTCTGTGTAAGCTAAATACGAAATAAGTATCCTCTTGGATTGATGTTAAAATAAATATTACCGAACAATCAATTACGGCTCCCTGAACATATTTTCTAAGTGA
>JAFWEX010000100.1 GCA_017512705.1 Paenibacillus sp.
CCGAGCAATTTCAGCATCACTGGCCTAGGTCATCCAACCAATGCTAAACTACAGACGCCCTCAAAACATTGATTTTTCAACGCTTTGGGGGTGTCGTGCGTAGGGGCAGAAATCCAATCACATCCAATCAAATCCAATCACTTTCCAAACTAAAAAAACCGTTGAAATTTCAACGGTTTGAATGGTGGAGCGTAGGGGGATCGAACCCCTGGCCTCAAGATTGCGAACCTTGCGCTCTCCCAGCTGAGCTAACGCCCCACAACAGATTTATTATATTATGGATAGTTTGAATCTTCAACTGATAAATTGAAAAACCGCAGCGTTCCGGTGACTCGGATTATGAGAGTCAGGCAGAGCGGCTGCGGAGCAATTCAATCTGATCTGCTAGTGTACAGCATCAGGGCCATTATAACCAATACACAGCATTGTTATATCGTCAAACCGATCGGCGCCATTTACAAATTCGTCGATCGCATTCTTCATTTTTCCAAGAATCTCTGTGGATGAAGCATTCCTGTTTTCATTAAGAACATCAAGCATACGGTCCATACCGAACATCTTAAGGTCTTTATTCGTTGCTTCCGGGACTCCGTCTGTATAGAGGAAGAGCTTGTCTCCCGGTTCCAGCTTTATTTCGTAATCTTTATATACGACGCCTTCCATGCCGCCTATAACAAGGCCGTGTCTGCCTTTAAGGATGCTGAATTCCCCGTTTTTCATTATCACAGGATACTCATGCCCAGCATTGGCGGCAGTTATTGTGCCGGTACTTATTTCAAGTATTCCGACCCATACAGTAACAAACATGTTTGTCTCATTATTGCTGCATATCGCCTCGTTGGCCTTGTTAAGGATATCAGCTGACGACTGCCCCAGCATTGCGCAGCTCTGCAGAATGACCTTTGAAACCATCATGAACAGCGCAGCCGGTACTCCCTTGCCGCTTACATCTGCTATCACGATACACAGATGGTCATCATCGATGAGGAAGAAATCGTAAAAGTCACCCCCTACCGCTTTAGCGGCATCCATAGATGCGTAGAGATCGAATTCAGGTCTGTCAGGATATGCCGGGAATATATTTGGCAGCATTGCTTCCTGTATCAATGTAGCCGTGTTAAGCTCAGTCTGCGTGGATGCCAGTTTACGGGACCTTTCTCCGAAAAGTATGCAATACATCAGAATCAGAGATATGAGCACTGATCCGTACTGTGTTGCGTACCCCTGCACTCCGCCTGTCGCAATGTAGTGCACGATCGGAATAAAAATGAACGAGAATGCCACGTATTTTTGTCTTCTGGATGCATCACATTGCAACAGAAGAAACGTCGTAAGCGGAGCAACTACTATAAGATACAAGTCTATCAGCCAGTAAAACGATTCTTTCTTAAAGATGCCAAGTTCATCTACGCTGAAGCAGACCGGAACAAATAAGTTCATGAGTATCAGTACCGCCATAGGAATCATAAGCAGACTGATGGCCTTATCGAGCCAGCGTACGAGAGAGCTGTCTTTGAATTCCAGCGTTGCCCTTATATACAAATAAAAGAACAGCACAAGTGTAAAGTCGAACCACTTGGTTACCGAATACAGAAGCAGGCAGTATCTGCCATATGTCTCACTGCCTGTCAGGTACCACAGCACCTCATTATTGAGGAATGAAAGGCTCGTGAAAATGATCAGGCATCTGAACCATTTTGTCGATTCATCTTCACTGTCCAGATTATCTCCCATGCACCCGAAATACAGCATGGTGCATACAAAAGCGCCTAACACATCTACGCCGGCATTGTACATCGCACCTGTAGAGACTGTCGGAGTCGTGAAGTATTTAAGCGCTAAGAAAAAGTTTGCGAAAGAGACTGCCAGCATAGCTGCAAAGCCGAGCCAGCTTTGTATTGTCAAACTGTTATTCTTAATATATAAGCGAGGGTTTTTAACAGCCTTCGCTTTTCTTTATGATGAAGGTGATTGGCTAACGGAATCTGCGAATTGGGACCCCACGCCCGTAGACAAATATGTTAGCCAGC
>JAFWEX010000101.1 GCA_017512705.1 Paenibacillus sp.
GTCTTTGCTGTTGTTATTGATCAATACAGACAGACGATGTATATGCGTGAAGATATTCAGGCGATCAAGAATCATATGAAATTAATGACCAAGGAAGAGTTAGAAAATTATGAGGCGGATCAGACGTACAAAGACATAGATCGAATCTCATCCGAGAGAATGGAGGTTATTAATCGTAAGATTGAGGCGGAACTGGATCTGGACAGAAAAAATCAAGATAATTGACAATGTTTTGTATATTTTCAGGGGAATGTGTGAATATCGAACGAAGCTCTGATCGTTTTTTGCTTTGAGCGTTTTTATGTTGCATAAACCAGTGAAATGTAATACCATGAACGCACATATATCTTTACATTGAAGAGATAAGGGCATGTCCAGTAACCTCAAGACGAAGGTTTGGTTTGCCTTTTTCTGTATATTGGAGTGATGAAGTGAAAATCGAGAAGGTGTTAAACAATAATGCAGTAGTTGCTATCAAAGATGAACAGGAAGTTATTGTTATTGGCCGGGGAATTGCTTTCCAAAAGAAGGCAGGTGATATGGTCTCGGACCAGCATGTTGATAAGATCTTTACTTTACAGAATGAAGATATGCAGGAGAACTTTAAGGCATTAATTGCAAGCATTCCGCTGGAGTACATGAAGGTATCTGAGGAAATTATTACGTATGCGAAGATGAAACTCGGCAAGAAGTTAAACGAGAGCATATACCTCCACCTGACGGATCATATCCATTTTGCTATTGAGCGATATCGCAACAATCTGCCCATTCGTAATGGATTGTTATGGGAGACCAAGCAGTTGTACAAGGAAGAGTATGAAGTGGGGCTCGAGGCATTAAACATGATCTGTGATCAATTTGGTGTGTTATTACCGGAGGATGAAGCTGGATTTATGGCCCTTCACTTTGTGAATGCGGCACTGAACGAAGAGATGCCGAACATTCGCAACATGACTCAAGTGATGCAGGAGATTCTGACGATTATCAAATATCATTTCAAAATGGACTTTGATGAGAATTCACTAAACTATAACCGATTTGTTACACATCTGAAGTTCTTCGCCCAGCGGTTGGTTAAGGGAAAGCATTACAGAAGTAACAATGACGAGGAATTGTTTCAGATGATTCAGAAGAAGTACCCTGATGCGCACAAGTGTTCAGTGAAGATCAAAAAGTTTATCGAAAATAACTACACCTATCAACTAACTGACGAAGAAATGATGTATTTGAGCATTCATATTGAGCGAGTCGTCAATGCAACTTCTGAATAATCATGCGACATGATAAATAAATTTTTGAAAAAAGAGCTTGCAAACATAGTCCAGATGTACTATGATGATCTCAAGAAGTAAGCGTATACATTAACCGATGGATTGTGACTGTTGAATCAGGCAATTCCGAAGCCCTAGGGCTTAAGGTTAAAACGTTATGCTTACCTTGAAGAACTAATCCAATATCTATGTGTACAGCCTTACAGGGTTGCAACCGTTAAGGGCAAAACCTGAATTGCTGAATAACATGACTGATCTCCGGTTATTTCCGGAACGTTATGGTTGTTCAGTGGTTCAGGTTTTCTTTGTTTCACAAGCATGGGGAGTCTACTTAGAGAGGAAGAATGACAATGAGCAACTATGATCAATTAGCAAAAGACATTTTGTCACGGGTTGGTGGACCAGAGAACGTAAACAGTGTATTTCATTGTGTGACAAGACTGCGGTTTAAACTGAAAGATGAAAGCGTCGCCAAAACAGAAGAGCTTAAAAATATGCCTGGAGTCATCACCGTTATGCAGAGCGGAGGACAGTATCAGGTCGTGATCGGTAACGAAGTGCCTGATGTATATAAAGCAGTGGTTAAGGCAGGAAACTTATCTGCTGAAGGCTCGGTGGATGAGAAGGAAGATTCGGGTCCAAAAGGTAGTTTGTTTAACCGCTTTGTAGATATGATTTCAGGGGTATTTACTCCAGTTCTCGGACTTCTTGCAGCGACGGGAATGATTAAAGGTTTCACGGCAATGTTCGTATCCTTGGGGTGGATTAATAACACTGAAGGCACGTATGCATTGTTAAATGCCATTGGGGATTGTTTATTTTACTTCTTCCCGATCTTCCTAGGATACACAGCTATTAAAAAATTCGGTGGAAGCCCATTCCTCGGTATGGCCATCGGTGCTTCGCTAGTCTATCCGACACTTGCGGGAATCCGTGCTGGTGAACCGATGTATACATTGTTTGCAGGCACTTTATTTGAATCACCGATTCGTATTGAGTTTCTAGGTATACCTGTTATTTTAATGGATTATGCTTCGTCTGTTATTCCGATTATCGTAGCAACGTTCTTCGCAGTCAAAATTGAACGTTTCTTTAAAAAGGTTATGCCTAAAGTCGTTAGCAATTTCCTGGTTCCATTTTGTACGTTGCTCGTTATTGTACCACTTACGTTTTTGGTTATTGGTCCGGTTGCAACATGGGCAGGTCAACTGTTAGGTGCATTTACATCTACTATTTACGGACTGAGTCCGTTACTTACAGGACTTGTAATTGGTGGTTTGTGGCAAGTATTCGTTTTGTTTGGACTTCACTGGGGGCTTGTACCATTGGTGTTCGTTAACCTCGCAACTCTTGGTTACGATTCGATTCTGGCGCTGTCTTTTGCAGCTTCCTTTGCTCAAATTGGTGCAGTGCTCGCGGTGATGGTTAAAACCAAGAGTCAAAAGATAAAAACACTCGGTGCACCTGCCTTTATTTCCGGTATATTCGGTGTGACTGAACCAGCAATTTACGGTGTGACACTGCCGCTCAAAAAACCATTTATTATGAGCTGTATCGCTGGTGGTATCGGTGGAGGTATCCTTGGTTTTGTCGGAACGAAAGGTTATATCATCGGTGGTCTTGGCATCTTCGGTTATCCGAGCTATGTCAATCCGACAGAGGGAATGGACTCCATATTCTTCTGGACTGTTGCCGCAACAATTATCGCATTCATTCTTGGTTTCATCTTGACGTATGTTGTTGGTTTCAAAGATCCGGTTGAAAAAACAGCTGCTCCGGCGCCAGTTCTTGATCCTAACCCAAACAACCGTTATGAAATTGTAAGCCCAATGGCGGGCGAGATTGTTGAACTGAAAGAAATCAATGACGTTACATTTGCGGGAGAGCATATGGGTAAAGGGATTGCCATTCGTCCTTCGAGCGGCAAAGTTGTATCGCCAATTACGGGTGTTGTTCAAACCGTATATCGCACCAAACATGCGATTGGTCTTGTATCTGACGATGGTGTAGAGATGTTAATCCACATTGGTCAGGATACGGTGCAATTGAAAGGTCAACACTTTACAACTCATGTCAAAGATGGCGATCGTGTCAATGCAGGTGATCTGATTGTGGAGTTCGATCTTCAAGCCATTAAAGATGCAGGTTATGAGACAGTTACTCCAGTCATTATCACGAATACTTCCAATTATCTGGACGTTGTCGCTACTAAAAACACGAGTGTGAACGAAAAGGACAAATTGCTCACCGTTCTCAACTAAAGAGAACTAGATCAGATCATGTTCAATCATAAACACATGTGATAGGAGGAGGAAGACTTCAATGTATAAACAAATGAAAGCTTTCCCAGACAATTTCCTCTGGGGGGGAGCAACTGCAGCGAATCAACTGGAAGGTGCTTACCTCGAAGGAGGTAAAGGGTTAACGACCGTTGACTTGATTCCGATCGGAGCCAATCGTTTTCCGATTGCACTAGGCAACCTCGATTCGTTTGAACCAAAAGAAGGAGAGTTCTATCCTTCACATGAAGCCATTGATTTTTACCATCGGTACAAGGAAGATATTGCATTGTTTGCAGAAATGGGATTTAAGTGCCTCAGGCTTTCGGTAGCCTGGGCACGGATTTTCCCGAATGGCGATGATTCAGAGCCGAATGAAGCGGGACTTCAATTTTATGATGATGTCTTCGATGAGCTGTTAAAATACAACATTGAACCTGTAGTAACGATCTGTCACTTTGATGTACCTGTGAATTTGGTGAAAACCTATGGTGGCTGGAAAAACCGCAAGATGGTTGGCCTTTTCGAAACCTATGCCAAAACACTGTTCAATCGCTACAAAAACAAAGTGAAATATTGGATGACATTTAACGAGATCAACATGCTGTTGCATCTGCCTTTTATTGGCGCAGGGATTGTGCTTGAGGAAGGTGAAGATAAAAATCAGGTGTTGTATCAGGCGGCTCACCATGAGTTGGTTGCAAGCGCGCTCGCGGTTAAGGCTTGTCATGAGATCATTCCAGGTGCACAGATTGGATGTATGTTGGCTGCGGGTACGGTATACCCTTATAGTTCCCATCCGGAAGATGTGTGGAAAGCGATGGATAAAGATCGGGAATCATTCTTCTTTATTGATGTACAGTCTAAGGGAGAGTATCCTGGTTACACCAAGCGTTTTTTCAGAGAAAACAACATCCGAATTGAGATGGAGCCAGAAGATGTAGATATTTTGAAGCAGCATACAGTAGATTATATCGGTTTCAGCTACTATGCAAGCCGGTGTACAAGCGCTGATCCGGAAGTATTAAAAAACTCTACCGAAGGTAACGTATTTGGTTCCGTGAAGAACCCGTATCTTCAAGCGTCAGAATGGGGCTGGACCATTGATCCTAAGGGTCTCCGCATTACGTGTAACCAGCTTCATGATCGTTACGGTAAACCATTGTTTATTGTCGAAAATGGACTGGGTGCAACCGATGTATTGCTAGATAATGATACGGTTGAGGATGATTATCGCATTGAGTATCTGAATAGCCACTTTGCCGAGATGGCTGAAGCCATTCAGGACGGTGTCGAGCTGATTGGTTACACGAGCTGGGGCCCGATTGATCTGGTTAGCGCAGGTACGGGAGAGATGAAGAAGCGGTATGGTTACATTTATGTAGACCGCAATAACGATGGAAGTGGAACGCTTCGCCGCGTACGTAAGAAAAGCTTCCATTGGTATAAAGACGTTATTGCAAGTAACGGAGCGCAATACTTCTGATTAGGGATTTAGTGTTCATATATGTTAAGTAGACAGAGAGCAGTCTCGTATTTCGGGATTGCTTTTTGTTTGGTGGAAAACATAAACGTTAAACTATGGAGTGTCTATAGTAGGCGTATGGACGCTCCATAGTTTTGTATTACTTGTTTCTATGCGGTGAAAGAAAGGACCATTCTTTATTTAGTTGTGAGTGATACATGAGTGGATGTAGTATTAGGGAACTTGCAAACTTTGATAGGCATTCAGCCTTCCATACGTCCAATAGATGCCTGAACCGGAGACAGGGTCAGAAGCGAAACATAATGCATCCCGGATTTGAACATTGGTCTTGCCTTGGGCTGCAAGTAATGCAGCTACGCCAGCAACCTGAGGCGCGGCCATCGATGTTCCGCTAAGGTAAGCGTAGGAGCCACTAAGATATGTGGAGAGAATAACGTCACCCGGTGCAGCCATATCTACCCAGGGGCCATAGTTAGAGAAGTTGGATTTCAGGTCGGAAGAGTTGGTGGATGCAACAGCAATGACGTTCGGGTAAGAGGCAGGCACAATGGGGTAAGACGTGTTGTCATTACCTGCTGCTGCAATAATTACAGCACCGCGGTCCCAAGCATATTGAACAGCAGCCTGAAGGAATGCGTCACCTGTCGGTCCTCCAAGACTAAGGTTGACCACTTGAATTCCATTATTGGCTGTAAAAACAAGCCCATTGCCCACGTTACCAATTGTTCCTTGGCCGTTGTTATCCAGCACACGAATCGGCACGATGGAAGCAAGAGGTGCTGTACCTGCAATGCCGACACCGTTGTTGGTAATGGAGGCTGCGATACCAGCAACATGTGTGCCATGGCCGTTTCCGTCCTCAGGGATGTTGTCGTAATCGACATAATCGTATCCAGGCAAAAGCTTGGATGAAAGTTCAGGATGGTTCAACTGTACACCTGTATCAATAATGGCAATTTGAATTGAAGGGTTACTCTGGTTCAGATCCCATGCAGCCGGCGCATTGATTTTAGTCAGATTATACTGGTAAGGAAAGAATGGATCGTTGGGTATAAATGAAGCTTCAACTAGGTAGTTGGGATGTGCATGTTCAATGAGATCATGGTCCTTATACTTTTTGAGCATACGGTGCATTTTTTGGCGAGATTCGACTCGATACCATCCTAGGTCTTCATACGTTTCGGCGACTTTGCTTTTGTTTTTTCGGTGAAGAGAGTGCATCTGATCAGGGGTTGTGTCTTCCTTGAACTTAAGCAACAGCTGATTGGGTACGTGGGGGTCAAACTTACTAGCTGCCTTTTGGTCTGCATAACGTAGGGCGAACCAGGTGGAGATCAAAATGAGAGATGCCATGATGACAAACCATAACCACATTGGCTTTACCCCTTTCCGAATTGGATTCTGACACGACTTATCCTATTCGGACTCTATCAAAATGCGCGGGCTTTCTTCCAAATTGGTTGGAAGCACAGCTAGATTCATAGAGTTCTTTGAAAGAAGACGTTCATTGATCCAATGACTAGAATTCGTTAAGATGAAGAGACATCATAACGAAATAAGGAATGTGATATGGTTGACAGAACCTCAGATGAAACTGGACGTAAGACCTGTGCAATCCCATGAAATATCAGAAGCAATCGATTTCGCTATGCGTGTGCGTAGTGAAGTGTTTCCTATGATCGATCACACGGTATTACCTAAAGACTTTGAGCAGTTTAACGAACATTATATGAATCGGAAGGACACGGCATTTGTAGTTGCACGGTTGGGCGAAGCAGGTATTATCGGCTCCATCGGTGTTGTTCCATATGATGATCGAATCCAAGCCATTAAAGGCCGGTATCCCGTGAACTCTGCAGCTGAGATTGTAAAATGTTATGTTGACCCTGCCTATCGTAGATACGGCATCGGTTCACTGTTGGTAACAGAACTGGAGCGAATTGTAACTCAAATGAAATATACCACGTTATATTTGCATACCCATCGTTTTTTGCCTGGAGCCGTGGGTTTCTGGGAACGTCAGGGATTCTCATATGTTGCAGAAGAGCAGAATGAATGGCAAATTGTGCATATGGATAAACCTATCCAAATTTAGATCGGGGAGATGTAAGAATGTACACAAGTCTGGTGGAGAAACTGGCGCGACCAATGCTGTACACTGGTTCCCGATCCATCAAGGTTGAGGCGAGTTGGAACTCCTCAGGAAATGAGTAGAGTAGCACCGTTTAGCATACCGTTTCAGACAGAATATACAACTGGGGGAATAACAGATGAGCAACATTAAACCAAAAATCGTATTTATTGATGTTGACGGCACATTGGTAGACGATGACGGCAACATTCCTGTGTCTGCGCAAGAAGCTTGTAAACAAGCTCGCAAGAATGGACACCTACTATATTTGTGCACAGGCCGCTCCAAGGCTGAAATCTATGATTCGATCTGGGAGATTGGCTTTGACGGTATAATTGGAGCAGGTGGGGGATACGTAGAGTATGGTTCTGAGGTGTTATATCATAAAAAAGTAACGGCCGAAGATGTTCGCCATATGGTCGATTTCTTTAATGAGCATGGTATTGATTTCTATCTTGAATCCAATTCAGCATTATATGCAAGCAGCAATCTTCAAGCTCATCTTGAGCGTCGCATCTATGGAGATGTGGAGAATGATCCTATTGCACGAGAGAAAAAGGAAACGAAACCTCACCCGTTTATTACGGGGCTAACGTATGGTGAAACAGACTTATATAAAGAGGACGTCAACAAAGTCTGTTTTCTAGAAAGTCCAGTGGTTCCGTTTGAACGAATCAAACAGGAGTTCGAGGGCAAATTCGAAGTGATCCAGTGTACCGTACCTGTTTTTGGAGAGGGTAGCGGGGAGCTGATGATCCCGGGAATTCACAAAGCGATTGCAATTGCTGATCTGTTAGCGCATCTCGGAATGTCACGAGAAGATACGCTCGCCATTGGCGATGGGATGAATGATGCCGAGATGCTGGAGTACTGTGCTATAGGCATTGCGATGGGCAATGCGAAGCCGGGGTTGAAAGCCATCGCCGACGATATTACGGGCTCCGTGGAAGAAGACGGACTATATCATAGTTTTGTGAAGCATGGGTTAGTTGATGGATAACGTGATTTAGGGACCGGAGGGATGCACAAGTGTCAGAAGGCGTCAAAGTAGAATTTGAAATTAGTGCATGGGGTCAGGAAACCACTTCAGGCGAAGGGAATTGTTTTCAAAAACATGAAATGATGAAAATACGAACTCTACCTAAGAATACCACATTAGAGCAGCTTGAAGTATTGGTAAAAGGGATGATCAGAGAGATCAAAACGACATATCCACAGCCAGAACAATTGGCGGTCAAAGTTACGTTGAGAGCAAAAGAAATAGAGGGTGAACTAACCTATCTTGGCTAATGGTCGAGACGGCGTTAAAGTCAGTATCCTCTCGCCATCCCAACCTGACTAGAGAAATTTTGACATTACAGCATAAGCTAGTTCTGACCGAAAGGTTAATGTGATGTTTGATATGACGTGCAGCAAGCATAATTCAGCAGCTTCAATTCAATGGAATTGAAGCTGTTTGGGGTTTGTAGATGTATTTTCCTTTAATAAGAAGAGCCATCAGACAAATTATGCTCAGATTTTGATCTTGGATCTGAACGTGTGCGCCATTGCTTTGCGTTATTATTCATGAGAAGATGATGTTCAGTCGTTAAGTGGTGATAAGAATAATAAAATGCATCAGATCAACGATACTTATGGGCATTTTAATGATGATTAGAAGCGAGCGATGGAATATGTTAATTAATAAATACATAAGTGAAACTGGATACTGGTCTCGCAGGGAAACGAACCGAAGAATTACAGCTGGAAGAATTACGATCAATGGCAAGGTGTGTGTAAAAGGAGATACGGTGCAACCAGGAGACATTGTACTAATGGACGGGGAGAGTATTCCAGAGAGGAATCCCGAATCGGTGTATATTATTCTGAACAAACCTGTTGGTATTACCTGTACAGCGGCTGAACATGTTGAGGGCAATATCATCCAGTATATTAATTATCCTTCTCGCATTTTTGCAGTCGGTCGACTGGATAAAGCGTCAGAGGGATTAATCCTGCTAACCAATAACGGGAACATCGTGAACAAAATGATGCGTTCGGAGCATCACCATGAGAAAGAGTATCTTGTCATGGTGGACAAGCCAGTTACAGATGAGTTTATAAGCTCCATGTCACAAGGTGTAGAGATTCTTAACGTAGTGACCAAACCATGTGAGGTATACAGGCAGAGCGAGAACGTTTTTCGAATTATTTTAACACAGGGGCTTAATCTGCAAATACGCCGAATGTGCAAAGCGCTGGGATACAGGGTATTAAAGCTGGAGCGTATTCGGATAATGAACGTAATTTTGGATGAACGGTTAAAAAGGGGAGAATGGAGACATCTGGATCATCAAGAGCTGGGACTGCTCATGTCTCAATTAGATGATGGTTCAATGGGATAGAAACGGAGAACACGATTCGTTCGGTCGAAATCGTGTTCTTTCGGTGTGCGCGTTTTTACGTAAATGTTCAGGGCAACTCTATTTGAGATCAGTGCTGGTTTAATCTACAATAAGCTAGACAGCTGCTGCTTGTAATATTTCCCTTCAATCGTGAAGAGTGAGGAGATGAGAGGATATGTTTGAACACTTGGTTATTTTTAAATTTAACGATAAAATTACTTCGGCCAAACAACAGGAGTTCGTAGCACAACTGCTCGCATTGCAGGATCAAATTCCAGGAATTATCGATATGACAGCGGGAGTGAATGTGACGGAGGAAACCGATCGTATTCAGGGATACACCCTTGGATTAAGAGTCACATTTGAAGACCAGGAAGCACTTCGTGCTTACGGCCCTCACCCTGCTCATCAAGCGTTTGTTTCTTCTTTGGATGGTTGGATTGACAATGTGATCGTAAGTGATTATCCAATCCCCTCCAAGTGAGCAAATCCATGGAGTACCATTCGGTTCGGTGAAACTCTCGGGATGATCACATCGGATAAGAGAGGTTCTGAACATATTAATTCCATGCGACCACATAAATGAGTATGGGTTCACACATGCTACACGAAGATAGGCGGAGAATATAAGGACTTCCTTTGTTAGGAGAAGGAGCGTGACCCATGAAAAAGAGTGATTCAATGACAGGCTGGAATCTCGAACACAGCTACGCAGAACTGCCTCAAATATTTTACACAAGACAGAACGCCGTACCTGTACAATTACCAGAATGGATCATTTTTAATACAACCCTGGCGGATCGCCTTGGATTGAATGCAGAAGTACTGCAAAATTCGGAAAGTGCCGCTATTTTCGCTGGGAATGAAATGCCTGAAGACGCTCAGCCTCTTGCCCAAGCTTACGCAGGTCATCAATTCGGCAACTTTAATATGCTCGGAGATGGACGTGCTCTACTGCTCGGTGAGCAGATCACCCCAGAAGGGGAGCGGGTTGATATTCAGTTGAAAGGCTCTGGCCGTACACCTTACTCTCGAGGAGGAGATGGACGTGCTGCTGTAGGTCCGATGCTTCGAGAATATATTATTAGTGAAGCGATGCATGGTCTAGGTATTCCGACGACACGAAGTTTGGCGGTTGTCACTACAGGGGAGAACATTTATCGTGAAACCGCACGTCCGGGAGCTATCCTTACACGCGTTGCATCCAGTCATATTCGAGTAGCTACGTTTCAGTATGCAGCCCACTGGGGTTCAATCGATGACTTGCGTGCGTTAGCTGACTATACGATACATCGTCATTTTCCACAGGTTCAGGATAATGAACAGCCTTATCTGAATTTACTATCGGAAGTGATCAAACTACAGGCGGAGCTTGTTGCGAAGTGGCAACGAGTAGGTTTCATCCATGGGGTTATGAACACAGATAATATGGCCATTAGCGGGGAAACGATTGACTATGGCCCTTGTGCCTTCATGGATACGTACAATCCAGCAACAGTGTTCAGTTCCATTGACAGGCAGGGCCGTTATGCTTATGGCAATCAACCGTATATTGCTGGCTGGAATCTGGCACGATTTGCTGAAACGCTGTTGCCTTTATTACATGAGGATGAAGAACAAGCAGTTCAAATTGCACAGGATGCCATCGCTCAGTTCTCGGAGCAGTATCATCATCACTGGATCACGGGGATGCGCGCAAAGTTAGGTCTGTATACAGAAGAAACCGAAGACGAGACTCTGATTAGGGAACTTCTTGATTTGATGGAAAACTATGCTGCAGACTACACCAATACATTCGTGGCACTGACATTAGACAGACTGGAAACATCCAATCTGAATGATAAACCGGATTTTCAGGCGTGGCATTCACGTTGGGAAGATAGATTAGATAGACAGCCACAATCTCGCGAGGAAGTAATTCAGGAGATGAAACGAAATAATCCAGCCGTTGTTCCGCGTAATACGAAGGTAGAGGAAGCACTGGAACGAGCGGAGCAGAATGGAGATTACAGCTTGATTCAACCTCTGCTGGATATTCTTCAAGATCCTTATGCGTATACGCCAGAGCAGGAGGCTTACGGGGCTCTGCCCGTAGCCTGTGATCCATCGTATCAAACATTCTGTGGGACTTAGAGAATGCTTATAGTCAGGGAAGAAAAGGATGAGCTGCCAACCGGCAGCTTTTTCACTGCAGTAAGAATGAACAGATGCAGGGAATTTTACAGGGTATGAGGAAGTAAAGAGAAAGTCGAGAAAGAAGTAGAGAAGAACGTATATCGATATGTCATAAAATGAATATACGTGGATGTTACTGAGAGAAGGTTACTTTCATGTCCAAAGTATTAACGATGCACGAATTAACCGAAAGACTTCTTCATTTGCTCTCGAAGACTGTCTATTCAAAAGAACAGATGGAGAGTTATGTGAACCGGCTAGGTGAGTCATTCAAATGGGAAGGTGTGCCTTATGTAGAAATAGGTGAAACCTGTTATATCGTCACCATCTATGAACGCGGTGTACCTTCTTTGACAAAAAAGCTGGAGCAGGTCGAAGAGGTGCTCTACTGGCTGTTGGAGGATATGATTTTTACAGCCACACATGTAACCCTGCTTAACAAGTATGGTGTAGATAACATGACTACCCATCTCAATTATACTAGTGAGGTGTGGAGGGAACTGGACGAGAACGTGCAGGCAGCATTTGAAATGATCGGTGAACCCTATTTAACCTGGCATCAAGAGGGTAAACGTAGGGAACTAGAAAGGTATTAACCTAAATAGGGGAAATTTTCGATATGAGTGAACAAGATATTCAGGATATCTGGTACGATTACGCAGTAGCTTTTGTCGAGAAAAAAAACAAGTCTGAACAGGGGTGGGCCGCACTTTCAGAGACTGAACAAGAGATTGCCGCGTTATGGCTGCTTGAGGCCGATGTCTACAATGGCGGTTTTATTCAGTTCTTTTGTAACTGGGGAGAAGAGGCATATGTGTGCGTTTGCAGAGCTTTACAAACCATCGGCGCCAATGAGGTTCTGGACAATGTGAAGAAGCAGTATGCTTGTTTTGAACATTTGGAGAATGATCCCAGGTTGAATGCGCTATGGGACATCCCCAAATATCTAGATGAGGAGCAGGTAGAACGTCTTGATGAGCTGGATCAGCTACTGTGGAATAACGAAGATGAGGTTTCTTATAAGGCTTACACCTATTATCATGATCAGCTTGGGATTCAGATATCAGCAGTCTGAAAGGACTTGTGCTTGCAATGCTCATAACGTTCCGCTATACTGGCTATAATTAAATACATGAATTACGTTGATAGAGCGCAGTAGCGGCTTTGTCCCTGTTACAGAAAGTCAGGGGTTGATGGAACCTGATACATACAAGGGCTGCGAATTACACTCTGGAGTACTTGGGTAATGCCAAGCGGATGGGCAAACGATAACTTGCCGAGAGTGGTATGGACCACAGTATTCGAGCGTTTGAACGTTCGGAGAAGTTGTCCATGCAAACTGGGTGGTACCACGGTTATTCTAATCGTCCCTGTGTCTATGAAGACAAGGCGACGATTTTTTTGTGTCCAAAAATAGCCGTGACCGTGTGAATTCGTAGCAAGACGTAAATCATGATTGAATCTTGGATGATAGAAAAGGGGTAAATGAAAATGAACATTATTGACGAACTACAATGGCGCGATGCCATCAATCAACAAACGGATGCGGAAGGGCTGCGTGAACTGACGGAGACAAAAGCCATCTCACTGTACTGCGGTGTGGACCCTACTGGTGACAGTATGCACATTGGACACTTGATTCCGTTTATGATGCTGAAACGTTTCCAACTAGCTGGTCACCGTCCGGTAATTCTCATCGGAGGCGCAACAGGTACCATTGGTGACCCGAGTGGTCGTCAGTCCGAGCGTTCCTTGCAGACACTTGAGCAAATACAGGCGAATGTGGATGCGCTGACAGCACAGATGAAAAAACTGTTTGTTACTGAAGGCGACAATCAGGTTCGTATGGTCAACAACTACGACTGGACACATAAGATTAATGTGATCGAATTCCTGCGAGACTATGGGAAAAACTTCAACCTGAACACGATGCTGGCAAAAGATGTGGTAGCAAGTCGTCTAGAAGGTGGAATCTCATTCACCGAATTCTCCTACCAGATTTTGCAGTCTCTGGATTACCTGCACTTGTTCCAAACGGAGGATGTTCAGTTGCAGATCGGTGGCTCTGACCAATGGGGGAACATTACCAGCGGTCTGGATCTGATTCGCAAAAAAGAAGGTTCAGAAGCGAAAGCATACGGCTTAACGATTCCGTTGATGCTGAAGTCGGACGGTACGAAGTTTGGTAAAACGGCTGGCGGAGCGATCTGGCTTGATCCGAACAAAACGACACCGTTTGAATTCTACCAGTTCTGGGCGAACACCGATGACCGGGATGTGGTTAAATACCTGAAATACTTCACATTCCTGAGCAAAGAAGAGATCGAGGCTTTGGCTGTGAAAGTGGAAACGGAGCCGCATAAACGTGAAGCACAGAAAGCACTGGCTGAGGAAATGACCAAGTTTGTTCACGGCGAAGAGATGCTGGAGCAGGCGAAGCGGATTACTGCAGCACTGTTCAGTGGAGATATTCGTTCCTTGACAGCAGATGAGATCGAGCAGGGCTTCAAGGAGATGCCAACGTATGAAACCGACGGTGAATCCAAAAATATCGTAGACTGGCTTGTGGATCTTGGCTTGGAGCCATCGAAACGCCAAGCTCGCGAGGACGTGACCAAAGGAGCCATCTCCATGAACGGTGAAAAAATCACGGAACTTGAATTTACGGTATCCGCAGAGCACGCAATCGGCGGGAAATTCATCATTATCCGTAAAGGTAAAAAGAACTACAGCTTGGTAAAATTGAAATAAGCTATAAATAATGAAATAAAACAGCCCCCTTTGGATAACAAAGGGGGCTGTTCTTCATATATGTGATTCAAAACTCTAATGTTGATTAACAATCGCGGTAATTTCTTCATCCAGATCCAAGGTAACATCTTCACGGTACGCACGTATGTTGTACTCGCTGTGCAAATAACGAAGAATCGCTTCAATCATGTTGGATTCCACTAGGAACTGACTGCGTCCCTGAACCCACACTTCTGCCGAATACCCCGTATCTTCTTCCCAGCTTAGTTCCACATTCACGTCCGTAGGGCGTACACCTTTACGCTCTGCCATGTGAATGCATATCGCATTCACAATCTCATCCATGCTCAGTACCATAAATCTTAGTACCGACCGTTTCTGTTGTGGTCATCACGATCATCACGACGATCGTAACGGCCATCTGCTGCAGGTTTACGACGGTTGGTAATCGCTCTGAACAGTGCCATAGCCAGCATAACGATCAGCATAATAGCTGCTACGTTCACGAGCAATCCAAGAATGTTACCCAGTGCTCCCATGCCGCCAAACAGTCCGCCGAACAACATACCTGCGAGACCACCCAGCATCATACCTTTCATAAATCCGCCCCCACCGCCAAAGAATCCACCACTTTTATTCGCAGTTGCGCCATTGTTGGAAGTGTTACGGGAGTTGGACTGACTTACGTTACTGTCTGATTTCTTAGGTGTGTTGGTGTAGCTTTTCGTACCGGATTTAAAACCACCGCCGCCTCGTCTTGCATCAGCACTGTCTGGGTTCGTAACGCCAACCGTTGCGAACAGTAGTGTGAATGCCATGAAAACCATCATTAGATGTTTAATTCCAAATTTCTTCTTCATTGTATAGATCGAAACCTCCTGATTAAATTAGTGTTTTACCCAAAATGGGCCTTACTCATGTAATACGGTCAAACTGCTACTACGTTTCAAAATTTAATTAAACTTTTGAATTGCTTAGACTCGGGTCGTGGATCACCGTCTGACCATCGAGAAGCTGGGTTACCCAGTTACACCATTCCAAACCGGTCTGGGCATGCATTATACCTTTTTGAACCAGAATGTAGCTTCCAAAATCCCGGTTACCTACCCGAAGATTATCCTGCGGTATACGTGACTTCAACTCTTCAAAATAACGTATGCGCTCCATAAACCAGCTTTTGCGCTCGTTCAGAATACGTCTCATACTGCCATCTTCGGCGATACCGACGCAGAGAATACGAAGATTGAATTCATCGCGCGTCACGGGTGCAGTGACCGGAGTAATCATCCACTCCAGTAACTTCTGAATGCCTTTTTCCGTAACTGCATACATTTTTTTGTCCGGTTTGTCGGACTGTTGTACCCAGCGGGAGGCGAGTAACTCATCGTTTTCCATCTTGGACAGGAGTGGGTAGATCTGGCTGTGTTTGGCCTGCCAATGCGGCTGAATCTTCAGCATTAGATCATAACCAGAAGACTCCTCGCGGGTAAGCAGCCCGAGCAATCCGTAGGAAAGTATGTTCATGCACATGTCTCCTTAATATTAGGGCTGGGCCAACGAAAACAAACATTTTGCATTCGTTGACCGCTTTCATAAAAAGTGTACACTGAAACTGTATGGTTTGACAACCTGACAGGATAACTGCCTTAATTTAGACAAAAAAAAGTGCGAACCATGAAGGTCCGCACTCCAAACCATTTAGAGAGATGTCTGTTGTTCATACCCGTCCGAAACAAGGTCTAACTCGCCTGTAGCAGAGTCAATGACCATGCCGTGAACAGGAATATTCGGAGGAAGTAACGGGTGTTTCTTAATAACTTCCACAGTTCCTTTTACCCCTTCTTGCACACTATCAAACCCGCGCAGCCATTTTTGCAGACGAATCCCGGAATTTTCTAGTGTGGACATCACTTCTTCAGAAATACCACGCTCAACCATATGACCGATCATTGTCTCAGCATGTAGTGATGCCATACCACACTCCGTATGACCTACTACCAGCACCTCGTGAGCTTCCAATTCATAGATGGCAACCAGAACGGAACGCATTACACTACCAAAAGGTTGGGAGATAATTGCACCTGCGTTTTTGATGATTTTTACATCACCATTCTTTAGATTCATTGCTTTAGGCAACAATTCTACGAGACGAGTATCCATACATGTAATGATGACCATCTTTTTAGTTGGAAACTTGCTAGTCGTATACTGCTCGTATTCTTTAGTCTCGACAAATGATTTGTTGTAAGCCATAATCTCTTGAATGTTGTTCATGTCCATTGCCTCCTGTTATCCAATACGACGAGCACGGTGTCACTTGCATGAGATGCAGCTTGTCCTACACGCCTTTGAGTAGTTTGAATGTCGTGGTCAACAGACCCACTTCATTCCTTTTTCTAGAAGAATAATGAAAGATGCTTCTGTCAAAAGTTGATTATACGCAATACAAAAAGTATCATCAATAGGGTGTACAAATTTTTTTGAAGAGGTGAACGGTAACAATGGATAAACAAACCCAGCAGCAACTCCAATCTTTCCTTATTCTTGTTCGTAAAATTAAAAGTTATCACGAAGCCATTGGTCTACTCCACTGGGATTTGCGTACAGGTTCGCCCAAAAAAGGCGTTCCGACCCGTTCAGAAACCCTTGGCATGCTCTCCACGGAAGTATTTAAATTACAAACTTCATCTGAGATGAAGGCTTATTTGGATATATTGACCCAGCCTGACGTACTGGATCAGCTTGAAGATATCGACCGTCGTCTGGTGGACGAATGCAAAAAGGAATATGACCGAAGTCAATCCGTTCCGCCGGAAAAGGTACAAGCATATACCGTACTTACTGCGAAGTCAGAAACGGCATGGGAAGATGCCAAACATAACAGCGATTATGATGGATTCTCACCGTATCTCACAGAGATCGTGAAGCTCAAACAGGAACTTATCGACTATTGGGGTGTCAAAGATACGAGATATGATACATTGCTGGATATGTACGAACCGGGTCTGACTGTGGAAAAGGTTGATGCAGTATTTGCTCGCCTCAAAGCGCGCCTCGTTCCATTGCAGGAAAAAATCAGTGCGGCAGAGAACAAGCCGAATACCGATTTCCTGAACCAGATTTTTGATGTCGAGCAGCAGAAGAAATTCAGCCTGTTCATCCTGGAACAGATGGGATATGACTTTGAAGCAGGGCGTCTTGACGAAAGTGTGCATCCGTTTGCAACCGGCCTGAACCCAGGTGATGTCCGAATCACAACGAACTATCTGCAGAATGATGTAACAAGTGCTATATTTAGCTCTCTGCACGAAGGTGGACATGCTCTATATGAGCAAAATATTGATGAAGGTCTGGCTGGCACATTGCTTGCCGAAGGCACATCAATGGGAATTCATGAGTCCCAGTCCCGGCTATGGGAAAATATGATTGGACACAGTCTCCCTTTCTGGACAAGATACTACCCCGATCTACAACAGCATTTCCCACAGCTAAGTGAAGTTAAGCTGGAAGATTTCTATCGAGCAATCAACCGGGTGGAGAGCTCACTGATTCGAATTGAGGCGGACGAGCTTACTTACAATCTGCATATCATCATTCGTTATGAGATTGAGAAAATGCTCTTTAATGAAGGGCTTGAAGTGAAAGATCTGCCACAAACATGGAATGCTAAATACAAGGAATACCTCGGCATTATGCCAACTAACGATGGTGAAGGTGTACTCCAGGACGTACACTGGTCGGGAGGGGATTTCGGTTATTTTGCGTCCTACTCTCTGGGTAATATGTATGCTGCTCAGATCATGCACACGTTGCGTCAGGAATTGCCTGAGTTCGATAGTCTAATTGCCGAAGGGAATCTGATTCCAATCAAAGAGTGGCTCACCGAGAAGGTTTATCGTTACGGTAAGAGTCGTACACCTTCTGAATTAATCGTTGCTGTGACCGGTGAAGAACTGAATCCGGATTACCTGGCGGACTATTTGGAAGCCAAGTATGCTGAAATTTATAATTTGTAAAGTGCTCGAATAGGGGCCAACCAGAACGTTCTGGTTGGCCCTTTTTTTGTGTTCAAGTTCTTAACCTTTTGATAGGCCTCAGCATATCCATAGTAGAGAGAAACTGCTAAACCCAGTAAAGGAGGGAAATCAAATGAAATATACGCCATGGTTTGTACGGGGCATTGTGATTCTGTTGATTCTCATTGTGGCACTGACGAGCTGCAATAAAGAGGAGAACGAAGCCAAGATTACGATCGGTGAAGTGACGCGCTCTGTATTTTACGCACCGGAATATGTGGCTGCGGCTCAAGGTTTTTTTGCACAAGAGGGGCTGGAAGTCGATATACAAACAACGGCTGGCGGAGATAAAACGATGGCGGCATTACTTGCGGGCTCCGTCGATATCGCGCTGGTGGGCGCAGAGACTTCCATCTATGTGTATCAACAAGGAGCGGAAGACCCCGTCATTAACTTTGCTCAGCTCACGCAGACGGATGGAACGTTTTTGTTCGCGCGAAATGCCCAGGATCCCTTTGATTGGGATCAATTGAAACAACATGTTTTTCTTGGGCAGCGTAAAGGTGGCATGCCACAAATGGCCGGAGAGTTTGTTTTGAACAAACATGGCATTAACCCGTCAAGTGATCTGGAACTGATTCAGAATGTGGATTTTGCTAATATTGCGTCTGCTTTTGCTTCAGGCACGGGGGATTTTGTACAACTGTTTGAGCCACAGGCATCCATTTTTGAACAGGAAGGCCGTGGGAAAGTGGTAGCATCTTTCGGCACAGAGAGTGGACATCTGCCTTATACCGTGTTCATGACCAAACAAAGTTATTTGAAAGACAACCCGGAAATCGCACAAAAATTCACGAACGCCCTGCACAAAGCGCAACGTTGGGTGGATTCTCATACCGCCGAGGAGATTGCACAGGTGATTACTCCATTTTTCAAAGATATTGATCCAGCCATTCTCACAAGTAGCGTAAGTCGGTATAAGGAACAAGGCACGTATGCGACAGATCCGATCATAGATGAGCAAGAATGGAACAATCTGCTGGATGTAATGAGTGCTGCCGGTGAATTAAAACAACGAGTTGAGCTGGGTCCCATCGTAGATTCATCATTTGCAGAACAGGCAAAAACACTTACGCCTTAAGTGAAGAATGAAAATAAGTAAGATGAACAATTAAAAGGTCAAAAGCTAGTTAATGCAATCAGGGAAGGGATTCAGGGGAAGGGAGTGAGCAGAAATGCCTGATTCCAGGAACGTGATTCGACTGGAGAATATCTCCCAAGTCTATGTCAATGAACGTGAAGCGTCACTAGTCATCGAGGATTTAAGTTTGGAGATAAACCAAGGGGAATTCGTGAGTCTGGTTGGGCCGAGTGGATGCGGCAAAACAACGTTGTTGTCCATTATCGCCGGTCTACTGAGTCCTACTCGGGGAGAGGTGGAAGTTGAACGGAAGCTTGTTCAAGGCCCCTCTGCCCGAGTGGGTTACATGTTACAGCAAGATTACTTGTTCCCCTGGCGCACCATTCTGGATAATGCACTCATTGGACTTGAATTAACAGGTAATCTGGACGCGAAGAGCAGGGAACGTACACGTGAACTTCTAGACAGCATGGGGCTTGGCGGGACAGAGCAGCAATATCCCTCGGAACTGTCTGGGGGCATGAGACAGCGGGTAGCTCTCGTTCGAACGCTTGCCACAGACCCCGCGATCCTTCTGTTAGATGAGCCTTTCTCTGCATTAGATTACCAAACGAAGTTACAACTTGAAGATCTTGTCTCGGATACGTTAAAAGAGTTCGGCAAAACCTCTGTGCTGGTCACACACGATCTGTCAGAAGCTATTGCGGTTAGCGACCGGGTTATTGTACTGGATCGTAACCCAGGACGAATTCGACGTGAATTCGAGGTTCCTGAACATATTCGGCTGGCACAGCCTTTTCATGCAAGGGAGCAGGCGGGCTTCAATGAGTTATTCCAGTCGCTGTGGAGTGAGCTCGTTCAGTCTGGAGGAGGTGAGAAGAATATATGAGTCAGACCATTCCAGAGCAAGAGAAGCAGGAAATACGTGAACGTTGGCTCCAAACTCTCCATCATAACCATAAACGTAAGATGTCACGATGGCGAAACCATATTTTAGCGGTTCAACTGTCCTTATTAGTATGTATGTTTTTACTCTGGGAGCTGGCGGGCAGATTGCGGTGGATTGACGTGCTCCTTTTTAGTTATCCAAGTAAAGTCTTTGCGCAGATTAGCAAGGACATTGCAGGCGGCGAGATATGGGTACATGTCGGGGTGACTGTGGGTGAGACTGTAGTCGGATTTTTGCTGGGGACACTTGTTGGAACGCTGCTTGCTGTTCTGATTTGGTGGTCTCCTTTTTTGTCCAAAGTGCTGGACCCTTATATGGTTGTGTTTAATAGTATGCCTAAGGTAGCTCTGGGACCAATTTTTATTGTCATGTTTGGGGCGGGATTTACAGCCATTGTGATGACAACTCTCTCCATTACAGTAATCATTACTACACTCGTTGTATACAACAGCTTCAACGAGGTTGATCCGAACTATGTTAAGGTAATTCGAACGTTTGGCGGAGAACGTGCTGAGATTTTTGCAAAAGTTGTATTTCCTGCTTCATTCCCTACAATCGTATCTACCTTGAAA
>JAFWEX010000102.1 GCA_017512705.1 Paenibacillus sp.
AACCGATCTTCTATAACCAATGATTATCAAGTGTAAGCTGAACTTTAATGAACAAAAAAATCAAATTTTCATTTTTTTCTAACCTGTTGCAATATCATAAATGACATGTTATATTAATTGAGCCATCAATGATTGACGCATCAACTATTGATCCATCAACGATTGAGAGCAGTCACAGAATCATGCGGCAATGGCAATGTATCGTGGCAACTTTAATTATTTGTTAACATACGCCGTTGTTGATTTGGATTCACCCGGGAGGTCTAATCATGACACGTATGCTTTCCAAAGAAGAGCAGATCATTAATCTGTTAAATGTGCTAGGGAATAAAATCAGTCCCAAGTTTGAACGTTGCACAGGGATCAGTTCCTCTCGATTTGAGATTTTACATGAGCTTGATCAGGTGGATGAGATTAACCAGTCCATGCTCCAGAAAATCATTAACATTGATAGTGCTGCAATCACTCGCCACTTGAAACAACTTGAGGCCGATCTGATGGTTACAAGACGCAAAAATCCCGACGATAATCGGGTGACCTTTGTTCGTCTGACAGATCATGGGCGCAAACAGATTGAAGGATATAAAACAGAGAAAACAAATTATATCCATCAGATTCTGAATGGTTTCAGTGAACAAGAGATTCATGCGCTCGCCGATTTCTTGGAACGTATGCAAAACAATTTTTAAATGATATGTAAGGGAGAGATTTCATTGAATACCATGCAAAGCAAATTCCAAAAAAACAATGATTTTAGCGAAATTACTTACGGTCGCCGCTCCGTCAAATTGTATGACCCTGAAGTGAAAATCAGCCGTGAAGAAATGACTGAAATTTTGGCTGAAGCTTCTCGTGCTCCATCTTCGGTAAACATGCAACCTTGGCGCTTTCTGGTTGTAGATACACCTGAAGGCAAAGAAAAACTCGCTCCACTTGCAAAGTTTAACCAGAATCAAGTGCTGACTTCTGCTGCTGTAATCGGTGTATTCATCGACATGAACAACGCCGAGTATATGGAAGAAATTTTTGGCAAAGCTGTGGAGCATGGATTCATGCCGCAAGAAATTGCTGAGCAGCAAGTAAAGTTTGTTAAACCTTACTACGACAATATGCCTGTTTCTGATCTGCGTGACGTTAACCTGATTGATGCAGGCCTGGCTTCCATGCAATTGATGCTTGTTGCACGTGCTCACGGTTATGACACTAATCCAATTGGCGGTTACGAAAAAGATCAGATCGCTGAAACGTTTGGTATGGATAAAGATCGGTATCAGCCAGTTATGTTGATCTCGATTGGTAAATCTGCAAAAGAGGGACACCCTTCCTACCGTCTGCCGGTTGATACGATTACAACTTGGGCTTAAGGTTAGAAGATAACTGTCTTATATATACATTTGTTATATCAACTACACCAACATGGAGGTTCTCACTATGATTATCATTCACGCTCATCTGCAAATACAAGCCGCTCAAGAACAGGCTTTTCTGGCCGCTGCCAAAGAGCTGATCGCTGCAACACGTCAAGAAGAAGGCAACATCAGCTATGATCTGGCTAAAAGCACAGAACGGGAGCACAGTTACACGATGATCGAGTTGTGGAAAGATGAAGCCGCAACGGCTGCTCACAACACAAGTGCTCACTTCCAGGCCTTTGTTCAACAAGCTCCAGCATTCATGGCTGCACCTATGAACGTTGAAGTTTTCGCTGGAGAAGCTGTGAAGCAGTAATACGCTTAGCGCCAAAGAAGAACCGTACGGTAATCATCCATCGATGATTACCGTACGGTTCTTTTTCATTCCATACAAACATCTCTCGTTAATTCCCTAAGAGAAAAGATCAGAAAATTCAGCATTATTTCCCATAATATCATTAAAAATGGTACAATGACTGTGGCTACATACATCACACGTTTGGAGGTATACACTACTATGAATATGAAAAAAGGGTTACTTTCGGGATTCTTGGCTCTAGCTTTAACTTCCTCTCTTCTCGTATCCACAAATGTAAGCGCAAACAACTCTAAAGACACAGGATCGCCTCTATCCTACTCCCTCGTAACCAAAGGTTATGATTGGGGGCCAGGGATCTACAAAATTATTCTGGACACAGGTGTGGCTATTCAAGGAAGTTCTCTTGAGAAAGATACGTTTAAAGTTCTTGCTGAACGAAATTACCCGATGTTTAATTTCCAAACCAAACAAAAATATGACGGGTCGGATAGCAGCAGTAGAACCATTGAGAAAGCTTATCTTTCAGACAAAGATGGTAATAAATCCTCTCTGTCCACAGGACAATATATTACGATCGAGATGAAAGTCCATCCAGATCTGATGACGTCCAGTCCATTTATGTTTGATCTGCAATCGTTTACCAATCGATACATAGATCTTCAATATACAATTATCCAGCAAAAGTCCCTTCAGGGCAGTACGGGGAACACTGTAGATCATTTGACCACACGACCAGACACACCATATAACACGATCGAAGAAGGTGTGGAAGTGTTCGATACGTCAGGAAAGTTCAGTTACCAGGATTCCAAGTTCGGTCAGATTGATCTGACCTACGCCTCATATATGCCTGAAAAGGGTAAGAAAAAACCTTTGATCATATGGCTTCATGGTGCCGGTGAGGGGGGAACTGATCCGAGAATTGCGCTGCTGGGTAACAAAGTAACCGCCTTAGCGGATGAATCCATCCAAAAGCACTTTGGAGATGCTGCCGTACTCGTGCCTCAGACACCTACGTTTTGGATGAATGATGGAACAGGACAGTATACAAAAGATGGAAAGAGCATGTATACCAGATCATTAACTGCATTGATAAAACAATACGTGAAGCAACATTCGTCCGATATTGATACAGACCGGATATATATCGGTGGATGCTCGAATGGTGGGTTCATGACGCTGAACATGTTGCTTGCGAACCCGGATTATTTTGCAGCTGCTTATCCTTCCGCAGAAGCTTATGAGGATTCCTTGTTAACTCAAAGGATATTGCCAAGCTGAAGAACATTCCGATCTGGTTCACAGCTGCAGGAGAAGATCCAACAGTAGATACATCGAAGACTTCAACGGCTACTTATAAACGACTCATTGCCGCAGGTTCCAAACAGGCTCATTATTCCTATTTCGACAAAGTACTGGATACTAGTGGCTTGTATACCAAAGGAAATGGTGATAATGCCCCATATGAATACAATGCACACTGGTCATGGATTTATGTTTTGAATAATGATATTTCCAAGGACTTCAACGGCAAACCGGTGAAGGTTAAAGGCAAAGCTGTCTCTCTTATGGAGTGGTTAGCGAACCAAAAGAAATAGCATGAAAAAATGAAAAGACAAGAAATGATTAGCTCACATGAATTGAGGAGTATCCGGAGAGTGAACGTCTAGAAACTTCTAAATATGCACGTTAACGTGTCTGTTAATTCGGATGTAAAAGTATCGAAGTAAGTTCTGGAGCCACATGTTGTGGCTCCTTTTCTTTTAATTCATTTTCAAAAGTGCAGTGTAGTGATTCATACTGTGTATTTTATTGCAAACTACTCACTGCTTGGCTCAATTTTGACGAGCTTGCGTGGTTCTTGTTCTTTTTCACCATACCAGACAAGCACATCTGCAAACAGATCCATGATGCGAATAAAGTTTTGTTTGTCCGCTTCCGTGATCTGATCTGCCAGTTTGAAAATATCATCAAAACAAAGCTCACGAACAAAAGCGGTATACTGAGTGTATACCTCACGGCCTTTCGCCGAAGGTTTAACATAAATATCTTTGCGATTACCACTTAAATGATATTTTTCAAGCAGTCCTTTATCGGTCAGATTTTTCACATTTTTGGAAAATGTACTCCGGCTAACGCCCAAACGCGCAGCCATCTCGGACATCTTCTCTTCCTGATCCTCTGCTTCCAAAATATACTCCAGTGTCTGGATCTGAGAAGCGGAAAACGTCATATTCGTTCCATAGCTTCGTTGCAGCTTATAGGTGTTGGAGTAAGCATTGCCATACTTGATAATCTTTTCGACAAGCTCTCGATGTTCACCCATCCAATCTAATTTCATGTAAAATCCCTTTCGTCTTCGAATTCTCTCTCTATTACTCTACTGAAATCAGATTCGTTTTTCAATCCACGAAATTGCTTTCTCAATCACTTCATCCCGAGCCGTTTCATTAAAAATTTCATGCATGAGATGTGCATAGATTTTCAGCGTTTTATCCGTTGAGGCGATATCGCCGTAAAAATCACGGGAATCCTTTTCGCTGACTAGTCCATCTTCCGCTCCATGTAATACAAGCACCGGATCGACGAATTGCTTCGCATGTTCTTTGAGCCATTCCACTCCGTATCCCAGACTGTTAAATAGATCGACAGAGATTTGTTTTTCTACCAGCGGATCATTAGCGTAAGCGGATACAACTTCAGGAACACTACATACGCCACTGCCGAGTTCATTCGGGAAATACGTACCTGGAGGAAGAGCCATCGGAAGTTCTCCTGCAACCTTAGTATTAAAGCGGGTCAGCGCCCCCGATAAAATGATGCCTTTCACTTTACCCGGATATTTCGTTCCAAATGCTGAAGAAGCAAAGCCGCCCATACTATGTCCAATGATATACAACGGAATATCGCCGCTCTCCTGCAGTGCCGTCTCAACTACGACGTTCACATCATCGATCAGATGATGAAAGTCACTGTAAAATGTGCGCTGTCCTTCGGATCTGGCATGACCCCGATGGTCAAAACGATATACATTGAATCCACGATCGTTCAGCTTCTCCGTCAAATAATCATAGCGGCTGGCATGCTCAGCTAATCCATGTACGATAACTACGGCTGCCTTCGCATGATCCACTGGATTTTTACTAAAGTATAGCTGTGTGCCATCAAAGGATTTGATCGTTGTTTCGATGCTGTTGCTCATAGTTTATCCCATCCCTTTTCACATTTTTGTATTCACTATAAATAATATTGTTTCTTACAGAAACAATATATCACTCATCTGATCTGTTTGTCTACGATTTTATAAAGCGTTTACAATTCACTTACTTTCATGCATTCTGAATTTTTGAGTGGGAAATTAAATAGACAGGACCAATGATACTGATTTTGCCGCCCTTGACACGTATAGCGCTCTCCTGTTCTGCTGCATACACATCTATCTCTTCAGATAGGGGGAATAGGTAGCCTTCTGCAAATGTAGCGTAGTCACGTTTAGCATGAGATTCATAGGCAAACGAATTACAACGCAAACCTTGATACATCATCATACTTGTTTCAACCTTAGGACTAGTGTCATTCGAAAACAACCATTTTGCAGCCATATTTAACGCGCCAGCGCTGGCACCGATGATCACGGCATGACTGTTCTTAATCACACTGGATAATTCATATTTCGCCAAAAATTCATGTTGCTGAGCAGGATATCCGCCGCATAGAAAAATGACAGAAGCATTCTGAATCAATCGCTGCGCCTCTTCCTTTTGCATGCGGTAATCAATGAAATGAGATTCATCAAAAACAAGATCAGCCTGAGTTAACCATGTCCATTCCGTAACATCATCAAAGTTCACTTGCTCATCTTTATAAACAGACGGCTCACCGCTAATCATTACAATCGATTTTCTGCCTTTGATATCCTCCTGCAACCATTGAACCAGCCTCTCTGGAAAAAAATGATTAAACCAACTAAAGTAGTAGTGTGTGCTCAAATGAATTACCTCCATATGTATAATCTAAATTTACATGCTACTATTCTTTACTCACCCATTGATAATGAAGTGCATTACTTACAAGCCCCCTTTTTCAGGCCTTTTTCCAATCATATTCCATTAGTTCTGCCGTTTTTCGAGCTCGATCTTCGCCCATCAATCTTTCTACAACGTACAACGCAGCATCCATACCAGCAGATATGCCAGCGGACAAGATAACTTTCCCATTATCCACATAACGAATATCCTCAATTATTTCAGTAGAAGCAGGTACAACATCTTTTAATTCCTGAACCGCCAAGCGATTTGTCGTAACTTTTAAACCATCTAATAGTTGGGCTTTTGCTAAAATTAAGGCTCCTGTGCAGACCGACAAGATGATCTCTACATCATTTGATACTTGTCGAATCCAACTTGTTATCGTTTCATTGTTCATTTCTTTTCTTGAACCCCAGCCTCCAGGAATCACTAATATATCGGGATTAGGACAATTATGAATCGTATAAGCTGGATTGATGCTCAGCCCACCCATTGCTTTGATCGGATTATCCGTTTCTGCCACAGTGTACACATTGAAGTCCTGTCCCCTGTTACTTCCTGAAATGAAAACTTCGAATGGTCCTGCAAAATCCAATGGTTCAACTTGTTCAAAAATGAATACTGCTACATTTCTTGCTCGCCGTGCCTGTTCCATAATTTTCAACTCCCAATAATAAATAAAAGCATTCAATCTGAACCAAGTACGTTTCCCAGGCGTACGACATATGAAAAATGTGAAAGATATGCTTCTTCGTGGTTCTCTACGTTTATGCTAGTTGCACCTTACAAATATTTACTTTATTATAATCTGAAGATTTAGATCACTGCAATTTTTTAAAATCATCTCGATCTTTGGTTACAGTTTTATTATGCTTCCCCTCTTACTTCCACTTCCTCAATGCGGACGGAACCAGGGTGCGCCCCTGGGGCAATTCAAAACAATAAACGCCATCACTTCATATGATGACGTTTTCTTCTATGAAGGCTAGATGGATTGAACCCCTGATCGCAGCACTCCCCATGCCTTATAAGCCTAGTCTGCTACTGGATTGAATTCATTAACTCGTAGAAATATTTAGGTTCATGAGTTTTATTAAGATGATACCATGCGTCTAGTGTTTCTGGAGTGAATACGTCTAGCGCTTTTAAAACATGAACAGAAAATTCTAATGGAGCTACTCCAGAAGCAGTGATCAGCTTTCCATCAGTAACAGCAGATTCCAACTTGTAATATTTTTCGCCCGTGTAAGACTGACAAATCATTTTGAGGTACTCCAGATCATTGCTTGTATGAGAACGGGAATCTAACAACCCTGCTTGAGCAAGTCCTATAGAAGCACCACAAATTGCCCCAAGTACGATCCCTTCCTGTAGACACATCTCGGCCATTTTTAATATGGGCCTGTGAATAGCCTCTGTCCATGTGTTTCCACCAGGTAAAATCAGTGCATCTGCACTCTTAATGCTGCACTCATCCACTGTAATGTCAGGCATTATTTTCAATCCACCCATTGTAGTTACTGAAGTCTTGTCGATCCCAACAGTAACGATTTGTGCTGGAGCCAGCCCCTTTCTAAAGTATCTTCCTGAGTTTAGCTCAGCAGTTAAATAACCTATTTCCCAATCGGACATGCTGTCAAAAACATAAAGATATACTGTATTGTTCATTTTGAATTTCTCCCTTTTCTTATCTATCAAAGACTACAATCCACCGGTAATCACCGACTATCCCATTATAAAATAGCTTCACTGACATCCGCTGTCAGTGAAGCTATTAAAGTTGATAATATTCCATTAACTCTGACGCAATAGAAGCAAGTTTGTCTTTCACACTCTGGGGTTCGATTATTCGAATGGATTTACCATAGGATAGGAGAAAATACGGTACAGAAGTATGTATTGATTTTTCCTCGAATGAAAAGGTAGCTTGATTCGATGTTCGCTCTTGCAGATGATGCCCTAAAAACCAGTGCATACTTAGTTCATCTAACGCCTCTGGCCTACCTTCAATCTTTAAAGAAACTAACCCTTCCTTCCCTACAAGATCAGGTAACAGGTTTTTCATAAGAAATTCACGGCTAGAAAAAGCGTCAGGACGATTAAATATCATTTGAGTACGCTTGATTAGTAAAATCCGATCTACCCGAAAACTTCGTATTTCATTTCTTAGATGGCAGAATGCAACCGTATACCATCTATTGTTCCAGTAAACGATGCCATACGGATCTATCATCCTGTTCTTTGGTTTCTCTTCACGATTTGTGCGATAATCCATCTCTACAGAGATTTCCTTTTCTACAGCATGCTCCAATTCCGCTAATATGAGCTGACTAAAAGGGCTGCCCATACGGCTTATCACTTCAAATCCAGCCAGATGGTGATTAAGTGTGCTTTCCTGTTCCTGATTCGAATACAATTTCAACTTGGCTGTCGCATTCTCTAAGGTCTCACTCAATGGATATCCAGTTTCTTTTGCAAAAACAGCAGCATGAAGGAGTGTCTTTTTTTCTTCCATATCAAATAGCAGTGGTGCTCTGATAAATTGATTGAGCAGACTATAGCCGCCATTATGACCTGAATCGGATATGATAGGCACTCCACTAGAACATAGTGCATCAATGTATCGATAAACTGTTCTTATATTTACTTCTAACTTTTCGGATATTTGTTTTGCAGTCCATTTCCCTCCCGAATTCAGCATCCATAAAATGGTTAACATATTATCATTTTTTGGCATAACATTACCCTCGCCCATTTTACTAAATTAAGAATCCCATCTGCACCGATTGCATGTAGCCAGTATTAACTCACAGATAAAGAAACTTTCTTGCTGTGACGCCGACCACTGTATTTCAACTAACATCTCACCGAGAAAAACGCGATCAGAGGACTAAAACTCTTCAGGCCCATCTTGATTTTAAACAGAATAATCTAATAATTTTCCATATAAAAAAAACGGCATCTCTGCCGTTTGTTTGTGGTGTTGGTGGAGCCTAGGGGGATCGAACCCCTGACCTCATCGCTGCCAGCGATGCGCTCTCCCAGCTGAGCTAAGGCCCCATGATATAAAGTTTAGAACTTGTCCAGCAACCTGTTATCATCCATTTTTACAGGCGACTCCTATATCATATAAAATTCAATCTGGGCTGTCAATCCCCTTTTCAAGCGCTGAAATCATATGGAGAAGAACATTCATATTACAGGCACATATCAAATATAGCCCAGGTTTGCTCTTCTCCTTTCCCCCACTACTCTAGTCCTCCAGATCTTCCTTGGACAGCAGCGATTTCAATTCTTTCATAAACATGTTGATGTCTTTGAACTGGCGGTATACTGAAGCAAAACGTACATAGGCCACTTCATCCACCGGGAACAGCTGCTCCATTAGCAACTCACCAATCTGGCGGCTCTCCACCTCAGCTTCCGCGGTGTTCCGCAGAGACTTCTCCACTTCAGATACCATCATATCCAGTGTTTCTACCGATACAGGACGCTTCTCACAGGCACGAATCAATCCGCGAAGAATTTTGTCACGGCTGAACTCTTCCCGGCTGCCATCCTTCTTAATGACAATCAATGGTGTTTCTTCAATCATTTCAAATGTTGTGAACCTTCTGGCACACTGCTCGCATTCACGGCGACGGCGAATCGATTTGGATTCATTGGCTGGTCTGGAGTCCAGCACTTTCGTACCGAGATAACCACAATAAGGACATTTCAAATCAGATCACTTCCCACGTTTTACTTTTTACCACATATTCCCTGAGCATATCTTGTTATGAAAATCGCATCTGCGACACATAATACTTTTACCAACCCGCGAGGAGGTGAACAGCAATGGCACAAAGCAACGGTAACTCCAACAACTTGGTAGTAACTAAAGCTTCCGCAGCTCTGGAGCAAATGAAATATGAGGTAGCTCAGGAACTCGGAATCAGCATCCCACAAGATGGATACCAAGGTAACATGACTTCTTACGAGAACGGTTCGATCGGTGGATACATCACGAAGCGTCTGGTAACAATTGCAGAACAGCAATTGGCAGGTCAATACCAATAATTATCTGCATCGTAATACGTTCACAGAGGAGCATGGGGCGGCCGGTACACACCGGTCTGCTCCGTGCTTCTGTCTATATTACGGTCATCATGCATTCAGAACGTCTCATAGATCTTCACATACTGATTATAATAGTAAATTACTCGTTGTACATAGTGGCGTGTTTCCCCAAAAGGAATATCTTTTACCGTTTCCAATGTGCCATCCCATACACCGTCTCTCAGCCAGCTGTTAACTTTACCGGGTCCTGCATTATACGCAGCGATCATCACAATTTCGTTGCCATTAAACTGCTCGGACAGATTCTTCAAATACCATGTTCCCAGCTGAATGTTTCGCTCAGGTTCATGCTTTAACTCCTCCAGTGAAGTATGAGGAATCTGGGCCTGCTCCAAAATCCAATTGGCCGTATCCGGCATAAGCTGCATGAGTCCAATCGCGCCGCGTTTCGATTCCTTGCTTGTCTTGAAATTGGTCTCCACCTTGATAATGGAAGCAATCAGAAAAGGATCAACCTCATAACTTTGAGACTGCTCGCGAATTTCTTCCTTATACTGTATTGGGTAGAACCACGCCATCCAGTTCGTATTTAGAAATAACACGAGCACAAACGACACAAACATAATCAGCAATACACGTTTTTTACGCAATATTCTCATAATAAACCCTTACGTGTTAAAAATAAATCAAGTTGCTTTTCAGTCTGATCCCATGACCCGCTGTTATCAATAACGATATCTGCACGTTCTTTCTTGCGTTCAATATCCATCTGTGCGGCAATACGCGCTTCTGCATCCGCCCGAGTCATCTGATCACGGCTCATCAGCCGTTCCAACTGCACCTCTCTTGGTACATATACGACCATGACTTCAGCAAACCCCTTCTCAAGGCCTGACTCATAAAGCAACGGAATGTCCGATACCACCAGCTTGTCCGGATGCTTTAATTCATATTCAACTGCCCTTTCACGCATCTCTTTCCGAATAGCCGGATGAGTGATGGCCTCCAGGGCTTTTCGCTCCTCGGGTTGCTGAAACACAATACTCCCCAACTTCTTCCGATCCAGTGTTCCGTCCTCGTTCAGTATTGCTTGTCCAAACCGCTGAACAGCAGCAAGCAAAACGGGATGCCCAGGCATCATGACTTCCCGGGCAATAACATCTGCATCAATAAGCAGCGCTCCCTTACTGGCGAGATAGGCGGAAACACTGCTTTTGCCTGTTGCGATTCCGCCAGTTAAGCCTATATTCATCATTTCACCTCATAACAGCTTCATTATCCTCATAACAACTTCATTAGACCCATAATCATCAATAGCAGAGCTGGAAGGATCGATAACTTCTGCATCCACCGCTGTGCAGCAAACCGCAGCCCTACCTTCATGCCAAGCAACAGGAATGTTCCACTGAACAACGCAATGATGAGAGCAGTCCACAGCGTGGGAAATCCGAGCAATGCTGCACCAAGTCCCGCTCCAAAGGCGTCCAGTGACAAGGCAATCCCGAGCCACATAGCTTCCTGTGCAGAGATGCTACCCGAATTATCCATATCTGCCTTGGATGGGCTCCGTAATATTTGAATCACCACACCAAGCTTACGCAATTCCAGTGTGAATACCATCCGTTCTACCGATCCATCCGTTGGTGAAGGCTGCATTTCCAGAGCCATTAATGGATTGCTGCCACTGGAGCGTGGAGAATTATCATTCAACCGACTACCCTGTGTCTGTATTCCCTGCAACACTCCTGCTTTTACGGATGCTGCTACACCTTCCGTTTGTGCTGTCCTGATCACCTCTCGATTCTCGGCTTCCTCAAGCTCTTTGCGGCGTCTAAGGATCAGCTGAAGAAGTGACCACGCTCCAATGATGATCAGAATGACAGCTCCTACAATCGAAGCTATATCTGGAGACACGATATGAGATAAGAGCACACCAACCTGCATGGACAATGCGATAACCAGTCCCGAGCATAACGAAATGACGGCAATGGATAAGAACGGAATTCGCGTCCTCCGAAGTCCATATGTAATGCCAACTCCAAAACCGTCCAGACTCAGCGCAAATGCAAGCGCCAGCAATGAAATAAAATGATGCAGCACCCCGGATTCCTCCCCTGTGCGGTATGTGCCAACTGATGATGTCAGTATGGGTATATGCCCGCTTATTTCTGCCATATCAGTATATGGAGGGAGGAATCCAAGGGTGCTATGATTTCATCATTTCGGTTATTCAGTTCAAGTTAGGGAGCGGCAATGGCTGGCAATTCGGGCAAAAATGCGTCCCCCGGCCGCCAACGACACTTTTTTCAATCAACGTGCCACAAGTCACACAAGGCTCTGCTTTGCGGCCATAGATTTTCAGCTGATGCTGGAACATCCCCATCTCGCCTTGTCCATTGACATACGACTTGATGGAAGATCCTCCCGCATTGACAGCATCCTGTAACGTAGCTACGATCGCTTCATGGAGCACAGTTAACTGTGCTTCGGTTAATGTCTTCGCTATGGTCTCGGGATGAATACCTGCGCGAAAGAGTGCCTCGTCCACATAAATATTCCCGATCCCTACAACATATGCCTGATTGAGCAGAACCGCTTTAATTTTAGTTGTACGTTTCCCTACCGCTTCGCGGAACGCATCTACGGTAAAAGCCTTATCTAGCGGCTCCAGTCCAAGCTTCATAAGCGGTTTCGATACCAGTTCTTCCCCTGCATTGAACAGATGCATCGTTCCAAACTGACGAACATCCTTATAACGCAGCTCGGTACCATCATTGAAGTGGAAGATCACATGAGTATGCTTCTCGACCTCTTCATCCTGGTTGTACACACCGTACCGCCCCTCCATCCGCAGATGAGAGACCAACACAAGCCCGTCCAGCAAAATACGTAAAAACTTGCCTCGACGCTCTACGCCAATGACGGTATGTCCCGCCAGTTCTAACGCAAATGCTTCTATATCGTCCGGCCGCTGAATAATTCGCGGCAAATTAACAGTAACATGATCAATCGTTTTACCAACAATGAGTTGATTCAAAGTTCTTTTGACTGTCTCGACTTCCGGTAGTTCCGGCATGATGTTCTCACCTCCCTTATATTATACCGGAAGATGAGGCTCAGCGGGACCCCTTCTTATCTATTTCGCTTCGTACCAGTTCTCACCAAAGCTGACTTCCGCTTTTAGCGGTACAGACAACGGAAGAGCCTTCTCCATTACTGATGGCACAAGCTCCTTCATCAGTTCCAGTTCATCCGCAGGCACTTCAAACACAAGTTCATCGTGTACCTGTAGCAGCATACGACTCTGAAGCTTGCGTTCCCGCAGCGCTTCGTCCATCTGTACCATAGCCAGTTTGATAATATCGGCAGCTGTACCCTGAATCGGTGTATTCATTGCCGTTCGCTCGGCGAAGGAACGCAGATTGAAATTGCTTGCGTTGATTTCCGGTAGATAACGGCGGCGCTCCAGCAACGTCTTTACATAACCGTCCCGGCGAGCGTCTTTCACAATATCATCCATATATCGGCGTACACCCTGGAATATATCAAAATACTGATCAATGAACTGTGCCGCTTCTTTCCGCGTAATGTTTAAGTTTTGGGAGAGACCGTAATCACTAATTCCGTATACGATTCCGAAGTTAACCGCCTTGGCAGAACGTCGCATGTCGCTGTCTACTTCCTCCGGCTTCACGCCGAATACATCGGATGCTGTCTTCGTATGGATATCCATATCATGCACAAAAGCTTCTTTCAACCGCTCATCACCTGATATGTGAGCAAGTACGCGCAGCTCAATCTGGGAATAGTCTGCTGCGAGAATAGACCAGCCCGGCTCGGATGGTACAAACACTTTCCGAATCTTACGACCTTCTTCCATACGAATCGGAATATTCTGCAAGTTGGGGAACTGGCTGCTAAGACGTCCAGTTGCTGCGATCGTCTGCCGATAGAACGTGTGCACCTTGCCATCCTTGTCGGAGATTTCTTTGAGCAAACCTTCCACATAAGTCGATTGCAACTTGGCAAGCTGACGATATTGCAGAATATGTTGCACGACATCGTTATAAGGAGCCAGCTTTTCGAGTACCTCAGCATCCGTAGAGTACCCTGTTTTTGTTTTCTTCACGACAGGCAGTCCAAGCTTGTCGAACAGAATTTCACCCAGTTGCCTTGGTGAATTCAGGTTAAACTCCGTACCAGAGAGCTTGTAGATTTCAGCCATTAATCTGCCGATCTGTTCTTCAAATTCACTACCAAGTGCTTGTAGATCGGATGTATTCGCCTTAATCCCCTGTTTCTCCATATCCGCAAGGATACGGGATAACGGCATTTCCAGCTCATGGAACAACGAATTCATCTCATCGTTCTCGAGTGCCTGCTCCTGAAGCGGGATAATCGCTGCTAGCGCAGCAGCTTTCCGACATAGGAAATCACCCAGAACTTCCACCTCTGGCACTTTGTATTTAGCGCCTTTGCCCATGACAGTATCATCTTCCACCAGCGAAGGCAGCCCATACTTGGACGTCAAACCGCTAATCGTCTGGTTGGACTCTGTGGGGTCAAGCAAATATGCAGCCAATTGCACATCAAATGCTGCACCGGCAAACGCAATTCCGTGTGCATGCAAAGCCAGATCGACGCGATGCAGATCATATCCACGCTTCGGCTTATCGGCATCTGCAAGCCATTCCCGCACAGGAGCCGCTGCATCAGATTGTAATAACTCCGGAGATACGAAAGCATACTTCTCCCCAGTGCCTATAGCAAGGCCGATGATCTTCGCCTGATGCGGATTATCTCCATGCGTTTCTACATGAAGCACATCAATTGAATCCAACACGTCGATCCATTCAGCCAGATTGTCTTCTGTTGCTATTGTGGATTCCACTTCTGCAGCCGGAACAGCTGCCTGTTCAGAGCCGATGCTACCACTGAAGGACAAACGCTCCAGCAACGACTTAAACTCCAGCTTCGCAAGAGCAGGTCCCGCACTCGCTTCCTTCAATCCATCAAATTGCATATCTTCCCAGGTCTGTTCCAGCGGAACCTCACGGTGAATCGTCGCCAGCTCTTTACTCATTCGTGCATCCTCAGCGTGAGCTTCGATCTTCTCCTTCATCTTGCCTTTCAGTTCGCCAGTACCCTTCAGTACCTCTTCTACCGATCCGAACTGGTGCAGCAACTTCAGCGCTGTCTTCTCCCCTACCCCCGGAATACCGGGAATATTATCCGACGCATCACCCATGAGTCCTTTCAGATCAATAATCTGAAGCGGTGAGAGTCCATAACGTTCCTTAATCTGAGCAGGATCATACAGTTCAATATCCGTGACGCCTTTACGCGTTAGCCCAATATGTACGTTGTCCGAAGCAAGCTGCAACATATCTTTATCACCCGATACGACCAGCACCTGTCTGCCTGCTTCATCCGCGCGTTTGGTCAGCGTTCCGATAATATCATCCGCTTCGTAACCAGCCAGTTCAAACTGGGCAATCCCGAGTCCTTGCAGCAACTCTTTGAGGAGCGGGAATTGCTCTGACAGCTCTGGCGGTGTTTTCTCCCGTCCACCCTTGTATTCCTGGTAGCCTTCATGACGGAATGTAACTTTACCTGCATCAAACGCCACCATCACATGCGTCGGCTTATGCTCTTCCAACAGCCTTAATAGCATCGTCGTGAAGCCATATACCGCATTGGTATGCAGACCTTTCGAATTCGTCAGAGGAGGCATCGCAAAAAACGCCCGGTAAATAATGCTATTGCCATCTATAAGAATAAACTTGTCCATTCCAGCACCCCGCATATCATATGGTCAGATTGCACTTATCATATCTGTTCTCATGATACCATACCTGCCACCTACTTCAAAAAAAGCACTTACCCTTTTCAAGACATTTCTTCGGCAAAAAAAGAACCTCCTTCCTGATTAGCCTGTGCACAAGCTAGTCGGAAGAAAGTTCTACTCATTTTATTATTCACATCTTATGTCATATATCCGTTATGTATTGGACAGCAGAGCCTGCCCAACACCCCTTACTGATTCAAGTCTGGACGATGCCCCGTCACCAGATAGACCGTACTCTCACCAATGTTAGTCGCATGATCACCAATTCGTTCAATGTAACGTCCCACCATCATCAGCAACATCGCCTGGGAAGCCTGAGTCGAGTGCTCGGTCATTAACGTATAGAGATCTCGAATCATATTGCTGTATAGCTGATCGACCTGATCATCTGTCTGAGCCATTTTATAGGCCAAATCCGTATTCTCCTTCAGATAAGACTCAATAGACTCATCGATCATGGACTTCACAATTTCTGCCATGCGTGGAATGTCTACAAGCGGTTTAATCAACTCTTGCCCTTCCATCCGAAGCGTTACTTTGGCCACGTCGAGAGCAAGATCCCCCATACGCTCCAAGTCGCTGGAGATTTTGAATGCCACAATAATGCGCCTTAAATCTTTGGCTACGGGTTGCTGTGTGATGATCAGCTTCGAACCCAGCTCCATAATTTTGTCCTCAAGGGCATTGAGATTCGCGTCATTTTTGATGATGACCTGGGCTTTCTCTGTATCTAGTGTCTGCAAACTGTCAATAGCACCGTCCAGTGCTTTTCCTACATGATCACCCATTTGTTTGAGCAGGGTGCGCAGCTCGTCCAGCTCCTGATCAAATTCTTTTCTGCGAATCATAGATTTCATGTCCTCCCTCTCCATCATCTCCGGGTATCCCGGGATCATTCCTGTTCAGCTCGCCTTAACCGAACCTTCCGGATATATAATCCTCGGTCCGTGAATCTTGCGGTGTGGAGAATAACGTCTCCGTATCAGCTGCCTCCACCACTTCCCCATTCAGGAAAAATACAGTTCGTCCGGATACTCGCGCTGCTTGGTGCATGTTGTGAGTAACCATAACGATAGTATATTTATGATGCAGCTCTTTCACCAATTCCTCAATTTTAAGCGTCGAGATCGGATCTAGAGCCGAAGTTGCTTCGTCCATCAGAAGCACATCCGGCTGTACAGCCAATGCGCGTGCAATGCAGAGACGTTGCTGCTGCCCGCCAGACAAACTTAATGCTGATTTCTTCAGTACATCCTTTACTTCATCCCACAGTGCAGCATGAACCAGACTTTGCTCTACCAGTTGATCCAGTTCTGCCTTCTGGGTTACCCCGTGCAGCCGAGGCCCGTAAGCCACGTTACCATAGATTGATTTGGGAAAAGGATTGGGCTGTTGAAATACCATTCCTACCCGCTTGCGCAGCGTTTCTACTTCAATCTCATTGCTATAGATATTGGAACCGTTCAGCAGAACTTGTCCTTCCACACGAACACCCGGAATCATGTCATTCATCCGGTTCAGCGTGCGAAGCAGTGTCGATTTACCGCAGCCTGACGGTCCGATAAATGCCGTAACCGTTTTCTCCGGTAGGTCCATCGATATATTTTTAAGCGCGTGATGCGTATCATAGTATAAATTAAGTCCATCAATGTGAATGAGGTCTTTCATAGATGTTCACTTCTCCTTCGTTGCAGGAATCCTTCGATCCCCTTTACGTTCAGACCGCTGTCCGTGTTATTATGCACTATCTTGGCCATCTATAATATCCTAACTCAATATTGTAAAAACAATACCACCTTCATGTTAACGGAATGTAAAAAACCCCGAAGAAGACCTAGGCGGACAGATCAAGTCCAAGGTCTCCGTTGTGTGGCTGTATTGGCCTTTTTATTGCGCTCCGTTATTCGTTCCTACCTCGGGATCATCTGCAATCATTTCCTTCAGCTTCAACTGAATATTCTCCGCGACTCTGCCCGCTTCCCCGCCTTCTGTAGCCATGTTTTCTACAATAGAGGACAGGCCATTGACTCCGTCGTTTAATTTTCTGAATGCAGCCGCTCCTTCTTGTACATATATTGCACTGTCATTGATCTCTGTCCCGCTTGCTTGAATGAGAGATACCGTCTGTTGAGTTAAACTTTCGATCTCCTGAAGCAGGGTGGACATATTCCCAGCAACTTCACGTGTCTGCTTGGCAAGCGCGCGAATCTCCCCGGCAACAATCTGGAAGCCTCGTCCATATTCTCCCGCATGAGCAGCTTCAATTGATGCATTCAATGCGAGCAACTCACTCTGATCAGCGAGCGTTCGAATGGAACGTGCCATATCTGCACCCGTTGTAATGGATTCAAGCATTTCACGGGCATGTTCCTTCTGACTTCCCATATGCTCATGAACCTGCGAATAGGAAGACTCCACTTGCCGTAAACGACCTTCTCCGTCATTGGACAACTGGATCACCTGTCCAGCCTCTTGTGCAGTCTGATTCGCGGCTTGAACCAGCTTGGTTACGGCTGAATGTATACGAGATATTTCCTGTCCACTCTCCATTACCGTCCGTATACGATCTGCTGAAGCTGCTTGTTGCAATTTCTGAGAAAGAGACATCACATCACGTATAGTAAGGACACCACACAAGCGTTCCTCTTCCGTTACGAGCAGGCAGTCATAGAAGTGATCCTCGTCCCGCCCCAGGGCTGCATCAATGATAGCGGCGGGTTCCATATGTATATCTACAATAACCGGTGACGCATCAACTGTTTTCACGACTGGTTTACGATAAAATAAGTCCGCAGCGAATCTTCCGTTTAATAAACGATATAAAGTATCCCTCATCAACAGTCCTGTAGGCCTCATCTGATCATCACATAGAACAATGCAAGGATGCTCTTTGCCATCATTCAACATGGCTGCAGCTTCACCGCATGTCGTGTCTATTTTAGCTACTGGTACCTGACGACAATATTCCACGAGAGACACAGCATAATCTTTTTGAAAATTAACAATCGGTTTACCTGTCTGCTCACGATCCAACTCAGGCAAGACGGATGATTCATTTTCTATTTGTAAATGATTAACCTGGCTTTCAGGTCTCTCCTCTAACAATATGGGCATATGTACTTATTCTCCTTTACGTGTTAACTCCGCCCTAAGGTGGGTTTTTAGGTACAAAGTATCACTTGGACAACTTCATCCTAAACCCTAAAAATAAAGAAGAATCTCCCTTTGTGTAAAATGAGAGTAAAATAAAACTCCCCAACATTTAACTTGAATGATGGGGAGTTTTTCTTTTGACAACCAATTTATAACCTACACCACGAATCGAATCGATATGAACCGATTCGGGATCAAGCTCCAGCTTTTTACGTAATGAACTCACATGTACATCTACGGTCCGTTGGCCTCCAATATAATCAAACCCCCAGACTGCATTCATCAGGTCATCCCGGGTCAGTACAACACCTGGTTTTTTGGCCAGATACAAGAGGACTTCGAACTCCTTTGGACGAAGGCTAATGGATTGTCCCCCCAGAGTAACTTCATATTTGAGAGGATAGATTTCAAGCTCTCCAAGAATAATGCGTGAGCCATCTTTGTCCTCCGATTGTGGCAGATCTTCACCGTTTGAATAACGTCTGAGCACCGCATCTACCCTTGCCAAAAGTTCGGATACACCAAAAGGTTTAGTAATGTAATCATCCGCACCAGATTTCAGCCCTTGCACTACCTCAGCTTCCCCATTCTTGGCGGTAAGAATAATAACAGGTGTACTTACACCTTGAATTCGCAGTTTGTTCAGAATATCCAGACCATTCATGCCCGGAAGCATCAGATCCAGTAAAATTAAATCGAAATCCTGTGACAATGCCCGGTCATATCCTGCTGATCCATGGTCCTCTGCCGTTACGTCATATCCTTCCTGTGTCAGATTGTACGTAAGTAATCTCGATAATGTCGGTTCATCTTCAATAACCAGCAAACGCTGTGCCATGATACCCCTTCTCTCTTCATAGGTTGTCTGTTGCCACAACACTTTTCCTATCATAGCATTGAAATGTTAACGCTGTGTAAAGCAATATACTCATTTTACAAATTGCTCCTATACGCCTACATCTCTTCTTCTTGGATTAATGGCAGAATGACATGAAAGGTACTCCCCATACCCAGTTCACTTTCAACAGATAATTTCCCCCGGTGCAATTCGACCAAGTGTTTTACAATGGACAGTCCGAGACCCGTGCCTCCGGAATTACGTGATCTCCCTTTGTCTACCCGGTAAAATCGTTCAAAAATTCGCGGTAAATCTTTCTTCGGTATGCCAATTCCTGTATCGGACACTGAGAAAATAACCTGTTCTTCCTCACTCGTCTGATCCATCTTCACTTGAAGTCTCACTCTTCCGCCCTCTGGCGTGTAGCTAATGCCATTGGATAACAAATTAATGAAAATCTGCTTCATTTTGTCCTCATCTGCTTCAATATAAAGCTCTTCTGGTACATTCATTTCTAGACGAATCTGCTTTTTCTCTGCAACCTTGGACAACGTGCCCAGTACCATATCAAAGAAGGAATGCACATGCACCGGAGAACATTCCAGAGGTGCCCGTTTGGATTCAATCTTGGACAACTCCAGAATGTCTCCGATCAATCGGTTCAGCCTGTCCCCTTCGTCATAAATAATCTGCAGGAAAGAACGTTCCGTCTCCTTATCCTGCACCCCGCCGCTAAGGAGGGTTTCTGCGAACCCTTTGACCGCCGCCACCGGAGTTTTGAGCTCATGAGAGACGTTAGCAACAAATTCGCTACGCATCGACTCCAATCTGCGAATCGCTGTTACATCTTGCAGCAGGAATATCATTCCGCGATACTCCCCGTTTTCTCCAGACATAGGCACGCCATCCAGTCGGATCAGACGTTCTTCAGGGTTAAATACACTGACTTCTTCATTCATACGTACTTGAATAGCTACACTCTCTTCAATCGTGTGTGTTAGCTCGTAATGACGCTTCAATTCCGTATAAGGCTTACCTGTAAGCTTCGTGGCCTCGATACCAAGCATACGTTCTGCTTCCCGATTAAGCAGAGCAATCGATTGCGCTGCATCGATCATAACGATTCCACCGGTCATATTAGCCAAGACACTTTGAAGCAGTGCTTCATTGTCTCGAATCGTTTTAAGCTGGGATTGCAAACTATCCGCCATTCCGTTAATTGCAAGGCCCAACTGACCTATCTCGTCCTTACGTGTAACGTTCACTCTGGCATCGTAATCAAGCTTTGTAATCTGATGTGCGACTTTGGTAATATGTTCGATTGGTGATGTTAAGCTACGAGCAACCCGGTAACTGACAAAAGCTACAATCAGAAAGAGCATTCCCAGCGCCGCAAACATAATCACCCACCCGCGCTGCAGCCCTTGATCCACCGCTTGTAAACTCATGGACAGCCGTATATAACCATCGAATTTGCCGCTTGGCATTTCAATCATGTCACTGTGTTCCGAATTAACAGGCAGTGCCACATACAGCATATCCTGTCCCAACGTCTTACTGTATCGAATGGAACGTCCAAACGTCCCTTCAACAGCCGTGCGGATTTCTTCACGATTCAAATGATTATCCATCATTGCAGGATCACTCTCAGAATCACCAATGACGATACCGTCTTTATTAATAAAGGTTACCCTCGAGTCTGTCAGACGATCCAGTTCCACCGCCCGATCCGAGTAGTACTTTCGCGTCTCCACGGATGTCGGATCGGATGCATCATGAAATGGGAAGGTCGCTTTAAGTAAATTAATCTCACGTACCATCGTTTGTTCTAACGCATCAATATGGGTGGTTTTGAACACTCTTCCCATGGTATATCCGGCTACAATCACGGACACACCGATTAACACCATCATAATCCAAGCCAGGCGAATACGAAACGGTCTCATTTATCTCTTCCCTCTACTATATTTAAATTTGTTGTAAAGTAATAATAATATGTTCATTCATTCAACTCTGTCCGGTCACCGCGTGTTGTTGGATGTGAAATGACCAGAAATTCCACGTCTGCAGTACTTCGGTTTTGCATCTGATGCGGCGCTCCAGGCGGGATTTCTATCCCTTCATGTGCCTCCAGCACATACGTCACTCCATCCAGCTCCATACAGGCCTCACCACTGAGGACAAAAAAGAATTGGCGACTCTTTGTATGTATATGTCTTGTTTCTGTCGTACCTGCAGGCATTCGCTCATGAATCACACTAAGTGTCTCACCTTGTACTAGATGCCAGCCATCACACTGTGCTCCCCATATATAATGAGCTGCCTCTTGTTTGCTTATCTTCATATGAGATCCCCCCCCCCCCCCGACCAAGTACGCTATCCGAATATACTATCCGAATTATCATATCACATATAGTCTGATATCTTCCCATGTAATCAACAAAAGCATAGCTTATCTCTACTCTTCCTCAATTTAATTGATAGTCCTAAACTTAATTCATCCAAGGTCAGACCTTGTATAAAATATCATAGATGTATCAGCGCAGATGCAGATTTTTGTAAATTGCTTTTTACGCTACATCTCCCTGCTCTCCATTCTCTCTTTTGATATAGAAAGAAATGAATGAATTAGAAAGAAATAAAAAAATCTAGGAAGACAAAA
>JAFWEX010000007.1 GCA_017512705.1 Paenibacillus sp.
AGATTGTGATCTCCTCGCCATCAACTGTGATGGAGCCTGGGACTTTGACGGTCTTGCCATCTTCCTCATACTCGGGCTCTTTGGAAGTAACAGTGTGAAGATTCTCACCGAATACTCCGCAGTAACCGCCCTGAGCTGAGTCATACTTCAGCAGGTTTGCAAGCATCTTGGGGCTTGTAAGGTCGTTGATAGCGACGATATCATAACCCTCAGCGCCAAACATCTGACGGAATGCGAGACGGCCGATACGACCGAAACCGTTAATAGCAACTTTAACCATTATGTGGTATCCTCCAAAATATTTTCTTATGTAATACATAATTTAGCCATTTGTTATTGTAACAAACTGTAACCTTGTATGCAAGCAAATGCACTGTTTTTTCCCCATTTACATTGATTTCCAGCCCATGAGAATATATGTTCTTATCGCCCGTATTATTTGAAACAAAACGTCTTCTCAAATTTCGCGAGTGAACCGTATTCTTCCAGTAGATTCAGATAGATTTCAGCACACCCAAAGCTGTCGCTTCCGGCATGATGAGCATCCAGCGGAATTCCCATCCATTCGCACAGAGTACCCAACTTATGATTTGGCACCTTTTTCCCTAAAAGCGACCTTGCAATCTCAACAGTATCTGCAAATCGTACGTCATGGAACTCTAAGCCATAAGCGTAAAGGCATTTTCTTAACACATTAAGGTCAAATCTGGCGTTATGTGCTAAAACAAGCCCTGTATCTAATTCTTCGCGTATATATGGCCACACTTCCGGAAAAATGGGCTCAAGCTCTGCCTCCTCCTGTGTAATGCCGTGAACCTTAACACAGTACCAATCGAAGTCCTGTTCGGGATTGATCCGATATTCCACAGATCTAGTGATCTTGTTGTTCTCTATAACAGTCATACCTATTGAACACATCCGCTCACTTTTTCCGTTTGGCGTTTCCACATCAAAAGCGACTGCCCGATCTATCTTGGGAATACGAAGATGCTCAGGCGCCATTTCTTTCAGCTCATTCAATTTTTTCTCGTCAATCCAGATCATTACATTGTTCCACGTGGAACACTCCTCGGATGTTTTACTGTAATTGTTCCACGTGGAACAATTACAAAGAAAAGCCCCGTGCATTCACAGGGCTTGTGGCGGAGAGTTAGGGATTCGAACCCTAGGTGAGTTTCCCCACACAGCATTTCGAGTGCTGCACCTTCGACCTCTCGGACAACTCTCCTTGTGCAAACATGATTATATAAGAAATAAACTGCCTAGTCAACGCGCCAAATCACACATGATACTGCCGTTTTCGTTGCCTTTTGTATATCAATGAGCTAAAATTGAGGGGAATTAATACAAAATGATGTTCCACGTGGAACATTTTCGGAGAACAATGGGAAAAATCATTGCACTTACAAACCAAAAAGGTGGTGTCGGTAAGACTACTACCGCTGTCAATCTTGCTGCAGGGCTCGGTGCAGCAGGAAAAAGTGTTCTGTTGGTCGATATCGATCCGCAAGGTAATACTACAAGCGGGTATGGAATCAACAAAAGAAACGTGAAAGCATCCACTTACCAGCTAATAATTGGTGAAAAGCCCCTCGAAGATTGTACGATTAAAACAATGTACCCCGGAGTTTCCGTCGTTCCTTCAAGCATCAACCTTGCTGGAGCCGAACTGGAGCTCGTAGATATGGAACACAGAGAGTCCAGACTGCGCGAATCGCTCCTCCAGGCCAAATCGCAGTATGATTTTATATTGATAGACTGCCCTCCCTCCCTTGGTTTGCTTACTCTTAACGGTCTGAACAGTGCAGACAGCGTCCTCATCCCCATTCAATGTGAGTATTATGCCCTTGAAGGTCTTTCACAGCTTATGAGCAGCGTCAGATCTGTTAAACGTCTCTACAATCCGTCAATTGATGTTGAAGGCGTACTTGTTACCATGTACGATTCCAGATTAAATCTCACAACTCAGGTAGTAGATGAAGTAAAGCGCTTTTTCCCAAAGAAAGTGTTCAAAACCGTAATCCCGCGCAATGTACGCTTGTCAGAAGCTCCGGGATTTGGTAAACCGATCCGCTATTACGATCCCTCATCAAAAGGCGCAGCAGCATATGACAGCCTCGCTGCAGAAGTCATACACAACAATTCGAAGGGAGAATCTTAATGGCTAAAAAAATAGGCGGGCTCGGAAAAGGACTAGATGCCCTGTTTCAGGACAATTCTACCCCTGCCCAAGGAGCTACAGAACTCCCAATGGACGAAATATTCCCAGACAGAAACCAGCCCCGAAAAGATTTCGACGATGAAAGCCTTCAGGAACTGGCTAATTCCATGAGGGAACATGGCGTTTTACAGCCGATCTTGGTCCGCCCCATAAACGAAGGTTATCAGATAGTTGCAGGCGAACGCCGTTGGAGAGCTGCAAGACTTGCCGGTTTAACATCTGTTCCGGTAAACATCAGGGAATTGTCAGATTTTGATGCAATGAGCGTTGCTCTGGTGGAAAATCTGCAGCGTGAAGATCTTAATCCCATTGAGGAGGCAGAAGGATACCGTAAACTAAGTGATGCTACAGGCTGGACGCAGGAGCAGATTGCCAAGAGAGTCGGCCGATCTCGACCCTCAATTGCAAACTCGCTAAGATTGCTGAGTTTGCCTGAAGAAGTTATAGATCTTCTCCGTACAGGAAAACTTACTACAGGACATGCTAAAGCGATCTTATCCATAGCTGATGATGAGACACGAATCACGGTTGCAAAAATGGTCTCTGAAAAGGGACTTACAGTTCGTGAAGCGGAGAAATTATCCCAAAAAGGCATAAAACAACAGCATTTTTCACTTCCATCAACCAAAGACCCGGTTGCAGCAGAAGTTGAACTGGCGCTGAAAGAAGCTTTAGGTGTTGAAGTAAACGTAAAATATAAAGCCGGTAAGGGCACATTATCATTGGACTTTTATTCAAAAGAGCAGCTTTTTGATTTTGCTAATAAACTAGGTGGAAAGGAACAATAATCACCATGATAGATATTCGTTTGGTCCGCACAAATCCAGAACTCGTTAAAGAAAACATTAAAAAGAAATTCCAGGATGAGAAACTTGTCCTAGTGGACGAGGTTCTTGATCTTGATAAGCGCTTCCGTGAAGCGCGTACTCGCTGTGACGAACTCCGCAATCAGCGCAATACTATAAGTAAGCAGATCGGTATGCTTTATGGACAGGGAAAGCGTGATGAAGCAGATGCAGCTAAAAAGCAGGTTGCTTCCATCAATGATGAACTTACAGCATTAGAGCATGATGAAGAAACATTCGAGGCTGAGATCAAGAAGAGAATGATGGTCATTCCTCAGATCATCGATGATTCTGTCCCGATTGGCAAGGATGACAGTGAAAACGTTGAGATCGAACGTTTCGGTGAGCCAGTGGTACCGGATTATGAGATTCCATATCACGTAGACATAATGGAAAGACTCAATGGCATAGATCTGGATTCTGCTCGCAACACAAGCGGCAACGGATTCTATTATCTTAAAGGTGACATTGCACGTCTTCACT
>JAFWEX010000103.1 GCA_017512705.1 Paenibacillus sp.
ATATCACACTAGTTTCCGGTGTTGGTTTGCTTGCGGTCGGCATCCTGGCTTATCGGAATCGTGATCTCAGAGAGTTTTTTACTCAAGGCATGGAGCCTGAGCCTGAACCTCTAAAAGTGGCCGAAGTACATGAAGCCTGACACATTCTATTGGAATAGCCAAACCTGAACCGAATCTGCCCGAACTCGACATGCAGCCGAAAGCGAAAGAGGACTTTATTCTTTTGTTTTCGGAGCATATCCTTGGTCCAAATTTAGATTAGCCTATGTCACGGCTGCTGAATGTCCTGAAATCCGGTTGCAGGCGAGTAACGTAACGATTCGGTCCCGGTCTTGGCTATATACAGAAGAGATCATATCAGACTTGGATAAACAAGACTGATGTGATCTTTTTTTATGAATTTTTTATTTTTCAGCTGCTGCCGGACACCGCACTTACTCTCGCACACCGCGTCGTTCATAAACACAAAGCCTGCATAATACATATCAGAAAGTGCATTTGGCTGCCTTTTTATGAAGAGAGGTCACAATGGTGTATACTATCGATAGGCATATATTACCTTCACCTTGCTGACGGATGATGTTCGAGTGAAATATTACATAAAACGAAGAGGACAGAAAAAGCTTGAGAAGCGGAGCGTTCGCCTTTAGGATAACAGTGATTGGAGGCTTGTTCTGTCATCGGAGTACTGGTGTGATTTTCACATTTGAACGAGTATCCAGTCACAACCAATACAACAATCTATGGACGGAGGACTCACGTTTATGTTGAAACAGCTTAAGCCATACAAGGTGTTACAGGAGCGCAGAATCGAGGAACTGAAATCGGATGCGTACCTGCTGGAACACCAAAAATCAGGTGCCCACATCGTACTACTGTCCAATAGCGATGATAACAAAGTATTCAACATCGGTTTTCGCACACCTCCCGAAGATGATACAGGGGTAGCTCATATCCTGGAACACTCCGTGCTCTGCGGATCGAAAAAGTTTCCGGCCAAAGATTCATTTGTGGAGTTGCTCAAGGGTTCACTCAATACATTCCTCAACGCGATGACGTATCCTGACAAAACCGTCTACCCGGTTGCGAGTCGCAACGATCATGACTTCCACAACTTGATGGATGTGTATCTGGATGCAGTACTAAATACGAATATTTATGAGAATGAAAAAATATTTTTGCAAGAGGGTTGGAATTATAACCTGACTTCTGCAGATGACGAACTGACATATAACGGTGTTGTGTATAACGAGATGAAGGGGGCCTTTTCTTCGCCAGAGCGTATGGTTAGAAGAGAGGTATTGAATTCTCTTTTCCCGGATACGACATACTCCTGTGAGTCTGGAGGTTTCCCAGAGGCAATTCTGGATCTGACCTATGAAGGACTGCTTGATTTCCACAAACGATATTATCATCCGTCCAACAGCTACATCTATCTGTACGGGGATATGGACATGGAAGAGAAGTTGCAATGGCTGGACGAACATTACTTGAGCAACTATGATCGTATCCAGATCGACTCTGAAATTAAGCTGCAACCCGCCTTCCCGAAACGGGTGGATGTGGTGAAGTCGTACTCTGCAGGAAGCACGGAATCCGAAGTGGATAACAGCTTTCTGACTTACAATGCGGTTATTGGCACAAGTCTGGATAAAGAATTGAATATTTCCTTTCAAATTCTGTTATATGCGCTATTGAACGCTCCTGGAGCTGTCCTCAAGCAGGCACTACTGGATAAAGGAATCGCGAAGGATGTCTACGGTTCTTATGATGACAGTCTGTATCAGCCTGTGTTCACCGTTGGACTGAAGAAGAGCAATCTGTCCAGCAAGGATGATTTCCTCCTAACAATCAAGGAAGTGCTGGAGCGTGTTGTTAAAGAAGGCTTTGATCCGAAAGCATTGCTTGCCGGCATCAATTCGTATGAATTTAACCACCGGGAAGCAGATTTTGGCCGTATGCCAAAGGGTCTGATATACGGACTCTCCTCCCTGCAAAGCTGGCTGTATGATAAGGAAGCGCCTTTTACCCATCTGGAGGCGAATGATGTATTTGCAGAACTTCGCATTAAAATGAAGGAAGGTTATTTTGAACAGCTTATTGAGAAGTATCTATTACAAAATCCACATACATCGTTTGTTGCGTTGACACCTGACAAAGGTTTGAACGCACGTAAGGAAGAAGCGCTGAAGGCACGCCTGAAGTCGGTGCAGGCCGGACATAGCCCGGAAGAGGTACAAGAGATGATCAAGCGTACCGAAGCGCTTGCCGAGTACCAGAATACTCCTTCCACGAAAGAACAGCAGCAGGTCATCCCAACGTTGTCCATTGAAGATATTGACACGAAGGCGTCTAAACTCTACCAGACCGTAAACAACGTGGATGGCACAACGGTTTTGCATCATAACTTGTATACGAATGGCATCGGGTACCTGAGACTGTTGTTTGATATCAAGGAGGTGCCGCGCCGCCTGTTGCCATATGTTGGACTGTTGAAAAATGTACTTGGTTACGTGGACACTCAAAATTACTCGTTTAACGAGCTATCGAATGAAATTCATATCCATTCCGGCGGAATATACAGTGGAGTGGGTTCTTATGCTAATGCGCATCAACATCATGAATTTAAAGCAACGTATGAGTTTAACGCGAAAGTCCTATATGACAAGCTTGGATTCGCCTTTGATATGATCAAGGAGATTGTGTTTACGTCCCGATTCGATCATGCGAAGCGCCTTTTCGAGATTATTTCTCAGGTCAAAGGGAACTTGCAGCGCAATCTGACCAATAGTGGGCATTCCGCAGGGATTGCCAGATCATCCTCGAAACATTCAGCTGCTGCTGATCTCCGGGAGGCGGTTAGCGGGATTACGTACTATCAGTGGCTTGAAGATTTACAGGCGAACTTTGATGCGAAAAAAGAACAGCTATCCTCCAGCCTGCAAGAGCTGATGGGTTATATTTTCAGACCGGAGAACCTGCTGGTTAGCTACACTGCAGACGACAAAGGGTACGAAGGTCTGGAAGACCAGGTGTCTGACCTGAAAACCAAGCTGTTCACCCATGAAGTGGCCAAGGAAGCCTATACATTTACACCTGCTACACATAACGAAGGATTCCGTTCTCCGTCCGAGGTTCAGTATGTCGTGCAAACCGGAAACTATGTGGATAAAGGGTACGCATATACAGGCTCATTGCGTGTGTTACAGGGCATCCTGTCACTGGATTACCTGTGGAACAATATCCGAGCCAAAGGCGGCGCGTATGGCTGTATGTCTGGGTTCAGACGGAGCGGCGATAGCTATCTGGCCTCCTATCGTGATCCGAATCTGGAAAAAACCTATAAAGTATACGAGGAGATTCCGCAATATCTGAATGATTTCCGTGCAGATGAACGGGAGATGACTCGTTATATCATCGGTGCAATTCAGGATCTGGATGCGCCAAGAACACCGTATAGTGAAGGAGCATTCTCGCTGGAATGTTATCTGTGTAATGTGACAGAAGCTGATCTGCAGCAGGAACGCGATGAGGTGCTCGGCACGAAGGAGAGCGATATTATCGGCTTTGCTGGACTGGTGTCGGCCATACTGGAGCAGAAGCATCGTTGCGTGATTGGTAATGAGCATAAGATTGAGGAGCAGAAACACCAGTTTGATGAAACGCTCGATTTGATCAAACATTAAGCCGCATGACTGCGGGATGAAACGCTTCTGATCAACAAACGGAAAAGACACTTGCAAAGGCTGATCCAATCAGCTTCGGCAAGTGTCTTTTTTTATTTTCTATAAAGGTAAGAGGTGTTATTTTTGTGTCATCCCTCTGTAAGGCTCTTGACCTTCATCGCACACTTCTGGTCTGTCGACCACGGTTATGTTAAAATGATGGATAGTCTATGAGTCATGGGACAAGTGACTCTTGCAGGGAAGAGCCCATCCAAACGGGCTTTACGGGTATGCATTCATCAGGGAAAGGAGTCTATACATGATGTTTGGAAATGATTGGGACGAGGTGTTGCAGAAGGAGACCGAATCCGAGTATTTTAACAAGATTCGTTATGCACTCGCTGCCGAGTACAAAACACAGACCGTGTATCCACCGAAGGAAGAATTGTTTTCTGCCTTGAAACTAACCCCGTATCATCAGGTGAAAGCCGTTATTATTGGTCAAGACCCATATCACGGGGCGGGTCAGGCACACGGATTAAGTTTCTCGGTCAAACCAGGAGTACGTGTTCCCCCTTCACTGAGAAATATTTATAAGGAGCTTCAGGCCGACCTGGGCACGCCTATTCCAAGTCACGGTTCACTTATTCATTGGGCCAAACAAGGGGTTTTGCTGCTCAATGCGGTTCTGACCGTTCGGGAAGGCCAACCTAATTCACACCAGACGCTAGGTTGGCAGACGTTCACGGATGCTGTCATTCGTGAGCTGAATGAACGTACGGAGCCTATGGTGTTCATGCTTTGGGGTAGTTATGCCCAGAAGAAGGGTGCTTTTATCAATAGAGACAAACATCTGGTTCTGGAATCTACACATCCGAGCCCGTTGGCTGCACATCGCGGTTTTCTGGGCAGCCGGCCTTTTTCCAAAACAAATGAATTTCTCGTCTCCCAAGGTATTAAACCGATTGACTGGACAATACCTGAAAACTAGATCGAGTGGAGGCGGGCACATTGCGACATTGGATTGGACGAAAAGTGGCAGTATATCGGGCAACAGGAGTTCGCGAGCCTCTAAAAGGTACGCTGGTGGAGTGGGATGAAGAAGCGGAATGTGTTCGAATCGGACCGAAGCGAATTAAGGTTTCGTTTGACAATATTGCAATGATTAAACCTCTTCCTGAAGAAAGCCTACCTCTTAAGAGAGCACGTTCTGAAGTGCACAAGATCGGATATGTTATGAAAAAGGCAATCCAGTTCGACAATGCGATTTATTTCAAGTCGCAGATTATGATCTGGAACCGAACCAAAATCGTGGCGTTATCCACTACAATCATCAGACATGACGAAGATCAGGTTGAGCTTGAAGATGGCCGGTTACTTCGTAAAGACAAGCATATGTTTGTTGTGCGTTCGCGGCGCGGTATACGATAATTGGCAAAATTTAATATGTATTTCATATAGCGATCATATGGCATTAATGTTTCGATCGTATAGTAAGAACATAACAACCCCTTCTAAATGAATGTGTATGGATTTGGGAACCCGGCCGGCTGCAAACGGTCGGGTGTTTTTTTGTCTTTTTATCGCAAACTGCATGCATGAAAGCTACTTAGGTACCATTTCGAATTGCACTCGGAGAGGTTAGGAATATGTTGTGTTTATTTTATATTGTTACACTTGTGTTCGGTCAATGTGTTGTAACATAGGAATGACATTACTGTTATATACTAACAAGATAGATTATGAGAAGGAGTGAGATCGATTGAAACGAATATGTGTTTTTGCTGGTTCCAACCCGGGGCATCATCCAGATTATCTGGAGCAGGCTACTCAGTTGGGTAAACAGATTGCGAACAGTGGATATACATTGGTTTATGGTGGGTCTTGTATGGGGTTAATGGGTGCAGTTGCTGATGCTGCTCTTACGGCAGGCGGAGAGGTGATCGGCGTGATGCCTACAGGATTGTTCCGAGGTGAGGTGGTTCACGGCGGACTTACTCAACTGATCGAAGTTGGCACGATGCATGAACGGAAAGCTACGATGGCGCAATTATCGGACGGGTTCATCGCTCTTCCGGGAGGTATGGGTACGTTTGAAGAATTGTTCGAAGTGCTCTGTTGGGCCCAGATCGGTATCCATCGCAAACCTGTTGGCTTGTTGAATGTCAATGGATATTACGGTCCTCTGATGAAAATGGTCGAACATAGCGTACATGAAGGTTTCTCCAACACATCACATCTTAGTTTGTGGAGTCTGGAAGCGAGTCCAGCTGAGCTGCTTAATCAAATGGCTGCTTATACCCCGCAGGAGTTATCTCAGAAATGGTCCGAGCTGAGCGAAAAGTAAAAGTCCATAGAACATGTCACTGTCGAGATGCTACTTCAAATGAGCAGGCTAATGTGAAAAACTTCTTCATCTGCCCAAGCAAATTATACTTGCGGACATAGTCTATAGTGTACTTTGAAGAAAAGGGGAGTGTCACTCATGAGCGAACTCAAAGGAACGGGTTATGGGTACTGCGGAGGTTTCGGCGGCGGAGCATGGACATCAACAGGCGCAATCCTGGTATTGTTTATCTTGCTCGTTATCATCTCCCGCACTTTCGTTCTGTAATTCAGACCATTCCGTGACGATGCATTTTTAGGGCAGCGTCAGAAAAAATGGCCTTTCCAAAGAGACGCCGGCGGCTGCCGGCGTTTCCGGGGAACGGTTTTTTCTACTTGTACATAAAGACCCCCACCTCATTGTAGTGAAATCGAGCCGGAAGTGAGGGGGAACTATACAATGATTTCATTAGTACCATTAGGTAGAATTAGTGTTTTCCAGGCAATGTATAGTCCAATCGCAGCAGCAATGAGTGCAAGAATAGCTGCAACGAGGGCCAGTTGATCAAGCCTATTCTGTTGAGAATCAACGACTGTCGACTGATTACTCGTTCTGTCAGGTAAAGAGAGTCCTCGCACAGAAGCTTGTGGAATGGCTCGTCGTGGTCCTCTGGGAGGTTTTAGCGGATCGGATTTCGATCCTGGTCCTAATCTTTTTTTTACTGCTGATAAAGAATTGGGAGGAGCGCCAGATCTGGAAGAGATCGTGTGCTTCCTAGTTCGTGATTTCAATGGGCTACCTCCTTACAACGGAGTACAGTGGTCTACGACTGATATATCTTATGTTGTTTTTCAGATTGAGTTCGCAAAAATGAGTGAATCCCCCAGCCCTATAAATGTTAAACCACACGCTCAATAAGAAGCCCACACACAATTAAACGTTCTCTTAATACGCGTATGACAAACGGTGGTTATAGTGAGGTTCATAGAATCCACTTTGAACGCAGGAGGGGCTGTATTGAACAAGATTGAAATTATCGCTCACCGAGGTGCATCCGCTGTATACCCAGAGAATACAATGATTGCTTTTGAGCGGGCTCTGGAACTCGGTGCAACAGGGATTGAGACGGATGTACAGATGTCTGCTGATGGCCGACTGGTGCTCATCCATGACGAAACATTACAACGGACAGCGGGAACGACGGGCTGGGTCAAAGACTGCACTTATGAGAAGCTGCGTACGCTTGATGCAGGCTCCTGGTTTCATACGAATTTTGCGGGGGAATCGATCCCTTCACTGGAGATGCTATTGAATCTGGTGCAAGGGAAGAGAATTCTGCTCAATCTGGAGCTGAAAAACGGCATCGTGCCTTACAAGGGGATGGAAGAGAAGGTCATTCAGATCATTCAGGAGTGGAACATGGAGCAACAAGTTGTACTGTCGAGCTTCAACCACGCTTCTCTTGTGAAATGTAAACGCATTGCGCCGGACATTCGCACAGCGCTTCTCTATATGGAGAAGTTGTACCGTCCTCATGATTATGCTGCCAAACTGGAAGCATCCGGTTTACATCCCTACAAGCTGGCAGTGACAAAAGAAGAAGTTGCCGCTGCACTTGCTCAAGGCATGGTGACCTATCCATTTACCGTCAATGATCCTGCTGAAATGAAGATGATGCTGGATATGGGCGTACAAGGTATAATCACAGATCAGCCAGACGTACTGGCTTCCCTGAAGATGGTTCAGATCCGTTAAGTGATTATTAGCAAGAGCTAGTTTAGATTATACATCGCGTGGCCATACAAGAGCTTGAGAGCTCTGTATGGTCTTTTTTTATGTATATTTCATGTGAAAATGTTCCTGTTTTCAAGAAACATATTTTTTTGTCCATTGCCAGACGGAAGAGATTCCCTTACAATGTTCTATGGGAATGAGAATCAATATCAATAGAATGGGTATTTTGGAGAGGTGATTGTTATGTACATACGATTCACAGGCTTCTTTCATAACACAGGTGGACAAGCATGAGCTCCAACCAATCATCTGTGCATTCCAATACGAATACGGAGTCACCGACAGCCAAAATCCATACACGCCCCTGGGCCGCTACTCTCATTCTTACAGGAGGTATTCTACTACTGGCTCTAAGTATGGCGTTGTCTATCTCGTATGGCGCTGCAGATATTCAGCTCGGTGTGGTGTGGCAGGCAGTCTTTAATTTCAATCCTGATCTTACACCCCATCAGGTCATATGGGAGATTCGGTTGCCGCGTATTCTCGGTGGAGCGATGGTAGGTGCTTGCTTCGCTGTTGCAGGTGCGATCATGCAAGGGATGACCCGAAATCCGCTCGCTGATTCAGGGCTGCTTGGTCTGAACGCTGGTGCTGGATTGGCACTGGCAATCTGTTTTGCCTTTTTTCCCGGCCTGTCATATATGTACATTGTTATGTATTCATTCTTGGGAGCGGGACTTGGTGTTCTTCTTGTATATGGTTTCGGTGCAGCATCCAGATCAGGTCTGACTCCTCTGCGCCTAGTTCTGGCTGGGGCTGCTGTATCAGCGATGCTGACTGCGCTTAGTGAGGGAATTGCACTATACTTCAGAATCGGACAAGACTTGGCCTTCTGGACTGCTGGAGGGATCGCCGGAACGAAGTGGTCGCAACTTGAAGTGATGTTTCCCTGGGTGCTTGCAGCACTCATTGTCAGTTTGATCATCTCACGTTCGATTACCCTGCTTAGTCTTGGGGAAGATATCGCAGTCGGATTAGGGCAGCGTACAGGTCTGATTAAATTAATAGGTCTGATCGTAGTACTTATTCTGGCGGGTACCGCTGTATCTGTGGTGGGTGCAGTAGGATTTGTTGGTTTGATTATTCCTCATCTTACACGAAAGCTGGTTGGGGTCGATTATCGCTGGATTATTCCCTGTTCGGCCATCATGGGCAGTTTGTTGCTCGTATTTTCGGATCTGGCCGCACGTATGATTAACCCGCCTCACGAGACGCCAATTGGCGCTCTGGTTGCCCTCATTGGAGTGCCGTTTTTCTTGTATCTGGCGCGGCAAGAAAGGAGGACGCTGTAGTATGGGTTCCTCTACAATGGTTGGAGCAGAGCGTAAAAAGAAAACAAAAGCTGTCGTTGTTCTGATTGCGCTTAGTCTTTTGATTGTGACAGCTTTTATAGTCAGCATGAATACCGGTTTTACCAAGCTTTCACCGTTTGATGTTCTGCGGACACTGTTTGGAGGCGGAACTCCAAAACAGGAACTGATTCTATTTGAATTCCGGTTGCCTCGCATCGTGATTGCTATATTGATTGGCGCGGGATTGGCCTTGTCCGGTTGCATTCTGCAAGGAGTGTCACGCAATGCACTTGCTGATCCGGGTATTCTTGGTATTAATGCAGGTGCTGGACTTATGGTGATGCTGTTTGTTTCTTTTTTTCCAACAACAACAGCTGCTCCTATCTTTCTACTCCCACTTTTGGCTCTAGTTGGTGCGTGTCTTGCCGCATTTTTAATCTATATCCTTTCTTACAAAAAAGGGGAAGGTATTTTGCCGACCCGTATGCTCCTTACAGGGATTGGGGTCGCAGCCGGTATAAGTTCAGCTATGATCGTATTAACGCTTCGGCTTAGTCCGGAAAAATATCAATTTGTAGCCACTTGGCTCGCCGGCAGCATCTGGGGATCTAACTGGAAGTTTGTCATGGCGTTACTCCCGTTCATTGTTGTGTTTGTGCCGCTGGTACTTGCGAAGGCGCGTGTGCTGAATATATTAAATCTGGGTGATCAGACAGCAAGCGGTCTGGGGGCTTCAGTAGAGCGTGAGCGAATCGTTTTACTTGCTGCTGCTGCAATTCTTGCTGGTGCATGTGTTTCTGTTAGCGGTGGGATCGGTTTTGTTGGGTTGATTGGGCCTCACCTAGCGAGACGTCTGGTAGGTCCTAAACATCAGTTTCTGCTGCCTGCCTCTGCACTTGTCGGTTCTTTGCTTGTACTGGTTGCAGACACGCTGGGACGTGTCATTTTACAACCTTCAGAGATACCAGCAGGAATTCTGGTTGCTATTTTGGGTGCTCCATACTTTTTGTACCTTTTAAGCAGGACGAATTAGAAGGTAATCATCATTCTCGGAGAATTGCCTTTAAGGGGGACATTGCTTCATGCTTCGTCGTTTTTTCGCCTATTACAGGCCATATAAAAAGCTGTTTATTCTGGATTTCACCTGTGCGATTCTGGTCGCTGTGTTGGAGCTCGCTTTTCCGCTGGCGGTGAACCGGGTTGTGGATGATCTGCTGCCTGCTGGCCGCTGGGACTGGATTCTATGGGCGTGTGTAGTACTGCTCGGTATCTACTTGCTGAGTGCGTTCCTGAACTATGTAGTTACCTATTGGGGGCACAAGCTGGGGATCAATATTGAAACGGATATGCGAAAAAATCTGTTTAACCATGTACAGAAGCTTTCGTTCCGTTACTTTGACAACACCAAGACCGGACATTTGGTATCTCGTATGACGAATGATCTGATGGATATCGGGGAGATTGCCCATCATGGTCCGGAGGATGTATTCATCGCGGTCATGACACTTGTGGGGGCATTCAGCATTATGATGAGCATTAACGGGAATCTGGCGATTCTGACGTTTATCATTGTGCCGCTTATTATCTATCTTTCCTTGTATTTCGGTAACAAAATGTCCAAAGCGTTCAGCCGAATGTTCGGGGATATTGCAGATTTCAATGCTCGTGTAGAAAACAATATTACAGGAATTCGTGTAGTTCAGGCTTTTGCGAATGAAGAGTATGAGAAGGCACAATTCGCTGTAAACAATGGTCGTTTCCGTCAAACCAAGCTGATTGCGTACAAGATTATGGCCTGGAACTCTTCCATTAGTTATGTACTGATGAAGCTGGTATCGTTGTTTGTTCTCGTATGCGGGACGTGGTTTGTCATTAAGGGTAGTATGAGTTATGGTGAGTTTATCGCATTTATTATGTTATCCAACGTATTCCTGACGCCAATTCAGAAGATCAATTCGGTTATTGAAACGTATCCTAAGGGCATTGCAGGCTTCAAGAGATATACGGACTTGCTTGATATGGAGCCTGATGTTAAAGATCATGTTAACGCCAAGCCGGTATCCCATCTGCACGGGGATATTCGGTATGAACAGGTGACCTTTGGTTATTCGGAGCAGGAGCCGGTGCTTCAAGGGATTGACTTGAGCATTCAAGCTGGAGAAACAGTCGCTCTAGTTGGTCCATCAGGAGCAGGGAAAACGACACTCTGCAGTCTGCTCCCGCGATTCTATGATGTTCTGGAAGGGCGCATCACGATTGATGGTCAGGAGATTCAGCACATGACGCTAGATTCTTTACGTAGCCAGATCGGGATTGTACAGCAGGACGTTTTTCTCTTTGATGGTAGTATTCGGGAAAATATTGCGTATGGCAAGCTGGATGCTACGGAAGAAGAAATCTGGATGGCTGCAAGGCGCGCTCAGATGGAATCTCTGATTCAATCGATGCCAGAAGGAATGGATACACTCATTGGTGAGCGTGGCGTGAAGCTCTCAGGTGGACAGAAGCAGCGGTTATCGATTGCTCGAATGTTCCTGAAGAATCCACCGATTCTCATTCTGGATGAGGCGACCTCTGCGCTCGATACGGAAACGGAAGCAGCTATTCAACAATCACTCGCGGAGTTGTCGGAAGGACGTACCACGCTTGTGATTGCTCACAGGCTGGCTACAATTAAAAATGCAGATCGCATTGTAGTTGTTGCCGAGCAGGGGATCACCGAGCAGGGACGGCATGAGGAGCTTCTTGCTTCCGGTGGCATATACAGCCGCCTGCACTATGCGCAATTTGGTGCATAGCTGCTGTTGTAGCACAAACCAGCGTCGTGACTTGGAAGGAGTCAGACGGTGGTTTTTTTTTTATTGAAGGGTTATTCATGTGGGTAATGATGGGCAAGACTTTGTACGAAGTCTATTGGCTGGCTTCATGATTCAGAGTCTTGGAGCATAACATCAAAAGAATGTTTGAAGTGAGGAGGCCACTGCCTATGTCAGATTTTATGAAAATCATACTCACTAGTCTCATGTACATTTTAATCTGTTGGTTATTATTTCTGGGGATTCGCAAACAGAGCCATCCCGAGCCATCCTCTCGCAGCCGCAACTGGACAGTATGGTTCATGGGACTGTTTATCGTTGGCGCTGCACCGCTCGCTTTTGCATGGTATACCTACACTACCGATGAACGACTGGATGCCAACATCGGACTAGGACTGGCAATGCTGTTTGCCTGGGCATACTGTGCATTGTTGCTGTGTGGAGTTGTAGGTGTATGGGCAAGGGAATTATGGCGACGTAACAAGGAGCATTAGATCCGCCGGGACAGAAGGGCGTTGCCCAGAAGATGATCTCAAAGCACAGGAGGTCATCTCTGTTCTTTCTTGGTTACCAGATGGTCATTCAGGAAACGTAGCGTATACTCATTGATCAGACGGTGCTGATGGATAATGTCCGGCGCAAGTGGCTTAAATAGTCGTGGTGAGTATAGAGGAAGATCAGTGAAAGTCAAATGCCCTGCTTGTGGAAGAGTCACTTCCTTTCCGTTTTGTCCAAGTAGACGGTTGCGCACAGCACGTTCCTCTTCCAGTCCGGTCATCGTTTCTTCCAAGCCTTTAATTAGTAGCCCCCCATTTAATATGAGTAAGGGCTTCTGCGGAGGATTGTCAGGATAATCACCATAAAGATAACCATCGAAATTGACAGCAACTTTAACTATGGTTGTATTAGCCAGCATATGTGCTGCAACTGCTCCGCCGAAGGAATGGCCGACGACAGCGATTCGATCAGGATCCATTCGATTCGAGAGTAGAGAGTTCGTTTCATAGCGATCGATGTGCTGTAGGTACTGGAGTACGAACTGCACATCATCTTGCATTTCCTGTATGATTGGGACTGCCACGGTATTGTGTCTGCTGAAGTGGTTTGGTAGATCTGCGAACGCATGAGTGAAGGGAATGTAGTCATCTTTGTTATACGCACTTAAAAAGGCCGTCCCGGGATGTTCAAGCGCGATGACCATGTAGCCATGACTTGCTAATTCAAGTGCTTGGAACGTTCCAGTAAAACGGGTGCCAAGCTCATTGCCGTGCAGATAGACAATGACGGGTACTGCTGTGTCTTTAGAAAAAAATGGAGCCGCATACTGCGCAGGAATCTCGACTTTTCGATAATGGAGCAGTAATCGGGACCACAGGCCATATTGTTTTTTTACGGCTTGGATAAAAATATCAGATTGAGGGATGTAATGTGCAGATGTAGTCAGCTCTTTGCTTGCGGGATACCATATTCTTACGTTCAATCGCCGGATGGTTCCATCATCGAAGGTGCGTTTTGGATCACCCCAGGTGTAATCAATCACCCCAACACGGTGGGGACCACTGGGTTCTGTGAATTTAAAGAGTGGAAGTAAACCTGTAATTCCCCAGGTAAGACCTGCTGCCAGCAGAGCAAATAAGCTTAGTAAGATGGAACGAATGCGTTTGAATGGACGGGAGGTATGTCGGGTCCCCTTTCCTCTGAATAAACAAAGGACCATCACAACGATTGTGATTCCGTAGACCGGGAGCATAATCCAACGTGGATGTTCAAATATCCAATGAAGAACGATAACTCCCAGCAATACTGCAGGGATGACTCGTGCTGTCAGCGGACGCAAGCGATGGCTTGCCCAGATGACATAGAGAAAGCAAGCCATCGAGGTGCAAAGTAAGACGTACTCCAATACCTTCATATCAATGATCACTTCCTTTCGTTATGGTTCACCGACTCCAGGTAGGCCAAATTTGCTTACATAGTGTGACAAAGCCTCATTCAGCCATATGATTTCCCCCTCGTTTAATGGCATGTCTACCAATGCATTCAATCGCTCGTACTCCTCCTCTGATATGTGGTCAACGTTGGCCATAGCCTTTTCATCCAGTAAGTGGAGTGTACGCTGCACGTAGAAATTTAACATTTCTTCGGCCTCCAGAGCATCTGGTTCTCCAGTTGATAACCGCTTGACAGCCTCAATAAAGGTGAGCAATTCTCGATCCAATTCAGCTTCTGCACCTGGGGAGATGTCAAACAACACAGCAGCCGTTTGTTCTGACAAATGTTCCTCTACCCAACTGCGCTGTTTGTCTTCCCGTAATATGTTGCGAATCAGCAGAAACATCAGACTGTGCTCCAGTTTTCCTTCACGCTGCATGATCGCAATTAATCTGCGGAGTATTTCTAATGATCTGTCGAGTTCAGCACGGGCCTCTTGCATGGATTGGTACTGAAGTTGTAAGGTTTCAATCAGATTCACCTCAGGTTCGTGATGATGAATACATTTGCGAATACGCTCTAATGAAAAGCCAAGGGACTTCAAGCCAATAATTTTCTGCAAATGAATTAAATCAGCAGTACTATAAATCCGATGCCCATTGTCTCGACGGTTTGGGTGAAGTAGTCCAATCTCTTCATAATAATGTAGTGTACGGATTGGAACACCGCTCAATTGCGCGAATTTACCGATAGAATAATGTGTACTCTGCATCTCATTCCCTCCTTTTGCCCCCATTATATAACCTCCAGTAACTGTAGATGCAAGAGTGGAATAGCATTTTCTTTTTCATTTCCTGCAACAAAAAACACAGCTCTCACATCTCCTGCTTCGAAGCAACGAGTGTCGAGAGCTGTGTTCGTATAGGTAAAACATTAGGTGGAGCATATATTTCTTAATCCGTAATGTTTCCTGCCATTTTCAGCCGACGTGCAATTTCCTTGAAATCCTCGTGCGAGATGCCTGGGGCGAATTCCTCTTCCACCGCCGGAGCTTCGGGAATCGGGAAACCTTGAGGAATTCCTTGAATGACTTCCAGTGGTTGTCCATCTTCGGGATGAGTACCTTTCCAGATTTGATCAATGGCATTGAAATCCTTGTCACTGTAAGTATACAACTTGGTGTGCACGCCTTTTTCCTCATATTTATGAGCTTCACGGAAGGCTTTGTTATCCAGTGAAGGAATGGGGATCAGCTTGGTCACATTGACACCTGTTGCAATCTCAATCGCTTTGGCATAAGCCACTACGTGTACACCGCCGCGTACGAGCAGGAAACCGACGACTTCGCGAGCTGCGGGATGATCGGTCATTTCATAGACTTTCATCTTGTGCGTACGGGCTCCACATTCAAGGAAAAAATTATGAAGCAGATCTTCCACCAGATTGCCACTGTTGAAGACATTGGCACCTGTCCATGGATTACCCATCGAGTCAAACGGCATCGCGCCTTGTGCGCCTGCCAGGAAATGATATGATAATCGAGCGTCCTTCACGGAACCTAGTGGTGTCTGATCAGGTTCTTTATATTCGGTTGATCCTCGGAGACAATGGTTAATACCATGAGACACCAGTTCCACATGTCCTAATTCTTCAGCCGTGATACTCATGACGAGGTCATAGAACGGTTTCAGTTTTTCTTTGGAGCGAAAATTAAAGGATTGATAGAGGTAGTTGTTCAGGGTAGACATTTCTCCAAATTTGCCGCCAAGCAATTCCTGTATGGCTGCTGCTGCATTGGGATCAGGCTTTTCGACGTTGGGAATTTCAATCAGAATTTCATCCAGACGTTTGAACATACAGATATAACCTCCTCAAATTGGGGTGAAGACAGCTTCAAGTGAGTGTAATATAAGCTTGGTCAAGCTTGGTTAGTCACAGCCCATTACACGTATTGTGGATTGTTTAAACATTTAAACTATAAAATGGGACTAGAGGATCGTGTGCTAATTTGTCACGAATGCTTGCAGAACGTGATGCATTGTTCACAGTTTGGTATTTCCTTTTTCAAGATTCTTATGTACAATCAGACAAGTTGTTCGAAGGTTGCACTGATCTTGGGTAATGGAACCGAATTAGAAAGGAAGAAATCATATGAGATTTAGATGGTTACATATCGTGTGTTTAATGATGATGCTAACTTGCATATATAGTCCCTACGTGGCAGCAAGCGGTGTGGAGAATGATGTTCAAGTGGATGAACAAACAAGGCAAATACTTATGGAGAAGTATGGTTTAGAGCCTCCTGAGGAGTCCAGGGCACAGCATCGTTTTCTTTCCGGGGATTGGGGGATGAGCTTTAGTCATTCTTCCGAGGTTGAGCCACTGGATCGGCTGCTGCAAGTTGTTCCATTTTGGCTGTGGCCCGCGGTCTGGATTTTTCAAATGTGGGTGTAGAATGTAATCTAAAAGGGCACGATATCAGCAACACATTAGTCCCCAAGGAGTGAAGTGCATGAGAGTGCTTATGGTTACAGTACTAACGCTTATGCTTAGTATGACGGGTGTCATGAACATCGTTTCCGCAACCAGCAACAGCATCCCTGAGTATGCGAAGTGGGGCATTATAGCGGTGAAAGAGACACAGACCAAGTACAATGTCGACATTCTGGATTACAAACATATCGGACGTTCATCGCTTAGTGCAAATCAGTCAAGAGAGCAGTTCAAGCTGTGGGTCCGTGGGAAAGACGGCAAGCAGTTTGCCGTATATGTCAACGTCGACTTCAATCCAAATACGCAGCAGTTGAAAAAAGTACAATTTTCGGAAGCAGATCGTCACTGATCCGATCCCGACGGGTTAGAAGCTTCCAACGATATCTCCAATGTGAAGAACCGGACTATCTCTCCTTATGGAGCAGGTCTGGTTTTTTGCATATGAAGAATTCCCTTTTATTTCTATTGAATAAAGAACTTATGTTCGCATATAATAATAAATACAAACAAATGTTCTTATTATTGGAGGGATGATCATGCTAGGAAAATATGTTGGCCAGATGGTTGAGCTTGTGTATATGGATCGTGCAGGACAAATTACTCAGCGTCAGATCCGGATTAACCGTATACGCGGTGGGATGATTCGGGCTTCTGATGGCAAAGAAGGTGCACCGCGAACGTTTCTGGAGCAAAACATTCTGGCATGGCGTCCTGTAACCGTTCAAGATCGGAATGGGGGAATGAAGCATGCTGAACGACTTTGAGCGTAAAGTTTTGCGTATTATCGTTAACTATGCAAGTCAGCAACGACGAATTCCACGTATGGATGAGCTGGAAAACAAAACGGGACGTAACCGAGCACACATTCGGGAGTCACTGCTGGAGCTGGAACGACAAGGTTACATCGCTTGGGATACTCAATCTTCCATGGAACATATACAGATTTTGCAGGCATGGGAGCAGGAACAGAGCCCTGTGCGAAGAGTCCAGCCTGCCGGCAATGCGGTAAAATATTTTACCGATTATTAATAATTAGGGATCAGAATACGGTTAGCAACGAAAGGTATAGTCCATATGATAAAGTAAAAACGCCAATCCATTCGGATTGGCGCATATCATTAGGATAGATCTAGAACGTTGGAAGCTGGTCAAGATTGTTGGTGGGATCACCGTCAGCATCACCGCGAATATACATTTCTCCATCCTTGCCTTTAAATACGTTTACACCAGCAATTGCTCCAGCTTGTACTTCGTTTAGAGCCTGCTGGTAATCCAGAATACGGCCAGTAGAGGTCTGGAATGAAGTCAAATCACCATCGCCATTTTTTTGTACTGCTGTGAATGTCTCGCGTGTTGTCTGATCCATCATGTCACACTCTCCTTCCATGAGCATAGGGGAATAGGTTACACTCTCATAGCCTGCCCAAAATGGTGATAAGTATGCATCTTATGCAGTGCTTTATGTAGGGAGCAATGTAAGGAGAAATGTAACTTATGAACATTTTAGTGATGGAAGACTACAGGCTTTTTCTCATACGAACGTGCAAAATATCGGCATCATAGAAAGGTTCATCGGAAATCACTTCATAGCCGAGTTTATCGTAAAATTTCTGTGCCTGACACTGGGCATCCAGCAGTGAGTAGGTCAAGCCCAGCTCACGAGCTCGTTCTTCCATTGCCAATAAAAGCACGCGTCCATAACCAAACGAACGGTGGGATTGCAACACAGCAATTCGCTGCATTTTGGCGGTATCTTTGCTGTAATAGATCAGACGACCTGTCGCAACAGCCTGGCCATCAGTATGAAGCAATATGTGATGCGCATCAGGACTGATGATATCATATTGATCGATTTCAAGCTCTTCAGGGACTTGCTGCTCGATCACAAAAACTTGACGTCGAATCTCCAGTGCCTGCTTCAATTCTTCTTCTGTTGTAGCATAACTAATTTCAGCTGCCAAATTGAATTCCTTCTTTCTGCTCCATGCGTTGCAATATCAGATTGCATTATACAAAAAAATGCTTTTCCTGTATAGTTTAGTTTGGTACATATTGGAATATAACGAAGGGGGACAATCTATGGGAATGGCAGTGATTATGGCAGTTACATTACTCATGTCGGCAGGCATGATTGCTTTGTTATACTACGTGACCAAAAAAGCGTATTCTCGCAAATGGGACGAAGAAGAATAACAGGAGCACGCCTTCCTTTTTATGTGTATGCTGTGCATCGTAATTAGGGCAGAATTCCCGTGTTTCCTTGTGGTGAATACACATCATGCACAACGGATTCGGAATAGACATCTCTCCATACTGGCAGCGATTCACTCTGTTCATTTGGTTGATGCATCTGCTGGAATTGCACCGTATGTTCATCACGCTGTAATGTACAGCCGGTCATTATGGGGAGAAGAATTGCACATACAGTTAGATAAGTAATTACACGGAGAAAAGAGTGTCTAGGTTGGTATTGTCCTTCGCTTTTTTCATCACATTGATCAATGTATTTCATAGCATTTTACCTCATTTCCGGATATGATAATCTTTCCATTATTCTGCTCCAATTCAGGAAAATTATAACCGAATTAGTGATTGACAATGAACAGGTTTACTTGGTATGATACTGTTACTTCATTTCATTGAGCTGTGGCCACTATATAAGCCATAACTTTTGAAGAGAATGATATACGATCTGTTAGCTCAGCTGGGAGAGCACTATCTTGACAGGGTAGGGGTCAGTGGTTCGAGCCCACTACAGATCATAAGAAAAACCCTTGATATTCAAGGGTTTTTTGCTTTTTTGGATGCTATAACTATGGAGTAGAAGGTCAAAAATCTCATTTGGGGACAAACTGGGGACGAAATTTTATTTTTTTTCATTTAGGAGTTCCTGAGTTATTAATTTTATTTAGTTTACCCGCGACTCTAGTCCTTACCTTTTTAGTAACATGTACATAAGTATCTGAGGTCGTGGAAAGCCTAGCATGTCCCAATCTTCTTTGTATTGCGATTAGGATCGAGTCGAAAAGTTTCATCTTCATCTTCGAGAAGTAAGGTTCCTGCACTGTATCTTAATCCGTGGAACTTAATATATCGTATTCCATGTCTTTTGCAAAATCTTCGCTTGGATGTTTTTAAGGTTCTCAGCAGAAAGTTCAGTGTTGGAAGAAAATGCGTCAAAGTCTACTGATAGATCATGGTAATTAGATTTCGCGGCTTGAATTTATTTCGTGAAAGTGGTAAGAAAAGACTTTTTATGCGAAGGTGGTCATGACGCCAAAATCTGTGCATCATCTGTGTGCTTCGAAATCAACGATGTAATTGAGCATTTCGGTCACACATTGTCTGATTATAGAAACTGTTTCGAATATGATGCGAAAATCGCTAAATACGAAGCAGAATTAAAATTAATAGATGAAGCATTACTTACTGCTAAATAGAATAAGAGTTGAACTAGGAACTTGCATACGCAGGCTCTTTTTTTGTTTGTACTATATAAATCGTAGGTATTACGTATCAAAGATAAATGATAATAGATCCATAAAGCCTTATTCCTTAATTGGAAAGGGCTTATTTTCGTATAGAGAGGAGGAATAGGCATGTCTCAGATAGCCATGTATTAAAAGTTGAATTGGACATTAATAGGCCGGTTGAAGAACGGATTTCCAACGCAAAGTACTTCGTATCTTATATAACTACAAAGGTGGGCACAGACGTTTTCATACGATCCATGAATTAACTGTGAAGACGGGTAAAAGTAAAACGGACGTGTCGGCTGCTCTGGATGTTTTGGTTAAGGGAAAATACATTCATTCGGAAGATAGATTAAACACGTCTAACATCGTTATTTTGGAAGGGTGGGAACGTGAAGAAGATAGACCCAACGTGAAGTCAGTTGTTTCACCAGGGAGCATTGGTTACTGGACTCAATATTGATGAGAATTTGATGTTACGTACAGGAACAAAATATTCTTCCAGTCAAAACTTATTTTGATTAAGTATTCATTTGTATGATTTTGGCTATGGAATTGCCACATCGTACTTTATAATATCTTTAAAAGATATTTAAGTAGGATGGTGTGGATTTGAACAGTATTATTTATATCTTAATCGGCATTTTTGACGCTCTTGCTATGCTATTGATTATCCTAAAGCTATATATGTTGCCGGTTCGAGAGTTTGCTGGAAAAATGATTATGTTCACTATTTTCATTGCTTCATTCTCATACATGATGCGTATAACGCTAGAACTGCCAAAGTTAGATCTGCCTTTTCAATATATTTTCTTCATACTTTTTTTACGTTTCGGTATAGAATTAAAATTGCATATTTCATCATTCATTGCTGGGGCTGGCATATCTGCTTATGCAGCAATACAAATGGGCATTTATCACATTTTCGAGCGGATGGATGTAATGCACGCAAGTATTATTCAACAGAATGAGGGGAGTTTAGTTTATTTATTGCAGTTATCTTCAATCTTGATTACATATTTAATGTGCTTTATCTTTTCTCTATTTGATTTAGGATTTTCTTTTATTGTAAGACCCCCCCATGATTTTATTATCAAAGAAAATTATCTTTCTAAGACGAACCTTGCCTATTTAATTGGTACGATGTTCTCCGCAATAACAATTTGTATGATTTTAGTTTTGCTATATCGATCAGAACCGACAGGATTATTAATATTAGCGCTTGTGACCTTCGGAATTTCATACTTCTTTTCAGTAAGGAGGGAGCGAGGTGATATTAGAAAGGCTGTCGAGGCGTATCGCAGTAAGCATAAAAACAGCTGATCCAGAAGGACCAGGTACTGTTGAGATATTGGAATACGAACTGGGACTAAGACTTAATTGGTATACGGGACTAATGCTCACGATTATTTTAAGAACTACGTTCGGTACAACTCTTGGTGCCTTGATTACTTTATTTTCATTCGCTACATTAAGGAAGTTTTCAGGGGGTGTACACTTACCAATAACAATATGTTCAATTGTAACTGGTTTTGTAGCTTCGCTAATCCCCTTAATTAATTTGAATTACGAATCAATCATTATATTGAATATAGCGAGCCTATTTATAGTATTAACTTATGCTCCGAATGAGTTTGAGTATGTTAATCCGACCCAATGGGACAAGTGGCTAAAATGGATATCAGTTGTACTGGTTATTGGGAGTTTCATTATTAAATCATCAGAAATTACATTGGCATTCTTTATTCAAGCCATTCTTATTCTTCCAGTATGGACAAAACATGAAGGAGGTGGTTAAATTGAATCAGAAATTAGCGAGAATCCTTGGAACCAACCTTACTAAAGGGGCAAAAAAATCATCTAAGAAACGAAAAAGTATTGTTGGAGCGATGAAAATGCCAGAAGAACTGAAGAAGAAGTGATCCTTGATGAACGATCGATTAATCATAGGTATTGAAGTACAAAGCGATGGCACATACGGGCCTCGCTTTTCATTTTATGAAAATGATATTATGGGCATCGAAATGTGGAAACCATCAAAAAACTATAATGTCCCATTTTTTTATACAAGAACGGGTAATTTTACTGTGCTCACAACACTAAATGCGTGTGAAGTATCTTTCCCTAACTTTAGATTTCTTGATGGGGAAAATTTAGTTAACGTTGATAATATCGAACGTGTTTTAACTGGTTCGTTTGGAGGGATTGCTTACTTTAAAGATGATATACACACCAGCATCAATCAGAAGAACTTAAGAAACTGGAACGAAATTGTAGAAGAAGTGAAACGTGTGAAAAAAGATGAAAGGCAAATTTTCGGCGTTGAAATCTTAGATAATGGAGAATTATCGCATGGTAAGTTTTTTAGGGCGAGTGACATCTACTATATCGATATGTGGGAACCAAAGGCCAACTATAATGTCCCGAGATTTCACACAAGCAAAGGACTGTTTACTGTTGCCCTTACATACAAATCATGCATAGAAGCTATGCCACACTTATATCCAGCGCATAACGGAAATCTGGTTAACCCATATTGGGTAGAAAGGATTGATGATCAGATTTTTAGTTCAACAGCATTTTTCAAAGATTCTGATTATACAGTAACAGTAGCCAGAGGTAAGGTAAGAGCGCTAAAAAGTTTAATTGGGTAAAATACTACAAATATCCGATTACCACAAAATGGTATACGTTGTCAAGATCAATCGATACTACTTGCTGAGATTTTAATTTCTGTAAAAGAGTATCCAGTTTCCGTAATTGTGATAACATCAACATTAGAACACGCTGTTTTCCTCAAATAATTTAGGGGGACATTTTGGGGACAGACTTCATTGGAATGTGTAGAATATAGGGCATATTATAGAATAACTATGGAATTTAAATGCTTGATTATTGCGACTTGATCAACAAAAGGGCAATTAAGTACAAAGACCTTTGTCCTTGGGAGGGTAGGGGCAGTGGTTGGCGCCCACTACAGATCAGATCATACAACAGGCCCCCTTGTATACCAA
>JAFWEX010000008.1 GCA_017512705.1 Paenibacillus sp.
CAAAACATGAAGAAGATGGCGATCCACCTGGATCGCCTGGAAAAGCAGGGGTAACCCCTCGTTTCCTCCTAAATTCATAGTACGTGAAACAAGAGAAACCCTGTACCTTTGAAAGAGGACAGGGTTTCTCGACAATCTGAACAGACCATTCTATTGGTCTGTTTTTTCTTTGTTCCATGTGAGTGAGGCCATGGTATAATAGTCCTAGTGATTAAGAAGTTAAATACATAAGCGGCGGTGAACGGATTGTTTCCTAAAATAAACGAAGTATTACATATTCAAATCGCATCAGCTGACGAAAAAGAGGAACAAAAAGAATACAAATCGCGTATTGCAGATATGGATCATAACAGTTTTTTAATTGAAGTTCCGATGCAACAAGAGAATATGGGCTCTTTGAAAAGACTGTTTTTAGGGGAAGAACTATCCATATTTTATATAAACGAGGACGGTGTCCGGCATTATTTTAACACTTACGTGACTGGGTTTGAAGAAGATGTCGTGCGTCTTGTTCGCATACGAAAACCTCTTCCAGAAGAGGTTTCCAAAATTCAGCGGCGCAGCTTTCTTCGCGTACACGCCAGTCTTGAACTTGCACTTCTGTGTGAAGATCATACGCGTGCAGTGGCCCTGACTGAAGACATTGGGGGCGGTGGGTTATCCATATATATTGATCCTGAAATAAAAGTTCAGGAAGAACAAAAATTGAAATGTTGGCTGTTAGTACCTTACCGTAATGGTGCAATTGATCATGTACAATTTGAGGCTGAAGTAGTGCGCGTTAATAAGCTGGAATCAGGACGTGAGCTGGGTATGTTGAAATTTACGCAAATCACGGATTCGGAACGGCAGAAAGTGATTAAATTTTGTTTTGAACGGCAACTGGACTATCGTATGAAATAATCTAGAATATGCATAGACTGTACGTGATATGGGCAATTTAAACCAAAAAAACGGAGATTGGTTTAATGAAAAAACGTCCTGGTACACGAAATCATGAGCAATTTTATTACACAATTTCGCAATGGGTAGAAGGGAGAGCGCTTGCTCTGATTGCGACGCTTCTGGTCCTGGCTGTAATTTACCAGCTGTTACTGCTTGTTCCTGATTTGAAGAAAGTGATGACAACGATCGATCGGCTTGAAGGTACTCCGATTCACATGCAGAATATAAACAAGGACCGGGTTGGCTGATTTGTCTGTTTTTGCATCCATGTGTAGAGTGTGGTATAATTTTCACGATGACAGGCAATGCCTGTTTTTTTATTGAGGTTTATCGTTTGAGGGAGGAATGCCCCGTTGGCAAGCCAGAACACATCAGAAAACGGGAAGATGAACGTTGCAATTGACGGACCTGCTGGTGCCGGAAAAAGCACGGTGGCCCGATTAGTTGCAGAGGAACTCGGCTACATATACGTTGATACAGGCGCAATGTACCGTGCAGTATCCTTACATATGATTCGGAAGAGTGTACCTCCGGATGATATGATTCAGGTACTTCAAGAAGCCCAGGGCTTGGTTATTGATTTACAACCAGACCGGGGTGGACAGAAAGTGTTCTGTAATGGGGAGGATGTAACTTCAGCAATTCGCTCCCGTGAAGTAACTGGGATCGTGTCTCGATATGCGCAAATCGAGGGGCTGCGTACGCAATTAGTGAATACTCAGCGGCAAATGGCTTTGCGCAAGGGCGTCGTTATGGATGGGCGCGATATCGGAACAACTGTATTGCCCGATGCGGAAGTGAAAATTTTCATGACTGCCAGTGTACAGGAGCGTGCGCTTCGCCGTTTCAAGGAACTGGATCCATCCGATGGCCTGACGTTGGAGCAACTGGAGCGAGACATTGCCACCCGTGATAAACTGGATGAGAATAGGGAAGTTTCCCCGCTGCGTTGTGCAGAGGACGCAATTGTCCTGGATACAACGAAGATGAATATCCGTGAAGTGGTTGACAAAATCGTATCTTATTGCACAATGGTCAGAGGAGAGAGCAGTCTATGATTTACACTTTTTGCAAAACAGTACTGCGGATCATGTACACCATTCTTTTTCGCCTGGAGGCAGTTGGACGGGAAAATATCCCGAAAGACGGCGGCGTACTTCTATGCTCTAATCATATCAGTAACTTTGATCCGCCAACCGTTGGTATCAAAATTCGTCGCCAAGTGAGATTCATGGCTAAAAGCGAGTTGTTTGATATTCCGGTATTTGGGAGAATTATCAAAGCTGTAGGTGCCTTCCCTGTAAAACGAGGAGGGGTGAGCAAAGAATCCATCAAAACCTCACTTAATATTTTGCGTGACGGTGAAGTGCTTGGTATTTTCCCTTCGGGAAGCCGCCACAATGATGGGGGAATTGGTAAGAAAGGAGCAGCGAGTTTTGCTCTCCGCAGCGGTGCCACTGTAATCCCTACTGCTATTATCGGCAACTACAAGCTGTTTCGTAAGATGAAAGTAGTATACGGAGCACCGGTCAATTTGGACGAGTTCAAGGAAGACACTTCCGGAGATGCTCTGGAGCGAGCGACCGAGAAGATTATGTCCAAAATTAATGAAATGGTGAAAACAGGCATGCCTAGCAAATAAGGCAGTCTGCAGAGAATGCATGTTTCCATATTTTTGTGGAAAGCTATATCCAGTGCATTCGCATGAAAGTGTTTTGAACTCTGCCTAGGCAGGTTTGAATATAATGGGGTTTTTGAATTGAGGAGGGTATTTGACATGTCGGAAGAAATTAAAAATCAAGAAGCAACCCAAGATGAGTTGGATCAATTCGTTTCCTTGAAAAAAGGAGATACTGTAAAAGGAACCATCGTCAAATTGGAAGATAACCAAGCTTATGTAAGCATTGGATATAAATATGACGGTGTTATTCCAGTTCGTGAACTGTCTTCACTCCACGTAGACAGCGCGTCTGATGCAGTAGAAGTTGGACAAGAAGTTGAAGCTAAAGTACTTAGCATCGACGACGAGAAAGAAAAACTCGTTTTGTCCAAACGTGCGATCGACAGTGAAAACGCTTGGGAGCAATTGCAAAAGCACTTTGAAGACCAAGACGTGTTCGAAGTTGTTGTAGGCGATGTTGTTAAAGGCGGTTTGGTTGCAGACGTGGGCGTTCGTGGATTTATCCCGGCTTCCATGGTTGAGCGTCATTTCGTTGAAGACTTCAGTGACTACAAAGGCCGCACACTGCGCGTTAAAGTGAAAGAGATCGATCGTGAGAACAACAAAGTGATCCTTTCCCAAAAAGACGTTCTGGAGCAAGAATTCGAAGCAAACAAAGCACAAGTAATGGCTGGTTTGCAAGAAGGTCAAGTTATTGAAGGTACAGTTCAACGCTTGACTCAATTCGGTGCTTTCGTTGATGTAGGCGGAGTTGACGGTTTGGTTCACGTATCCGAGCTGGCTTGGACTCACGTTGACAAACCATCCGATGTATTGTCCGAAGGCGACAAAGTAAATGTTAAAGTGCTGAAAGTTGATCCTGAAAAAGGCAAAATCAGCCTGAGCATGAAAGCTGTACAACCAGGTCCTTGGGAAACAGCTGGTGAGAAATTCAACACAAGTGACATCGTAACAGGTGTTGTAAAACGTCTGGTTGATTTCGGTGCATTTGTTGAAATCGCTCCTGGTGTTGAAGGCCTTGTGCATATCTCACAAATCTCTCACAAACACATCGGCACTCCGCATGAAGTGCTGAAAGAAGGTCAAGAAGTTCAAGTGAAAATCTTGGACATGAACCCTTCGGAGCAACGTGTAAGCTTGAGCATCAAAGAAACAGAAGAAGCTCCTGCTCAACCACAAAAATCAGAGCGTCCTGCAAGAAACAACGCTCCACGTGAAGAAATCAACAATCCGAACGTTTCCTTGAACAATCAAGGCATGAGCACTACGCTCGGCGAACTGTTTGGTGACAAACTCAGCAAATTCAAATAAGTTAAACATGCATGGTTCTTAGTTATATACTGCATATTTTGCTGAATAATAAAAGCAAGATCGGCGAGCCCTAGCGGGTTCGCCGATTGTTGTTATTGCGAGAGTTTCGTTACGAAACGTTAGCCAAGACATAGCTTTTTTGCTATGATGATTAACGTAAGTATGGACAGGAGGAGTGGAATGTATGGCAAGACCAGTTGTGGCAATTGTCGGCCGACCGAATGTGGGTAAATCCACCATTTTTAATCGGATTATTGGCGACAGACTGGCCATTGTGGAAGACAAACCCGGCATTACACGTGACCGGATTTATGGAATCGGTGAATGGAACGGAAAAGCATTCAGTATTATTGATACAGGTGGTATCGAGATAGATGGCGAGGACGTCATCATGAAATCCATCCGTATGCAGGCAGAACTAGCGATTGAAGAAGCGGATGTCATTGTATTTATGTGTGATGCCAAAGCGGGTATTACACAGTCTGACGAAGAAGTCGCTGAGATGTTGTACCGATCAGGTAAACCTATTGTTGTGGCCGTTAACAAAGTGGACAACATTGGACGCAGTGAGCTGATTTATGAATTTTACGGTTTCGGTTTCGGTGATCCAATCGGGGTATCGGGCAGTCACGGTACGGGAATTGGTGATTTGCTTGATGCCATTGTGGAGAAATTGCCTGAACTTGAGGAAGAGACATACGATGAAGATGTAATTCGTGTAGCCCTTATTGGCCGGCCGAATGTGGGTAAATCCTCACTAGTGAACGCCATTCTTGGCGAAGAGCGTGTTATTGTCAGCGATGTTGCTGGAACAACCCGTGATGCAATTGATACTCCTTTTGAAAAAGACGGGCAGCGTTATGTGCTGATTGACACAGCTGGTATGCGTAAGCGCGGAAAAGTATACGAGACGACAGAAAAATATAGCGTAATGCGTGCAATGCGTGCGATCGAGCGTGCCGATGTCGTTCTTATTGTTATTAACGGCGAAGAAGGCATTATCGAACAGGACAAGCACATTGCAGGTTATGCGTACGAAGCGGGTAAAGCCTCTTTGTTTGTAGTAAACAAATGGGATGTCGTGGATAAAACGGATAAAACGATGAAGGAATTCGAAACGAAGATTCGAGACCACTTCCTCTTTATGACATATGCACCGGTTGTCTTTTTGTCCGCACTGACAAAACAACGCTTACAAAAGTTGCTGCCTGTGGTACAACGCGTAGCGGAACAGCACTCTTTACGTGTACAGACTCACTTGCTTAATGATGTGGTATCGGATGCTGTGGCAATTAATCCGCCGCCAACCGACAAAGGACGTAGAATGAGAATCAACTATGTAACTCAGGTCGCGGTCAAACCACCGACAATGGTTATTTTTGTGAACGACCCAGAGTTAATGCATTTCTCATATGAGCGTTACCTGGAGAATAAAATCCGAGCAGCGTTCGATTTCGAAGGAACACCTATTCGCATATTTACTCGGAGGAAGTCCGACGAAGGTTAGGGGAGAAGTTTGTGATTTTATCAATCGCAGCGATTGTGCTAAGTTATCTGCTTGGTTCAATCAGCTTTAGTGTACTTCTTGCAAAAGCAATACGGGGAATTGATATACGTCAGCACGGTAGCGGAAATGCCGGGGCAACGAATACACTGCGTATTCTGGGCAAAGGACCGGCTATCGCGGTTCTGCTGCTTGATGTGATCAAAGGTATTGCAGCAGTATGGATAGGCATATGGTTAGGTGACGGGTCTCCGTGGATTGCTGCATTCAGCGGTATCGCTGCCATTGCAGGTCATAACTGGCCGCTTTATTTCCATTTCCGTGGAGGAAAAGGCATTGCTACAGCGATTGGTGTAATGGCTAGCCTGGCTTTCTTACCTGCATTATATGCCGGGATCATTGCGATTCTGTCCATCGTTCTGACTCGTTATGTTTCACTTGGTTCTTTAATTTTTGTAGCATTAACTCCTGTTTTCATCCTGATCTTGCCTGGTTACTCCATGAGTATATTCTGGGGTAGTCTGATTATTTGTCTGTTTGCATTCTGGAGACATCGCACGAACATTGTGAAGCTCGCCAAAGGACAGGAAAATAAATTAGGATCGAAGAAGCCTGGAGGTGGAAAGCGCGTTGTCTAAAAAAGTTGCTGTACTGGTTGCTGGCAGTTGGGGAACTGCTCTGGCCAGTGTACTCGCCTCAAACGAATTGGATGTGGTGATGTGGACACGTAGTGAAGAACAGGCAGCCGAAATAAACATACAACATACCAATACAAGATATTTGCCTGGTGTAGAGCTGTCTCCACGTATTCGGGCGACCGATAATATGGAGGCAGCAGTTTCAGGTGCAACGGCTGTGTTAATTGTTGCCCCTTCGTCTGCAATGCGTGCGGTAACACATCAGTTTAAACCTTTCTATAAACCAGACATGTTGATTATTCATGCAACTAAGGGGTTTGAGACAGAAAGCCTGAAACGGATGTCCACAGTGATCTCCGAAGAGCTTGAATGTGAAGAAGGACGAATTGTTGTATTGTCTGGCCCAAGTCACGCCGAAGAAGTTGTGAAACGCTGTCCAACAACCGTAGTTGTGGCCGCACTGGATAAAGCATCTGCTGAGGCAGTCCAAGGATTATTTATGAATGCTTATTTCCGTGTGTACACTAACCGGGATATGCTGGGTGTTGAACTGGCTGGAGCATTCAAGAATATTATCGCGCTTGGGGCTGGGATGTCGGATGGACTTCAGTTCGGAGATAATGCCAAAGCGGCTCTGTTAACTCGTGGCCTTGCTGAAATTACACGCATTGGTGTAGAGATGGGCGCTAATCCATTAACCTTCTCTGGACTGGCCGGGATTGGAGATCTAGTTGTAACGGCTACGAGTCAGCATAGTCGGAACTGGAGAGCCGGTTCCATGCTGGGCCAAGGTCAGAAACTGGACGATGTGTTACAGTCCATGGGGATGGTAGTTGAAGGTATTCGAACAACACAGGCCGCCTATTTTATTTCTCAAAAATATGGTGTCCAGATGCCAATTGCCGATCAATTGTATCATGTGTTATTCCAAAACAGACAGCCAAGGGATGCGGTTGAAGCCTTAATGGGCAGGGACCCAAAAACGGAGATGGAAGTGATGAAGCTGGAGACTTGGGAGCAGTGGCATTCCTGAGTTAATCGTTTCATTTGCTCGCGCATAAATGATGAAGCTTATTCACCTTTTCCACGACAGACTCATATGATACACATGAGTATTGCCGGAGGAGGGGAGACGAATGAGCAACAACATTTCGAAAGAAGCGCTGAAAGCCATCAACAAAAAAACAGGAAAAACCATCACTGAAGGAGCTGTCAAAAAGCTGGCAAGCACAGTGAAACCATCGACGATGCACAATGAGGCTCAGCTGCGCCAGTTGATTAAACAAGTATCCGCTATGGCGAAAATACCGGTATCTGAGGATACAGTTCAGGATATTGTGAGTGCAGTCAAGAAAAGCGGGCTGAACCCAAGCAATATGGAATCGTTAATGAAGATGATGATGAAAAAATAATAAATGATGTCTGCTAACAAAGAGCACAGGCATATCGAGAGCAAGTCCGCATTCGCTGGCTTGCTTTTTTTGTCTTTTTATTGGAAAAATGCACGCTATTTCATGTTATAATAGTTGCAATTGTCACATTCTCGATGATGAATATCGGACTGAAGGGGAGACTGTTGGTTTATGAGCGCTATGGACAAGATGTGGCTATCATTGGTTGCCATCCTCATTATGGGGTTATCCGTATTTTTAATTACTTTTGCTCGTGCCAAAACGAAAGGGTTCGTACGCGGTATCCTTTCAATCATTGCATTTTTAATTATGCTTATCGGTTTTTTTGGTGGAATCGCTTCTCTGACTTGATTTTCCATATAGGACAGAACATCCGTATAAGCGCATCACAAGAACGGACACAATGAAAAGACGGATGGGAGGAGTGAGATCTATGGCACAGCATGAAATAGAGGGGTGGGCGATGCGTTACCCAGAATTACATAGGGCTTTGCTAGAAATGGCTGAGGCTTGGCATCGTCAGCCTCACACCTGGCTGCTAGGAGGTAGCTGCGGCCTGATGCTTCAAGGAGTAGAATTACAGCAAGCGCCACGAGATATCGATGTGTACGCAGATATTGCTGCGGCCAAATCACTGCATTACTGTGCTCCTGGAAGAAAACTGGACGAGCCAGTGGTAGATAAAACAGGCCCTTACGCCTCACTGCTCAGCCATTACCAAGTTGGTGCATGCACACTGGAACTGGTTGGTGGCTTTGAAGTATGGGCGCGTGAGAGTTGGTATCGTACCCAGATTGAGCATGTACTTGCTCCCAATGCATATGAGACTCATATTGACTCCTATCGGTTGCGATTGATGCCACTTGCGCATGAATTGTTATTTAATCTGCTCCGTGGACGTAAAGATCGGTATATCCCCATCTCATTGCGAATTCGTGAAGAGCCTGAGGTCCATCAACCAGTAATGAATGCATTAATCCAACAGAATATATGGACCCCCCGCTTTAGATCAGAAGTTGAAGAGCTGGTCGGTTTTACTTGCTCAGGGGAAGCTGGGGAGGCGCGATAATGCAAAAAGTTATTACATTTTTACCGATGAACAAGTCCATCAGTGTCCAGTCAGGCACAACCATTCTGCAAGCAGCGCGTCGGGTTGGCGTTCGAATACCAACCCGATGCGATGGCAAAGCGGCATGTCTGATGTGTAAAGTAAAGGTGGGACAGGATGATCTGCATGCACTGCTACCTCCTACAGAAGCAGAAAAGCGGAAGTTAGGGCAATTGCTGGAGGAAGGAATAAGGCTATCATGTCAAGCGAAGGTATGCGGACAACTATCGGTACATATTCCGGAAGATCCATTGAAAGCAGCCATACGAAAACAACTTGAAAGACAACAGCAAGAAGATGATTGGTTTGCATAAAACGTTGAAGGTAATAAGAGCTCCTATTCATCTTGAATTTTCTCAAGGAGGATGAAAATGCTTAATAAAAAGAGAAAAGAAACGCAAGGAAGACTTCGCCTGCGGCAAGTACAGCAGGTGTCTTTCCTTCTGCTGTTGATGATGTTGACGAGCGGTTGCTTGTATCCGGCTCAGAGCAACTCCGATCCCAAAACGGCTTATCGGGAAAGTGTTAATCGAATTCAGAGTGCAATAGATGCTTTTCAGAAGGATGAAGGGATTTTACCAATTCTGAACGCCGATGCGGATACGCCAAAGTATGAGAAATTCAGAATAGATTTGCCCAAATTGAAGCAACATGGTTATCTGGATGACATACCGGGAACGGCCTTTGAGAGTGGTGGTAGCGCTTACTTTTTAGTGCAAAACGAAGAAGTGCAGCCCACCGTGAAAGTGATGGATCTCCAGACGATGCAGAAAGTAAACGATGTTCAGCGCATGGTGAATCAATACAAATCCAACCATAATCAAGAACTACCTGCGGGTGAAGAACTGTATCCGGGATTCCATGCGGTGGATATGGACAAAGCAGCGCAAGCAGGATCTCCTTCGATCACATTGAACAGTGTCTATTCAGGTCAGGAGCTGCCCTTTATGATGGATACACAAGGAATCGTGTACGTGGACTATGCATTTGATATTATGCAAGCGTTGGAAAAAGCAGACGGTTCTTTCGATGCCCCGAATTCCGGAGATGTCTCAGATTTACGTGATCATTTGCTCACACACTCGTATTTTGTCCCTGTGAAATCTGTGCCATATAAGCTGGAGAATAACACACCTGTCGCATATTTAGCTCCAAACTAAAGCAACAAATGCATGCAACAGCAAACAAAAGAAATCATACGATCTTAAGTTAATCAGTCATATATATAAGTCCCGAGAGAGATGCCGCAATGTGCGAGTGTCTCTTTTTTTTGTTACGTAGCAAGAGAAATCAGGGTGAGATAAGATGTCATATTCAACGGCGGACGTTCATAAAGTAGATTGAAATAAAGACGCGCAGTCCGGGATCGGAGGATGCATCTAATGTCATCATCATGAGATAAAAAAACAAAAAAACACGTCATATTGCCGCATGCGGATACATAAGATGATACTAGTCCAATTGCATGTACGAGTTAACGCCGCTCTCGCCGGTTTCATCAGAATGCAACGTTCGGCGGCGGACGACTTCCGGGCACTCACAAAGGCGGCTCTACCGTTGCAGGGATTTCAGTCTTCTGATTGAAAAAACGAAGCGGATGCTCTTTAGCATTTTTCCTTCGGAGTAATTTAAGGAGGGGATTTCATTGGAGAAAGTGGACATTTTTAAGGACATAGCTGAGCGGACCGGAGGGGATATCTATCTCGGGGTTGTCGGCGCAGTCCGGACGGGGAAATCAACATTTATTAAACGATTCATGGAAACGATCGTACTGCCTAACATCGCAAGTGAAGCAGATCGTGCCCGTGCAGTGGATGAACTTCCACAGAGTGCAGCAGGTAAAACGATTATGACAACCGAACCTAAGTTTGTACCGAATAATGCAGTCCAGATCAGAGTAGCTGAAGGGCTGGATGTCAATGTTCGTTTGGTCGATTGTGTAGGTTACGCCGTGGAAGGTGCGAAGGGATACGAGGATGAGAATGGTCCACGCATGATCTCTACACCTTGGTTTGAAGAACCAATTCCGTTCCAGGAAGCAGCCGAGATTGGTACGCGTAAAGTCATACAGGAGCATTCCACACTCGGTGTTGTGGTCACAACAGACGGAACGATTGCTGAGATTGCACGCAGTTCCTATGTGGAATCGGAAGAACGAGTGATTGCTGAGTTAAAAGAAGTGGGTAAACCATTCGTCCTGGTTATTAATTCAACGCGCCCACGTAGTGAGGAAGCTCTTCAGCTTCGGAGCGAGCTGGCTGCCAAGTACGACATTCCAGTAATGACGCTCAGTGCAGCTACCATGACAGAAGATGATGTCACAGGTGTGCTTCGCGAAGTATTGTATGAGTTCCCTGTACATGAGGTGAATGTGAACCTGCCGAGCTGGGTAATGGTGCTGAATGATACACACTGGCTTCGTAACAACTATGAGAATTCAGTGCGGGATACGGTAAAAGATATTCGCAGACTGCGCGACGTGGATCGAGTCGTGTCACAGTTCATGGAATATGAGTTCATTGATCGTGCCGGTCTGAGCGGCATGAATATGGGCCAGGGTGTGGCGGAGATAGATCTCTATGCACCGGATGAACTATATGACCAGATTCTCGTAGAAGTTGTCGGTATTGAAATCAGAGGCAAAGATCACCTGCTACAACTGATGCAGGAGTTCTCTCATGCGAAGAGAGAATACGACCGCTTCGCAGAGGCGCTGGAGATGGTTAAAACGACGGGTTATGGAATTGCCGCTCCTTCGTTGGCCGAGATGGCTCTGGATGAACCGGAACTGATCCGTCAGGGTACGAAATTCGGGGTTCGTCTGAAAGCGACAGCTCCTTCGATACACATGATTCGTGTAGATGTGGAGTCAGAGTTTGCACCGATTATCGGTACCGAGAAGCAGAGTGAGGAACTGGTGAGATATCTCATGCAGGACTTCGAGAACGATCCGATCAAGGTGTGGGATTCAGATATGTTTGGCCGTTCACTGCATTCCATTGTGCGTGAAGGTATTCAAGGAAAGATCGCCATGATGCCAGACAACGCTAGATATAAACTGCAAGAAACGTTAGGTCGAATTATTAATGAAGGTTCAGGCGGATTGATCGCCATAATCCTTTAAGTTGATCCAAAGACCGTGAGACATCTCATGGTCTTTTTCTTTGTTTTCTCTGCTTTTTACGTGAAAATAAAATGAAATAGAAAAGCGTTCAACCTGTTTTATGAAAAAACTTAGTGAATTTAAGCTTTAAATCATTAAAACCTATTTACATACTAGGAATTAGCCGTTATATTAATATTCAACTATATTGTGATGGAAGTCACAGCGAGTGAAACAGGGGGAGAACGAGATGAAGACAACAAGTTCAAAATGGGTATGGCTGAGCGTAGTATTGGTATTCACATTAGTGTTATCAGCCTGCGGAATTAAGAAAGAACCCGCTGCAACTCCTGCATCAGGATCAGCAGATGAGACGCCGAAGACAGAAGTGGTCACTGGGCCTCTAAGCGGTAAACGGGTTGCGCTGATTATGGAATTTAACACAGGAACTTTCTCACAGCAGTATGTACAAGGGGTAAAAGAAGAAATCGCCAAATTCGGTGGTGAGCTTACTACCTTTGTTGCAGATAATGACAAAGCCAAAATGGTATCGTTGCTTGATAGTGCAATTAATCAGAAATTTGATGTCATTCTGACGGATCACGGTGATTCACTTCTGGAGCCAGGAGTAAAAAGGGCAGTAGAGCAAAACATTCCCGTCGTTGTTTTTGATGCAGCGATTAGTGTGCCGGGAGCTACTGTATTGTCCCAAGACGATCAGAAAATGGCCGAGCTGACACTCGAACAGATGAAGAAAGATATCAACGGTAAAGGAAATATCGTGAAAGTATGGGTAGCAGGTTTTGCGCCAATGGAACGTCGTCAGATTGCTTATGATGCATTTCTGAAAGCGAATCCTGATATTAAAGAAATCGCTTCATTCGGTTCAGCTCAGAACCCGGCGCTGGATACGCAAGCGAAGATGGAAGCTATCCTGAAACAATATCCAAAAGGTGAGATTACAGCCGTATGGACTGCGTGGGATGAATTCGCAAAGGGCGCTGCCCGTGCGATTCAGCAAGCTGGGCGTGATGAGATCAAGGTGTATGGAATAGACATGAGCGATGAAGATTTGCAGATGATTCAAGATCCAAAGAACCCTTGGATTGCTTCCGCCGCTGTGGATCCAACCGATATTGGACGCGTACAAGTCCGTTACGCTTACCAGAAGCTGAATGGAGATGAAACTGAAGATTCTGTTGTGCTTACTCCGGTGTATGTACAGCGTGACGCATTACCTGACAAACAGATCTCCACATCAGAATTGTCTGAGTATGTAGAAGGCTGGGGAGGAAGTACCCAGGGGATCAAGGACTGGATGAGCGAATACGGAATTACTGCAAAGTAAGCAGCGTTAGAAGCGCGCCGCCAGGCGCGCTTTTTTTAGGCGATAACAGGTCATACAGCTGATTGGAGGCGACATTATGAAAGACCCGATATCTCTGGAAATGGAACATATTCATAAGAAGTTTTCAGGTATAGCCGCGTTGAAGGATGTACATTTCGCAGTCAAGGGTGGAGAGATTCATGCGCTTCTTGGAGCGAACGGAGCTGGCAAAAGTACATTGATGAAAATACTGTCGGGTGCATACCAACTGGACGAAGGTACAATTCGTTTAGACGGCCAAAAGCTCAATCTCAATTCACCAAGAGATGCGAAGGCAAGCGGGATACACTGCGTATATCAGGAAGTCGATGCTGCACTAGTGCCGCAGTTGACGGCTGCCGAGAACATTATGCTCGATCAATTGGCTTCATCTCAGGGTGGGTGGTGGAAAAGTCCAAAAGTATTGCAGCAACGTGCCAAGGAAGCTCTAAAACAATTAGGTGCAGACAACATATCGATTCACCGAAAAGTAGCTGAGCTGACGCTGGCAGAGAAACAGATGATTCTGCTTGCGCGTATTCTGATTCAGGAAGCTAAAGTCATTATTTTTGACGAACCTACGGCTCCGCTGAGCCAAGAAGAGACGGACGCCTTTTTTCGCATTGTACATCTGCTGAAAGATCGTGGTACAGCCTGTATTTTCATTACGCATCGCCTTGCTGAAGTAACGAATCATTGTGACCGGGTGACCATTATGAGGGATGGAAGTCATGTGTTTACAGGTGAGACAAGCGGGCTAACGATAAATAATCTGGTTACGCAAATGTTGGGCAAACCTTTCGAAGAGGAATTTCCAAAGACTGAGGTACCTGTGGGCGATGTGATTCTGGAAGCGCAAGAGCTCCGGCGAGGATTGAAGGTAAGAGGTGTGAATCTTGAGGTCCGCCGTGGTGAAGTGCTGGCAGTGGTGGGTCTCGTAGGTGCGGGCAAAACGGAATGCTCACGCTTGTTGATTGGTGCAGATCAGCTGGAGTCAGGAGAGATTCGGCTTCTTGGACGTAATGTACGTCTCTCCCAACCTGCAGATGCCGCGGCTCTAGGCATTGTATCTGTACCGGAGGAACGACGCAAACAAGGCATTCTTATTCATGAGAATGTGGAACGTAATCTGAGTTTGCCCATGCTTTCCAGGCTGAGCACATTCGGATTCATTAACCGCAAACGCGAGCGGCAGCACGCCGATTCTCTAGTAGAGCAGCTAGGCATCAAAACCTCGTCTGTGAAACAGGAAGTGAAATATTTGAGCGGTGGTAATCAGCAAAAGGTAGCTATCGGAAAATGGCTGCATACCGATGCGGATGTATTTATCTTTGACGAACCAACGAAGGGCGTGGATATCGGGGCGAAAAGTGATATTTTCCGGATTATCAATGAATTGGCGCTAGCCGGAAAGGCAGTCATTTATTTCACCTGCGAATTGGACGAAGGAATGGGCATCGGAGATCGGATTGCGGTCATGTGTGAAGGGGTTATCGTAAAAGAATTCAAGCGCGGCGAGACGAACCAAGAACAGCTGCTTTATTATGCAAGCGGTGGAGTAGAGGTGGAAGTATGAAGGACAAATCATTAGATTTTGCGTTCCGGTATGGAGCCATTATAGTCATTATAGGTGTTATTGCATTTTTCGGCATTAAGCTGCCGTATTTCTTCACGTATAGCAATCTGACGGATATTTTAGGTTCAATCTCCATCGTAACTTTTGTGGCGATAGGTGTAACGCTATCCCTTATTGTAGATGGATTCGACCTCTCTGTGGGAGCGACGGTCTCGCTCACAACTGTGGTTACAGCATCATTAATGATCTGGTATCAACAGCCTTTGGCTGTCGTCATTATTGTACCGCTTATCATTGGAGCAATCATTGGCCTACTGAACGCATTACTAATCGTTAAACTGCGAATTCCGGATTTGCTGGCGACACTTGCAACGATGTACATCATTGGAGGAATTCATAAAACGTATGCACAGGGATATACCATCTACAATCACATGCAGTTTCCGGATGGAAGCAAAGCTGCTGGAGAGATGGACGCTACGTTTCTGTTGATTGGACAAGGGAAATGGCTCGGCATGCCTATCTCGGTTATACTGCTCCTCATTGCTGTTATTGGTGTTCATATCTTTTTGACATATACGAAATATGGGCGGCAGATGTATATTACAGGCGGAAATGAAGAAGCGGCCCGGCTGTCGGGGATCAAGGTAAAGAAGGTACGTACGCTTGCTTATGTAGCGGCTGGAGTGTTTGCGGCAATTGGAGGTATCATCTACGCGTCCAAGGTTGGATCAGGGCAGATTGATGCTGGTTCTCCGTTGTTAATGGAATCTGTAGCCGCTGTGTTTGTTGGTTTCTCCGTTTTTGGCGCAGGTAAACCGAATGTGATCGGTACCTTTATTGGTTCGGTTCTAATTGGCGTATTGGTTAATGGTTTGACCATGATGAACGTCCAGTATTTCACACATGATATTGTCAAAGGCGGGGTACTTGTACTGGCTCTGGCCGTTACATTTTATGTTTTAAACCGCAGCCGCACTTGAAATTGTGGGCTGTCTGTATTAGTATAAAATTTGTTCGGCGTCAGGAACCCCTGTGGTTTCAGGCGACTTCTGCCGAAAATGACTGTCAACCGCAGATGGAGATTAAGGTTCATCACTCAAAATGGTCAACGTTTTTCGTGTATGAACGTATATTTCCTTATAAAACGGAAACACAGTATAACATTCAGGACATTGATTCAGGAGGTGAAAAACAAATGAACAAATCAGACTTGATTACACATGTATCCGAAGCTACTGAATTGTCCAAAAAGGATGTAACGAAAGCGGTTGATGCCGTATTCGAAGCAATCGCTGAGGCTCTTCAAAACGGAGACAAAGTACAATTGGTTGGTTTTGGGAACTTCGAAGTTCGCGAGCGCTCTGCACGTAAAGGACGCAACCCGCAAACAGGTGAAGAAATCGAAATTCCTGCGAGCAAAATTCCTGCATTCAAACCAGGTAAAGCTCTCAAAGACGGAATTAAATAAGATTTCTACATATTCCATATGTTAACAAAACAAAAAGACCGTGACTTGTTCACGGCCTTTTCTTTTGCCTACTAACGAGAGGTTGACACTGCTGCGTAGGGTTTTCGTTCTCTTTCGAAACCTTTCCCGTCTTTCTGTATTAGTGTAATCCTGTGACGATCATTTCTTGCAGCACACTCTTCGGTACACTTGTTGACAAATGAAACAATCTTAATCATCATTAACGCTAAGGAAATTAGAAAAGGGGACGTGCACGATGGATCATTCTACGGGCAATGACTATATCGTTATCAAAGCAGAAGAAAATGGTGTTCAGGTAATCGGATTAACCCGTGGACAGGACACACGTTTTCACCATACCGAGAAGCTTGACAAGGGCGAAGTGATGATTGCCCAGTTTACAACACATACCTCAGCTATCAAAATTCGTGGAAAAGCTAAGCTAATCACGAAGCATGGCGAGATTGAATCAGAGTAGACTGTACGATCCTGAAATAGGAATGAGAAGAGTATTGAGAGACTCTGACAAGGCTTAGTGAAATTGGCGTTCGGAATCAGATTGAGCGCAACAAATAAAAATTGCAGGCATAGCCTGCTTTTTTTCATTGTACAATGAGGTATGAGCCTTTACTGGACAGACTACACTAACAGGTAAAGGCAGGGAGGCGCATATGAAACCGGGAATGATTGTGGCTGCATCCATTGTGACGACGATTACGGCAGTCATCTTGCTCGTGGTTTTTCAGAGCTTGCATACACGTACATGGGGCGGAGAAAGGGCAGAGCCAGTTACGGCATCTCATCAGCCAATCCAGTTGACGAACGAGAATCTGGTTGATGTACTGAGTTCCCTTCATATGTCCACGCCAATCGCCAGAGTGGAGTGGAAACAATCCATTTTGACACTCGACCTCAAAGTAAAAGGAAAGAATACCAGTTATACCGAAATTTATGAAAATATGGCTGCTGTAGTCGATCTGAGTTTTCGAACTGTTGACAATGTCGATCAGGTGCTGCTTCGAATCATGGCTGAAGATGAATGGATACATAAGCGTCATCTGCTTCTTGCTGCGGATATTCGGCGTGGTGAGTGGCCATTGTATGCGATCGACATGCTCCGAACTTGGAAAAGTACCACGTTTTCAGAAGAATTGAAGGATTGGTTTCATCTCATGCAGACGGAACTGTGGAAGAAGCAGTTTGAAATGACAAGTTAGGGGTAATCAAATAGCAGGATTCAGTGCGTGTCCGATAAACATATGCTATAATATATAGGATTGTAGTGCAGAAATGGTCTAACAAAGCAAAGTCTCGGAGGATGAGAATGAATTCATATCGCGTACCCCAACTAGCAAAGAAATACACGGATTACGACATGATTCGACAACATACGGAAATCCCGTCATTTCCGGATAGTCGGGCCCGTCTGTTACAGGCATTTGTAGCCCGTACAGATGAGAAGATGGATCAAGAGCTGTACGCACTAGCGACATCGCTCGTTCAGTTGGCTATGGATACGCATGATCGAATCGATACAAGATCCGGTGATCGGGGAGAACAAGAGATGCGTTCACGTCAGTTAAATGTTCTCGCTGGAGATTATCTAAGTAGCCGATTTTACCAATTGCTTGCTCATGCAGGTAAAATCGAAATGATCGGCAAGCTCAGTGGTGCAGTTTCCGAAGTAAACGCTCGTAAGATGACGCTGTATGATCGGATGAAAAAGCTCCTCATTTCTGCTGATGAATACTTGCGTGAAACGGTACAGCTGAGAATGCAGCTGTTTCTTTCATTTTCGGACATGATGCGTGATGCGGATAAGTCGTTATGGACCAGCTTGTTGAAGGAGTTCAGCATTTGCGAAACGCTCTCAGAAGAGATGAATCGCATCCGTGACAATCACCAAGCGCTTCATAGTTATGCATTCTGGCATATTTATGAACATGGCAATGACGAGGAACGCAAGTATCTACGTGAAATGGAGATCGAACCGCATGTATGGGGTTCTTTGGTGCTGAAATATAGCGTGAAGAAAATACTTCTGGACAAGCTTCGTGAATGCACACACCGCATTCAGCTTTTGCTGCAAGATGAGGAAGGTCTTCAGGATTTGCATGAGATCGAAGCGATTCTTGAACCGTATCTGTCTTATGTGCAGACTTCACATGCGGAGTAACGGAAGATTGAGGGGGAGACGAACGAATGGGTAGCGGAGAGACTAAACCGAAAGAAGAATTTGTCCATTCGGTTTTTCAGAGTATAGCCGGCAAGTACGACGTCATGAACGATATTCTGAGTTTCCGCAGGCATAAGGCTTGGCGTAAATTCACAATGAAGAAGATGAATATGTCCAAAGGCGATACCGGGCTGGATTTGTGTTGCGGGACATGTGACTGGACCCTTGCTATGGCAGAAGCAAGTGAAACGGGGCACATGCATGGGCTGGATTTCAGCAGTAATATGTTAGAAGTGGGTCAGACAAAGATTGATGCTGTGAACCGTTCGCAGCAGATCACGTTAATTCAGGGCAATGCCATGTCATTGCCTTTTGAAGACGATACGTTCGACTATGTGACAATTGGGTTCGGATTGCGCAACGTACCGGATCTTAGACAGGTTCTTTCCGAAATGAAACGTGTTGTCAAGCCGGGCGGTATGGTAGTCTGTCTGGAATTGTCAAAACCGACTTGGCAGCCGTTTAAGGGAATTTATTATTTTTATTTTGAGCACATGTTGCCTAATATGGCTAAATTATTTGCCAAACGCTATGAGCAATATAAATGGTTGCCAGATTCTCTGGCACTTTTCCCGGGAAGAAAGGAACTGGCGGACATTTTTGTTGAAACAGGATTGCAGCAAGTGCAGGCCTATCCTCTGACCGGAGGCATCGCGGCACTGCATATTGGAACCAAGGAGAATCAGAATGCTTAGGAAAATTCGTATTTTTTTAGAAATGATCAAGATTGAACACACTCTTTTTGCTTTACCTTTTGCGTTTATGGGCGCTATATTGGGATCTATGGTTGTCAACAACACGTTCCCAAGCTGGATGCAGATTATGTGGGTTTTACTCGCCATGGTTGGTGCACGGAGTGCTGCTTTTGGTCTGAATCGGATCATTGACCAGGCAATTGATGCCAAAAATCCGCGTACAGCGATGAGAGCCATTCCAGCAGGTTTGCTGAAAAATGGTGAAGTTATTATTTTCGTCATTGTCTCGTTTATATTATTGTTCTGGGCATCATCCAATCTTAATGTCCTATCCATGCAGCTGTTGCCCATTGCGGTATTCATGCTGGTGCTCTATTCATACACTAAACGCTTCACATGGCTCTGTCACGTCGTTCTTGGCATGACAATTGGACTTGCTCCTCTAGGAGGATGGGTGGCCGTAACGGGTACGATCGATTGGACAGCGATGGTGCTATACGTTACGATTGTATTCTGGACCGCTGGTTTTGACATCATTTATGCTTGTCAGGATCTGGAGTTTGACCAAAATGAGGGGGTGTACTCTATACCTTCCCGCTTTGGTCTTGTTAAATCGCTTCAGATTGCCAAGTTTTTTCATGTGATTACGGCAATTGGTTTCCTTGCAATCCTGTTAATGACCGATCTGAGCTGGTGGTACGGTGCAGGAATGTTGATCACGTATGGAATTCAGCTCTATGAGCATTACATCGTTTCACCGAATGATATGAGTCGTGTACAGACGGCATTTTTTACCATGAACAGTGTGCTGAGTCTGGTCGTATTTACGTTTACACTTATTGATCTGGCGGTGAATTAAAGATGCAGCAACCGGAGAAACAACGACTTGTTGTTGGGATTACCGGAGCGAGTGGCAGCATATATGGCATCCGATTGATTGAAACGCTGCTTGATCTGGGTTATACCGTTCATTTGGTCGTCTCTAATGCAGGCTGGCGTGTGTTAAAAGAAGAGATGGACTGGGATGTTACAAACCGGGAGAACATACTTCAAGAAAAGTTCGGCCATCGCGATGGGGTGTTAATCTATCATCCTGTGAGTGATATTGGTGCCTCAATCGCGAGCGGATCTTATCTGGCTGAGGGCATGATTATCATGCCCTGTTCTATGGGAACTCTCTCATCTATCGCTAACGGCTCTTCGGACAATCTGATGTCACGTGCAGCCGACGTTATGATGAAAGAGGGCAGGACTTTGATTCTAGTGCCGCGAGAGACGCCTCTTCATGCCATTCATTTGGAAAACATGCTTAAGCTCTCCCGCCTCGGTGTTCGAATGATACCAGCTATGCCTGCTTTTTATTACAAACCTCAGAGTATGGAAGATCTAATTTTATTTTTAGTTGGGAAAGTGCTGGATAGTTTGCGTATCCCGCATCAACTGTTTACAAGATGGGGAGAACCGGATGAACGGGGATGATGTGGTCAAGCAGTACTTTTCTGGATAACAAGTTCAGAGATGTATGCCTCTTGGACATGTCCCCTGACTCCCGGGGTATCGGTGAGTGCTGATGGTAACGTAAAGATGTCCACAGTCTTGACCCATGCACCGGCAACTTCTGTACTTTTGATTCAGAACTAGTCACAGCGTTTATTTCCCGAATATGGCATTCGAATTGGACTGGTAGGGCGCTGTGGAAGAACACAAGCAGGAACGGCAAGCCATGGGTGATCATTTTTGCCTTTTGGCTCGGGCTTGCTGGAGGGGAAGGTAAGCATGGAATTTAGGACTGACAATACGCTGACACGGGTGAACGAATGAAACTATTGGACATTTTCGGATTGTTAAAAAAGGACATGGATTATATTGAAAAAGAACTCTATCGTAGTGTACAGGGTGAACAACAACTGCTGAGTGAAACTTCACTCCACCTGCTTAAGGCAGGAGGGAAACGACTACGTCCTGTTTTTGTGCTCTTAGGCGGAAAGTTTGGTACATATGACATCGAGCGTTTGAAGCTCGTAGCCGTTCCATTGGAACTCATTCATTCTGCATCCCTCGTTCATGATGATGTGATTGATAACGCTGGAACCCGTAGAGGCAAACCTACGGTCAAGTCTAAGTGGGACAATCGGATTGCGATGTACACGGGAGACTATATTTATGGCAAAGCCCTGGAACTGACAGCTGGATTAGCCGAACCTGCGATTCACCGTATTCTGGCCAAAGCCATGGTACAGATGTCCATCGGAGAGATGGAGCAGATTCGAGACTTTTTTAATACAAGTCAGAGTGTGCGTAACTATCTGTTGCGCATTCGTCGCAAAACCGCACTTCTGATTGCTGTCAGCTGCCAACTCGGAGCACTCGCTACACGTGCACCTGACCATATCTCTTCTCTGCTCTATACCTATGGATATAACATAGGCATGGCTTTTCAGATTCAGGATGATGTTCTGGACTTAATCGGTACGGAGAAGCAGCTCGGCAAGCCACCGGGAAGCGACATGAAGCAGGGGAATATCACGTTGCCTGTACTGTATGCGCTTAGAGAAGAGCATCTGCGTGAGCCACTCCTGAAGGAGATTTCACGTGTACAGCATGAAGAAGGTCGTGCAAGTGCATCTGATGCCATTGGAATGATTCGCCAAAGTCAAGGAATAGCTAAAGCAGAAGCCCTGGCTGACCGATATATGAAGAAAGCGCTCGATGCTCTTGACCAGCTACCAAACATCAAGACAACCAAAAATCTGCGGGATATTGCTCATTTTGTAGTTAAACGTACCCATTAATGGGATATCGTTGGACACTCAGAATCTAGTCGAGCTCCACAAAGAGCTCGCCAACCTGACTCATATTTCACGGAAATGTAAGGTACTGATGTGAAATTCCTCATTGGGAGGATATGAACATGTATGTTACAATCAAAGGGATTGCGTTTACATAGTGATTAACTTTGAACCGTGAGTGAGGAGTGAATGGCAATGGATCGTACATTTTTAATGGTAAAACCGGATGGTGTGCAGCGTGGTTTAATTGGCCGTATTATCAGCCGTCTTGAGGACAAAGGATTCAAGCTCGTAGCAGGTAAATTGGTGCAGATGTCGGAAGAACAGGCCAAGCGCCATTATGCCGAACATGAGGGCAAGCCTTTCTTTGATGATCTGGTTCGTTTTATCACATCTGGGCCCGTATTTGCTATGGTCTGGGAAGGTGACGATATTGTGGCACTTGCGCGTATCATTATCGGTAAAACAAATGTGAAGGAAGCTGCTCCGGGGACAATTCGCGGAGATTTCGCTAGCCACACACCACATAATCTCATTCACGGGGCAGATTCACCGGAAAGTGCAACTCGTGAAGCAGCGAATTTCTTTGAGCCTGACGAGCTGGTCAGTTATGAGAAGAGCATCGGAGCCTGGTTGTAATTATTAGCCAAAGGGTGATATATGATGCTGGAGCAAGAACAACTAGACCCGGATTATGCGGGATTCATTCGTAAAGTTAAAGAGAGCACAGGCATTGATCTGGCTCAATACAAGGAAGGCCAGATGAAAAGAAGGCTGACCACGCTTCGGAATAAAAATGGCTTTGATACATTTTCCATCTTTTTTGATGCTATGCTGAAGGACAAGTCTTTATTCTATGAGTTTTTGGATCGCATGACCATTAACGTATCGGAATTTTGGCGTAACCCGAATCGTTGGGAAGTATTGCGCGATGAGATTCTGCCTGAACTGATCGGTTCCAAACGCAAGGTTAAAGTGTGGAGTGCTGCCTGTTCGACAGGTGAGGAGCCATATACCATTGCAATGATTCTGGATACGATGGGCATTCTGAAAGAAAGTTCCATTTCGGCAACCGATCTGGATGAAGGTGCTCTCGCGAAAGCTAAGGAAGGCCGTTATATGGAGCGTTCTCTGAAAGATGTACCTCCTGAAACTGTGAGCCGATACTTTAAGCAGGACGGTCTGATGTATCATATCGATGAGAAGCTTAAAAGTGCTATAAACTTTAGTAAACAAAACTTGCTGGTAGACCGTTTTGATGATGGCTATGATTTGATCGTCTGCCGGAATGTCATGATTTATTTTACCGAGGAAGCCAAAAACCTGTTGTATCATAAATTTGCAGCCAGTCTGCGCCCTGGTGGGATGCTATTCGTAGGCAGTACGGAGCAGATTTTCTCTCCTGGACAGTACGGGCTGGAGACTGCAGAGACGTTCTTCTATCGGAAAAAATAAATCGGCATAATATACAACCGCCTGAGGTGCACACAGATGTGCTCAGGCGGTTGTTTGTATAAGAAAAGGCGGCTTTCTTGTCAAAGCGGGTCAGCTATACTATAATAAGCAAAGAAATTATGGGATTTTAGCAATGTGAAGTTTAACAGTTTAAAGGGGGAACGTATTATGAGTTTACGTTATTTAACTGCAGGGGAAACGCACGGACCCCAATTGACCGCAATTATTGAAGGACTGCCCAGTAATTTGAATATTGACTTTGAAGAATTAAACTTCCAACTTCATCGCCGCCAGAAAGGGTATGGCCGTGGACGCCGGATGCAGATTGAGAAGGATCAGGCTACTTTTGTTGGTGGAATTCGTCACGGATATACGACAGGTGCTCCAGTAGCGCTCGTTGTTCAAAATAATGACTGGAAGCACTGGCAGAATATTATGAATATTGAGCCGATTGAAGGCAGTGATGAAGAGAAACGCCGCGTGCACCGTCCACGCCCTGGACACGCTGATCTGAACGGTGGTTTGAAGTACAATCTCAAAGACTTGCGTAATGTCTTGGAACGCTCCAGCGCCCGTGAGACAACCGTGCGTGTGGCATGCGGTGCTATTGCACGTCAGTTCTTGGCTGAGTTTGGCATTAAGGTTGCGGGACGTGTTATTCGCATCGGAGAGATTGAAGCTCCATACCAAGACCTTCCGATTGATGAATTGATCGCGGTGACGGAGGCTTCCTCGGTTCGTGTCACAGATGCTGAAACAGAGAAGAAAATGGAAGCATACATCGATCAGATTAAGCAGGAAGGCGACTCTATCGGTGGAATCGTAGAATGTATCGTTGAAGGTGTTCCTGTCGGTCTTGGAAGCCACGTACAATATGATCGCAAGCTGGATGCCCGTATCGCTCAAGGTGTAATGTCGATCAATGCATTCAAAGGTGTTGAGATCGGCATCGGTTTCGAAGCAGGTACGATCCGCGGGTCACAGGTTCACGATGAGATACTGCATAGTGAAGATCGTGGATACCACCGTGCAACGAACCGTCTGGGCGGATTCGAAGGCGGTATGACAAACGGTATGCCGGTTGTTGTACGCGGAGTAATGAAACCTATCCCGACATTGTACAAACCGCTGCAAAGTGTGGATATTGATACAAAAGAAGCATTTACAGCTCAGGTTGAACGTTCGGATGCGTGTGCAGTTCCGGCTGCCAGCGTCGTGATGGAACATGTGGTTGCATGGGAAATCGCCAAGGCATTCCTAGAGAAATTTGGCGGGGATTCCATGGAGGAGATTCGGGCGAACGTTGCCAGCTACCAAGCACAACTGGAGAATTACTAATATGCGTCAGTTGACAGTTCAGCTTGAGGAACGCTCATATCCTATAATGATTGGCAGTGGTTTACTGGCTCAAGCTCCCCAATATTTTGAACAGGTGGGCTTAACCAAGAAAAGTCCACTTCTGATCATTACAGATGATCATGTGGCTCCGAAATACTTACCAACATTAGAGCAAACGTTGCGTGCAGCAGGATATGTTGTCGTATCCGCTGTAGTGCCTTCTGGTGAGACTTCAAAATCGCTTGCTGTTTATCAGGATATGATGACAGCGGCTATTGAAGGCAAACTTGATCGCAGTTCAGCGATCCTTGCTCTTGGAGGAGGGGTCGTCGGTGATCTGGCTGGTTTCGTTGCAGCTACATATATGCGAGGAATCAAGTTTGTTCAGATTCCAACGACGATTCTAGCTCATGACAGTAGTGTTGGGGGTAAAGTAGCCGTTAACCATCCGCTGGCTAAAAATATGATTGGTGCGTTCCACCAGCCGGAGCTTGTGCTATATGATGTGGATACGCTGCAATCCTTGCCACCGAGAGATGTGTCAGCCGGTTTATCCGAGATGCTGAAGCACGGACTGATTCGGGATGAATCCTTCGCACACTGGTGTGAAGAACATGCCGAAGCGCTGCTCTCCCTAGACCCGGACACACTCGGATACGGACTGGAACGTGGATGCAGCATCAAAGCTGAGATCGTCTCCAATGACGAGCGTGAGAATGGAGAACGTGCACTGCTGAACTTGGGTCATACAATTGGTCATGCCATTGAAGCCATTGCTGGCTACGGCGAGTTTCTTCATGGAGAAGCGATATCCATCGGCATGGCTGGTTCAGCACTCCTAGGTGAGAAACTTGGATCGCCAGCAGGGCTATATGAAGATACTGTTCGTATGCTGCGTGCTCTTCGCCTTCCAGTTACGTTGCCTGCGCACCTTGCCACGGATGATCTAATGGAAGCAATGATGCACGATAAGAAATTCCGTGAAGGGCACATGGTTTTTATTGTTCCTGATCGGATTGGTGCTGCCAGAATCGTGAAAGATGTGCCAATCACGGTTGTTCGTGAGGTTATCGAACTGCTCAGGAAGGGAGCATAATAGCAATGGTTACACGGGGGATTCGTGGAGCGACCACGGTTGAACAGAACAATGAAGAAGAGATTTTGAAAGAAACTGCCGTACTGCTTCAGGAGATAGTTGACCGGAACAAAATTGTCCCGGAAGATATCTGCAGTGTATGGATTACGATGACTGGGGATCTGGATGCGGCTTTCCCGGCGAAGGTTATTCGCCAATTAGATGGATGGGAACTTGTGCCTCTCATGTGTGCACTGGAAGTGCCTGTACAAGGTGCCTTGGCAAAGTGTATCCGTTTCATGGTACATGTGAACACGACAAAAGCACAAAGTGAAATCCATCATGTTTATCTGAATGGAGCGCAGACACTGCGTCCTGATCTGGCAGGGAAATAAGCTATTTGAATGGGGATAGTTGTCAAACTGATGATTATCATGTATAGTGGGAATTAGTTGAGTAGAGCTAAGATTGAGCTGAGAGCAGCTGAGTTTAGTTGAGTATATAGCAGAGTCCAGTGATTGGTAGCCGGTGCATCTGAAATCGGTCAACGCATTCACGGTATGTCTTGCTAAGATGAAGTACAGGAAAGAGAGAATAGGGGTGTCTTACGGACATCGTATATTCGCATACTAAGGAAGAGACATTTCAAGTCACCACTTCTTGGGCGTTGATTCATTTCTCAAGTAATAAGGTGCCAATGACCACGAGATGTTACCAAGTATGATCTTTCATGAATAGGGTGAAACCATGGAACAGTATGGATTAACAACCTTTCATTCATCTTACGTAAGTGTATAGGGACTTGTTATTTATGAAGCAGCATGCCTGAATACAGCTTATAACCAAACCTCTACCTCATGGTAGAGGTTTTTTGTCGTCATAAACTTTCTTCTACCTAAATCTGAAAGGACGTGATCTGATGATAACGCCAAACGTTAACCAAGTACTGAAAATGTCAAATGAGTATAATCTAATTCCCGTTGTTAAGCGGATTTTGGCTGATATGGAAACACCAATTCGAATCTTCCGCCGTTATGCGGATAATGACCGTGCGTTTCTGCTTGAAAGTGTAGAGGGTGGCATTCAATGGGCTAGATATTCCTTCATCGGGACAGATCCGTTCTTGATGATTTCGGCAAAGAAAGGACGTATTGTGGTCGAGGAAGCAGGACAGACCCGTGAATTGCCGGGCAAACCGATCGAAGAGCTCAAAGCATTGCTTCGCAAATATCGGAGCCCGAAACTGGATGAACTTCCCCCTTTTACGGGTGGTGCGATAGGATTTTTTGGATATGACCTTTTGCAATATTATGAGAAGCTTCCAGCTCATGCACTAGATGATCTGAAAATGGATGACATTCGCTTTATGTTCTGTGATCAGATCGTTGTGTTTGACCATGTGAAGCAGCATATGTTGCTTGTTGGCAATGTACACGTCAAGGACGGTGCTACGGATGAAGAGATTCGTCAGGCATACGCAGCCACCTCCGAGAAGCTTGAACAGGCAGCAGAGCGTTTGCAGCAACAAGGGCCAGGGGAAAACCTGAACCCGCGTTCCATCCCTGGCGATGTGGAGCTTGGAGACGTTCGCTCCAATGTGACGAAAGAGCAATTTATCGGCAATGTAGAGCAAGCCAAAGAATACATCCGTTCAGGAGACATTTTTCAGGTTGTACTGTCCCAGCGTTTTCACATTGATACGGAAATATCGCCTTTACATGTGTATCGCGTTCTACGGACATTGAACCCTTCACCTTATATGTATTATTTGAAAATGGATGATGAGATCATCGTAGGCACCTCTCCTGAGGCACTGGTCAAGGTGGACGGCAACCGTGTAGAAACTCGTCCCATTGCAGGTACACGTCCAAGGGGAGCCACAGAGGCGGAAGATCGATCACTTGCGGCAGATTTGCTTCAAGACGAGAAGGAACGAGCTGAGCATCTGATGCTGGTGGATCTTGGAAGAAATGATTTGGGCCGTGTATCCACTTTTGGCAGTGTGAAATGTGACATGTTTATGGAAATTGAGCGATACTCTCACGTCATGCATATGGTTTCGAACGTGACAGGTGAGCTAAGAGAAGACAAGGATTTCTTCGATGCGTTCCTTTCATGCTTACCAGCTGGAACTGTATCTGGTGCGCCGAAGCTGCGTGCGATGGAGATTATTGCAGAGTTGGAAAAGGAAGCACGTGGTGCCTACGCAGGAGCGATTGGTTACCTTGGTTTCTCTGGAAACATGGATGCATGTATCACCATTCGAACAATTATTTTCAAAAAAGGAAAAGCATATGTGCAGGCTGGAGCCGGCATTGTATGGGATTCCGTACCTGAGAAGGAATATGAAGAGACAGTAAACAAAGCGAAAGCCTTGTTAAAGGCTATACGGACAGCTGAAGCGATGTTTCCTTCAAAAGTGGACGAACGCAAATTAAGTCTGGCTAACGCTGATTATTTCGTCACACCAACAACGGCAACGAACTGAGAGAGAGGAGAGACTGGACATGAACTTGAATCCAAGCATAAATGACGAAAGTGTACTGACTAAACCGCTGATTTCTCATCAAGAAGGAATGAAGCAAGGGCTTGCAAAAATTCTGGAAGGCCGTCATTTGGAGCAGGTAGAGGCACGTGAACTGATGTATTCAATCATGAAGGGTGAAGCTACTCCAGCTCAAATCGGTGGGTTGTTGATGGGGCTGCGTATGAAAGGAGAAACGGTAGAAGAGATTACTGGTTTCGCTCAGGCAATGCGCGGTCAAGGCGGACGAATTCTGACAGATGGCAGAGGTTTACTGGATACGTGCGGAACTGGCGGATCAGGTATTCACAAATTTAATATTAGTACGGCATCCGCAATTATTGCTTCAGCTGTATCCGTGCGAGTTGCTAAACATGGTAATCGTTCTGCCTCAGGTAAAGCAGGCAGCGCAGATGTATTGGAAGCGCTTGGGGTTAATATTCACTTGAATGGAGAGCAGGCGAGACAGTGTCTGGATGAGATTGGCATCTGCTTCTGCTTTGCCCAAGTCTATCATCCCTCCATGCGCCATGCGGCCGCACCAAGAAAGGAACTTGGCGTACGGACCATTTTCAACATGCTCGGCCCCTTAACGAATCCTGCGGGAGCAGATCGACAGCTCCTCGGTCTGTATGACCGATCACGAACACCTGTTATTGCGGAAGTGCTTAGCCGTCTTGGTTTAAAACGAGCACTGGTCGTTGCCAGTCATGATGGACTGGATGAAATTAGTATCTCTGCGCCTACTCAGGTATCTGAGCTACGTAATGGTGAAGTACAGACCTATGACATAGATCCGCGAGATGTGGGCCTGTCTCTACATCCACTGGAAGCAGTACTTGGAGGAGATGCAGCACAGAACGCCGAAATTATACATCGAATCTTCCAGGGCGAACGCAGTGCTTATCGGGATGTTGTGCTGCTGAATGCAGGAGCGTGCATTTATGTATCCGGGCTGGCAGACAGCATTGCAGAAGGTGTCAAACTTGCTGCTGAAGCAGTAGACTCAGGTAAAGCGGCGAGTAAACTCGGGCAGTTAATTCATACAACGGAGGCGTACAATCATGTATCTTGATCGAATTGTAGCAACAAAACATAAAGAAATGCAGGTCCTTGCAGAGTCTTTTAACATGAAAGAAGCCATGGAGAAAATTGAACAATTACCTGGTACACGGGGATTTGAACAGGCATTATCGAGTAGACGTAATCGGAAGCTGGGGTTGATAGCCGAAGTGAAGAAGGCTTCTCCGTCGAAAGGTTTGATCCGTCCTGATTTTCACCCCGTAGAGATTGCTTCTGCATATGAGCGCGCGGGAGCTGACTGCATCTCTGTACTGACGGATGTCTCCTATTTTCAAGGCAGTAACGAATATTTGAAGGCTGTTCATCAAGCCGTTAACATTCCACTGTTGCGTAAGGATTTTATTATTGACGAGAAACAGATCGCCGAAGCTAGACTGCTCGGGGCCGATGCTGTTTTGTTAATAGCTAGCATTCTCACACCACAGCAGATTCGGCAATATCTGGATTTTGCTAAAAGCATCGGACTGGATGCGTTGATCGAAGTTCATGATCGGACTGAGCTTGAAACAGTGCTGGAAATTCCGGAGGCAACACTGGTTGGCATTAATAACCGGAATCTCAAAACGTTCGAAACCAGTCTAAACACGACCTTGGATCTGATGGCGTTGATCCCACCTGGCGTGACACTGATCAGCGAAAGTGGAATCGATGGTGCGGAGTCTACGAAACCTCTGATAGAAGCAGGTGTACACGGCATCTTGGTTGGTGAACATCTGATGCGCAAAGACGATGTTGAAGCTGCTGTCTATGATCTGATGGGACCTAAACAATGAGCAATGCTAAATATGATGAATCAGGCAGTGGTTCCTTTGAACAAGGAACTGTACAGCCAGCGGCCGTAAAAATATGTGGACTTCAGGACGTTGAAGTGCTAAAATCTATGATAAACTTGCCTGTGGATTATATTGGTGTTGTATTTGCTAACTCTCGCCGCCGTATTACTCCTGAACAGGCAGCTGAATTGAAATCGGTGTTGTTCGAATGGTCAGTGAATGAGCGTCCGAAGCTTGCAGGTGTGTTCGTGAATCCGACGATGGAAGAGCTGGAGCATGTGATGGAAACCGTGTATCTGGATGTCATCCAACTGCATGGTCAGGAACGTGCTGAATTTTGCCAACAAGTGAAAGAAAAATGGGATGTGGATGTATTCAAGGCGGTTTCTTTCTCGAAAGAGGAAACGGCGCAGAATCAGAACGATGTTGCATTGCAGAAGTTGGATACCTACGTGGGATTCGTAGATACAATATTGCTCGATACATTTGATCCGTTATATGGTGGGGGTTCAGGCAAAACATTTGCCTGGGATCGTATACCTGCCTATGCTGAATGGGCTCATCAACATGGTATTTCGATGTTTGTTGCAGGCGGGCTTGCAGTCGATAATGTACAGGAATTACTACAAGCATACAGACCTTATGGTGTAGATGTATCAAGCGGCGTTGAGACAGAGGGTCTTAAAGATATCACTAAAATCAAAGCATTCGTAGAAAGGGTGAAGCAGGCATGACGCATCAATTGCCAGACCAACATGGACGTTTCGGTACCTTTGGAGGCCGTTTTGTTCCTGAGACATTAATGAACGCACTAATTGAACTAGAAGAAGCATACAGCCGCTTCTCTGAAGATGAAGAGTTTAACAAGGAATTGAATTACTTGCTGAGTGAATATTCTGGACGGGAGACACCGCTTTACTACGCAGAGCAATTGTCCCGTCATCTGGGCGGACCGAAAATCTATTTAAAACGCGAAGACTTGAATCATACCGGTGCACATAAAATTAACAATGCGATTGGACAAGGATTGCTTGCCAAACGGATGGGCAAAAAGAAAGTGATTGCGGAGACTGGTGCCGGGCAACATGGTGTTGCGACAGCAACAGTAGCCGCATTACTCGGGCTAGAGTGCAAAGTGTTCATGGGCGAAGAAGATACCGAGCGTCAGCAACTAAACGTTTTTCGAATGAAATTGCTCGGAGCAGAAGTCATTCCGGTGACATCAGGAACACGTACATTGAAGGATGCGGGTAACGAAGCTCTTCGTTATTGGGTTAGCAACGTAGAAGATACATTTTATGTACTGGGATCTGTTGTTGGGCCACACCCCTATCCAATGATGGTACGAAATTTCCAACGTGTGATTGGGGATGAGACACGCCGTCAGATTAAGGAGATCGAAGGACGATTGCCGGATGTTATTGTAGCGGCTGTTGGCGGCGGAAGTAACGCGATCGGCATGTTCTATCCTTTTATCGGTGATCAGGATGTGAAATTGGTCGGTGTTGAAGCGGCAGGCAAAGGTGTGGATACCGAGTACCATGCGGCAACGATGACCAAAGGTACACATGGTGTGTTTCAAGGTTCTATGAGTTATCTGTTGCAAGATGAATACGGACAGGTGCAGCCGGCGCATTCCATCTCTGCAGGTCTTGATTACCCGGGAGTGGGACCAGAGCATTCTTATCTGAAAGATATTAAACGAGCACAATATGTTCCGATTACGGATCAGGAAGCACTGGATGCTCTGCAACTATTAAGCCGCACAGAGGGGATAATTCCAGCGCTGGAGTCCGCTCACGCGGTTGCTCAAGTCGTAAAGCTGGCACCTGAACTGACAGCGGATGATGTTGTTGTTATCTGTCTTTCTGGGCGTGGAGATAAAGATGTGGAATCGATTATGAAATATACGGGGGGGAATTTGTAATGAATCTGATGGACCAAACCTTCCAACGATTAAAGGAACAAAATCGCACGGCACTTATGCCTTTTCTTACTGCTGGTGATCCGGATGTGAATACCACCATTGACATTATCAAGGAACTAGAACGCGCCGGAGCAGACATTCTGGAACTGGGTGTTCCCTACTCTGACCCCTTGGCCGACGGCCCTGTCATTCAGCGTGCTTCCGAGCGCGCATTAAAAAGTCAAATTACCATTCATACCGTGATGGATATTGCAGTTAAAGCTCGTGAAGAAGGTGTGAAAATACCTTTTGTTCTGTTCACGTATTACAACCCGGTACTCCAAACCGGGCTCGATGTTTTCTTCGACGAGTTGGTCAAACACGATATCAGCGGTTTAATTATCCCGGACTTGCCGATTGAGGAGGCGGCTGATATACGTCGCCGTTCCGATGAAGCTGGAGTTCATCTGGTGCCGCTCGTAGCTCCTACATCCAACGCAAGAATGGAGCAGATTCTATCCGGAGCGCGTGGGTTTATCTACTGTGTTTCATCCCTCGGTGTAACCGGCGAACGTGCATCATTTTTTGATGGAGTAGAGAAATTTATTGAAACGGTAAAAAGCTTGACTGACCTGCCTGTTGCCATAGGATTTGGTATATCCAGTCATGAACAGGTAGCTCGTTTCTCCCGTATCTGCGACGGTGTTATCGTTGGAAGTGCTATTGTACGGCAAGTGGAAGAGACCCTTCCGCTCCTTGAAAATGCGGCTACTCGTGAAGCTGGACTGTTGCAAATTCGTAACTTTGTGGCACAATTAAAAGGATAACAGAGTTCATAAGAACTGTAATTTTGAACAATAGGAGGCGGTCAATTTGAAACCGAAATCCCAGATTGTTGATCTCCCCGTGTATAAGCCGGGCAAACCAATAGAAGAAGTGAAACGAGAGCTGGGGCTGGAGCAAGTCATTAAGCTGGCCTCCAATGAGAATCCCTATGGCAGCTCGCCTGCTGCACTTGAAGCCATTACGAAGGAAATGGCTAACGTCAGCGTCTATCCTGATGGAAGTTCTGCTGAACTAACGGAAGTACTTGCTGAACATTTGGGAGTAGAGCGAAGCAATCTGATTTTTGGATGTGGGTCCGATGAGATTATAGCGCTGATTACGCGAGCCTTTTTCCTTCCTGGGGATGAAACTATTATGGCGGATCAGACCTTCTCCGTATATAAGAGCAATGCGGACATTGAAGGTGCGGTAACGATTGAGGTGCCTTTGAAAAATGGAACCCATGATCTGCCAGCCATGCTGGCGAAAATCAACGACAAGACCAAAGCTGTCTGGATATGCAATCCGAATAACCCTACAGGTACGATTGTTTCTGAACAGGATCTGATTACTTTTATGGATCAGGTGCCTTCCCATGTGATGGTGGTACTGGATGAGGCTTATTATGAATTCGTCACGGATGAAGCTTATCCACAAAGCATTCCACTGATTGATCGTTACTCGAATCTGGTCGTGTTGCGCACGTTTTCTAAAATTTACGGTTTGGCATCTCTTCGTATTGGATACGGTATTGCCCGTCCAGAGGTCATTGATCTGATTAACCGTGTACGTGAACCGTTTAATACCTCCCGTTTTGGGCAAGTTGCGGCCAAAGCTGCTCTCCAGGATCAGGCATTTGTACAGGACTGTTCCCAGCGTAATGCCGCAGATCGGGAATGGCTGCAGAATGAATTTTCCCGACTTGGCTTACGTTATTTCTCATCACAAGGGAATTTCATTTTGGTTGATGTAAATATGCCTTCCCTCACAGCATTTCAGTCCTTGCTAAAACAGGGCATTATCGTGCGCTCGGGCTTTCACGTCTATCCAACATACATTCGTGTGTCTGTGGGAACGGCGGAACAGAATCGTGCTTTTATAGCAGCACTGGAGAACACACTGGCAGAGAGTGAGCTAGTCCGCCCTTAATACTGGCGATGGAAAGAGTGAGGATCAATGACATTAAAAATTGCTATGATTGGTGTCGGGCTCATCGGCGGTTCACTTGCGCTTTGCTTTAAAGGCAAGCCGGGAATCACCGTGGTGGGTTACGCACATTTGGAAGAACTAAAGGACAAGTACATAGCCAGCGGGGTTGTGGATTCTGCGACCCTCTCTCTGGAAGAAGCGGTGCAGGATGCCGACTTCATTTTTTTGTGTGTGCCTGTTGGTTTACTTGAATCGTATTTGAAACAATTATCCCGATTGCCATTGAAAAAAGGTTGTATTATTACAGATGTTGGCAGTACAAAAGCAACGATTGCAGCTTGTTCAGAGCATGTGCAACTTACTGATGCATATTTTATAGGTGGACATCCGATGGCAGGCTCGGAACGGGCAGGTGTTGACGCAGCCTCTGCCGTATTATTTGAAAATGCCTATTATGTCCTTACTCCGTCCGCGCAAGTGCCTGAGGAGGCCTACCTACGCTTGTCCGATCTGTTGGCACATACCCGAGCCCAGATTGTTCGAGTAGAGCCTTTGCTGCATGACGATATTGTTGGGGCAATCAGTCATTTGCCTCATGTTATCGCCGTTGCTCTCGTGAACCAGGTACGTGAGTACAATGAAACGAATCCACTCTATAAGATGCTAGCAGCAGGCGGTTTCCGAGATATTACACGGATTGCATCCAGTGACGCTATTGTATGGAGAGATATTTTGCTTAGCAACCGCGAAGTGTTGCTGGAACTGCTTAAAGATTGGAACGAGCAGATGATGTCATTTACCGCTATGTTAGAGCAACAAAATGGTGAAGGCATTGAGAAGGCGTTCCGTCAGGCACGCGAATTCCGTAGCGTTTTGCCTGAGCGACGCAAGGGCATGATCTCACCTTTATTCGATCTCTATACAGATGTGCAGGATGCTCCGGGTATGATTGGTAAAATTGCAACAGAGCTTGGAGCCAACGACATCAACTTGAGCAACCTGGAAATTATTGAGAATCGGGTGGATGTGCCGGGGATCATGCGTTTGTCATTTCGTCAGGAAGAGGACATGGAACGGGCGAAGGCATTGCTGGACTCTCTTGGATATCAAGTCTGGGTTTAGGCAAAGAAAGAGGGCGGTGTTGCCCTCTTTTTTTTGTGTTGATCCAGTATAAATTGTTTTAATTAGATTATAAAAAAGATCGAGATTATGCACACGGCATACGACGTAATCTAACATTACAAATAAATGTATTCAAAGTGTTGACAAAATGAAAACGGATACATATAATAAAAGTACAGTATGGTTTCTCTCCACTCCTATCCAATAACTGTATTGCTCCACGTGAGCAATGGCCGCTTATGAAAGCGGTCTTTTTTTTTGTCCAAAAAGAAAATTAATTTGTTAAACGAGCTTATAAAGTTACAAAAATAATATTTTTATAAAAAAACCATCTCATTTTTGTAACCTTTTTGAGACTTACCACGTCTATAGGATGTAAGGCTTTTTAATAAGCTTTTTCAAGAAGTCATGACAACGAATCCAGTCGCATATGAATGTCAAATCGGCAAAAGTGGATAGCAATGGATTTGCCAGGAGGATGCAGACCGTTGTACAATGTTACTGTTATGTAAAAACGTTGGGGAAATTGCCATTACATAGGGGAATTTGGCGGAAGGGCCTGTATTGGCGCTGTACGCCTTTTTTATGCGGTCAAAACCGCAACTTTTTAATGCCTGTTCGGTAATATATGCATAGAGTCGAACGGGGAGAAGCACATGGATGGGCGAGGAGGGGTCGCACTCAAATGACGGATTCCCAGTTGATTCGAGAGATCAAGGAAGGTAACGTGGAGTTATATTCCGAGCTGATGAGTCGTTATCAGCGTAAAATACTGGCTTTCGTATATCATATGTTGAAAAGTTCCAATATGGAGCTGCTGGCAGAGGATCTTTGTTCTGAGACATTCTACAAGGCGTTCCGAAGTTTACACTCTTTCCGTGAGGTGGACGCTTCATTCTCCACGTGGTTATACACGATTGCGAGAAATACAGTATTGAGTGAGCTCCGCAAACAGCGTAGTGGAAATGTTCCGCTCGAAGAGAGCGGTGTAGTTCCGGTGGCTCCTATGGAGAATGCACCGGAACATGCTGTACTACGCAGCGAGCGTGTCATGCTTGTAAGGGATGCGATTAACAATCTGCCAGAGAAGCAACGCTCTGCGATTATACTTCGTGAGTATGACCAGCTAGACTACCAGGAAATTGCGGGTATATTAGGACAGAGCGTCAGTTCTGTAAAATCACTGTTATTCAGGGCAAGATCAAGCGTGAAAACACAGTTGGAGCCTTATTTCTTCGAGCCGATGTACGAGCCATATGAAGGGATGAAGAACCGATGAATTGCAATGAAGCCCAGGAACTGTTTGCACTGGTCTGGGATTTGCCGGACTCTCATCCCCAGCGAATTGCGTTTCAAGCACATCTCGCTGGTTGTGAAGAGTGTTCAGAGCAGTTTGACGTCTGGGAGGAAGCCCAGATGTTACTGCATAGTATTCCGGTTCCAGTGACAGAACAGCAGGCAGAGAGAGTCAACCGAAACGTGATGGACCGGATTTACATGGAGTCCCCATGGTTATTGCCTGAAGAGGCGAAGGTTAATCGTTTCTCTGCCGCGATCCGTAAACATATGTCTTTGTGGATTGCGGCGTTCCTGGCCATTTTTTTATGCAGTTTCTTGTACATGGCGATGTTTAAGCCAGAGATATCTGAGGCTGAGAAATCTAATGCCATGACAACGGGCATACTTGAAACCGGGGTTGCCGGAAGTACAGCGTCATCCTCAGGATTATACAAGTACAACATTCCGCAGGCAGACCAAGGGAGCATCATTGAACCTTTTGTTGTAAGTATGAGTCCAGCTTATCCGCAGTACTGGATGGCTCTATCACTGCTTGCCATCGGTATGGCTTTATTTTCACTTGGACGCATGCATAGGTCAACGAATAAACGGAAACATGGTGTGCGTGCGTAGGGTAGTCAACCTGCGTTTGCCTGAGGAGAAATGAGGGATAAACGTGCGAATTGGACTTGTTCGTCATGGTCTCACAGATTGGAATGCGGCTGGCCGTATACAGGGTCAGACTGATATTCCGTTGAATGAGGTAGGTCGGAATCAAGCAGAGCGGCTTGGTAAACGACTGGAGTCTGACGATTACCATTGGGATTATATTGTGACGAGTGGCTTATCTAGAGCACAAGAGACAGGTGAGATTCTTTCACGGATGCTGCATGTACCTATGCTTGAGCCAGACGCACGACTGAAAGAAAGAGGTTTTGGTCAGGTAGAGGGCCTCACTTCAGATGAGAGGGTTACACGCTGGGGGGAATCTTGGGATACACTTGATCTGGGGCAAGAGCAAATCAAGGACATTCAAGTGCGAGCACTAGCATTTCTGAACGATCTATGGTCTACATACGCTGAGCAAAATGTACTTATCGTGACGCATGGTGCTTTTCTTGCTAACCTGTTAGCAGCGTTATTTCAAGACCAATACAACGAACGAATAGGGAACCTGTCGCTGACCGTTTTAGAAAAAGAACAAAGTGACTGGATTCCGATTTTATACAATTGCACACAACATCTGTCTATGGAAGCTGCCGAACAATCTGAGTGAACAATACTCAGGTTGTTTTTTTTTAATACTATTTGGCTTGATCTAAGAGAAAGAATGGCGGTTAGGAACTCTATCGTACTCTTTTTCTTCTGTTTGAATAATTGGAAGCATATGATGGTGAAAAACAAAAAAATGCAAAAAAAGGTTTAGATTGTGCAGAATCCGTCAACCCTGTATACAAAACCACATAGTTTCAGGCCTGAATCAGCAGCCTGTAAACTGTGAACGGGCGAGGCGATGAACCCATGAATCTAGCAGATATGCTGACTTTTGCTGATATTGGTCAGCTTAACCGAATTGCAGACTACTATCAATGCGAATGCAAGCCCAACTCCAAACATGAACTCATCCAGAGCATCCTCACGACATTGGGCAGTAAACCTTTCTTTGAGCAGCAAGTGCGACAATTGGATCGAGCAGATCAACGTTTTTTGAATAACTTGTTATTTGATCCACGCCAATATTTTGGCATGGAGGAGCTCATCGCCATAGCCCGCCAATCGATGGATAAAAAGGAGAGTGAGACAGGTACGAATCCACGAGATCTGATCATTCGCTTTACCAAGAGCGGTTGGCTCTTCAATGGTACTACACAGCAAACAAGATATCTCTACCGGGTTCCAGAAGATTTGAAACTAAGGTTTAGAGATGTACTATCAACTCATTTACGAGCAGGTATTGTCAAAACAACAGAGCCTTCCATGTATCGGGAGGAATATCATCTGATGGCAGACGATCTGAAGTTGTTCCTGAAGTTTGTACAGCAACATGAGATAGTGGTGAATGCGGAAGGCATGATGTACCGTCGATCTCAGCAACAGCTGATGGAGCATCTCTATATTTCTGAGGAACTGGTAGGCAGAGCTGGATGGCGCTTTGGGTATGGTCGCTCTTTCAAGGATTACCCTGACCGTTTTGCATTGTTGTATGATTACGCCTATCATCACCGGTTAATTCGTGAAGAGCAGAACTTGCTCAGACTGACGGCGGCTGGTGAAGACAAGCTGAGTGCCGAGAATGCAGCCGAAATGATGCAGTTGTTTCGGTTTTGGTTAAGACTTTATAAAGGTGCTGTTCCAAATCTGGCCTCGATTGTGTATTGGACAGGTGAATGCGCTGGCGAGTGGTCGACGATGGAATCACTGTTCGAGCAAATAGGTCCTTTTATTCAGCCTTTCTACTATGATGCTCCAGAAGACGTTTATAACAAGCGGATCATCAAAATGATGCTTCATCTAGGGTTAATACGAACAGGTGAGCATGACCAGGGCAAGACAGTACAGATGACAACTTGGGGGTCTAGGCTTGCTGCATCTTGTCGATCTCTCTCGACTGAGGTTACACCGATTGCGTTTGACAAGTGAAGGACAAGTTGCTACAATCACTCCCAAAATGAAGGAGTGATACGAATGATAATTCCATACCAAGGTATAAAACCACAGTTACATCCTTCAATATATATAGCTGAAGGTTCGCAATTGATAGGTGATCTGCAGATGGGGGAAGATTCTTCTGTTTGGTTCAATGCAGTCCTTCGAGCTGATTTGGCACCTATTAAGATTGGAAAGCGCTGCAATATTCAAGATAATGCTGTAGGACATGTGAACACCGATCAGCCTCTCATACTGGGAGATGATGTCTCTGTAGGACATGCTGCAATCATTCATGGTTGTATCATTGGAACGGGAGCGCTGATTGGCATGGGAGCCATTATACTTAATGGCGCTGAAATTGGTGAGTATTCACTGATTGGGGCCGGTTCTGTGGTGACTGAGAATAGTAAAATTCCGCCCTATACTCTCGCTTTGGGTACGCCCGCAAGAGTGATTCGTGAACTGACTGAAGCTGATCTGCAGCGGATGTCCAGAACTGCACTGGGTTATGTGGACAAAGGAAGAGAATATAGGAGCTCTTAAATCCGTTTTGGAGGTGCATCCTATTGGATAAAATGAAAGTTACGTATGAAGTCATGTTGGGGCTGGCAGCTGAGATGGTTTGGGACGAGGCGCTTCGCAAACAGCGGAGTGAGAAGCTTTATTTGGAGATCGACAAAGCGTTGGCGACCGGAGACGAAGTAGCTTTCCGGAGTCTTACGGATGAACTGAGGACCATTAATTAACAGATCAATGACAGATCATATAGAATTAAAGATTGATGAAAAGGAATGCGCAGCCGCGTGTTCCTTTTTTGATATGCGTTTGAAAAACAAAATGAAATCTAGCTTTATACCACATGCTCATATATAATATGGGCATAAAATGGATAGGAAGGGGATAAAGGGAATTGAAATTCAGTGAGATGAATCAAGACAGCTGGGCTGAACTGCAACTCTATCTGGATACATGCCTCGTTCCATTCACGGCTATGAGTGGTAAGCTATCACCGGTTGAAGCAACGGAAGCATTGGAGCGGCTGCGAGATTTTTTGGATATGGTCGAGATTCCTTTTAAAGGAAGGATTATGACCTATCCAGCATATCATTACAGTAGTACGGAAATGTCAATGACATTAAATACCTTATCAGCTGAACTTAAAGCTTCGGGATTCAAATATGTGGTTATTATGACAGCAGATGGGTCGTTTGAAGGCGTAGAAATTTCCAATGCGGACTTGATTTTAAGTCATAAAGATCTTCTTCAGAACATGGAAAACAAGTCAATAGCTCAATATGTTGGGGAGTGTATACGAAATCTATGGAAAAAGTGACGTCTTGATGACAAATGTGACAAATTTCCAACAGTTTTTAATAACGCTTACAACAGAAGCTTAAAAATGTGTGACAAATTCTTGACGGTATTCTAGGGCTACTATATGATTATGTATGTTCTAGTAAGTCGTGGAATTTCTGAAAATGAAACCGATTGAGAGAGTTGGCTGAAAAAGGGGGTTGGAGACAGTATGAGCAGTGAGCATGACCAGCACGAAGCCTCGATTAAACCGCCAAGCAGAATGGAAATGTCTCGCAGGCAGTTTTTGACGTACACGCTTGGTGGAGCTACAGCCTACATGGCCGCCGGTGCAATTCTTCCTATGGTCCGTTTTGCGGTGGACCCCATTTTACAGCATAAGGGAGAAGGAGCCTCTGTCAAAGTAGCTGAGATCAGCAAAATTACAAATGAACCTCAAGAATTTACGTTTGAATTGAAACAGCAAGATGGCTGGTATTTGAGTAATGCCTCGCTTGTGGCCTGGATTCGTAAGGACGAACAAGGTAAAATTTATGCGCTTTCACCTATCTGTAAACATTTGGGATGTACAGTGGGCTGGAATAGCGACAAGAATTACCCGAATGAGTATCATTGCCCTTGCCACGGTGCGCACTATGACAAGGAAGGGAAGAATCTTGCCGTAGCCCCGAAACCGCTGGATGAATATGTGGTCAAGGAAGAACAAGGTTGGGTTTATCTTGGCGAGATTGTTCCGAACACCCGAGTGAAATAGGAGGCGTGAATGTAGATGTTTAAAAATGTCTATGACTGGATTGATGAACGTCTTGACATCACGCCAATCTGGCGGGACGTTGCGGATCATGAAGTGCCAGAGCACGTTAACCCGGCTCATCACTTTTCCGCATTCGTATACTGTTTTGGCGGATTGACGTTCTTTATCACGGTAATTCAGATTTTGTCAGGCATGTTCCTGACGATGTATTATGTACCCGATATTATTAATGCTTATGCAAGTGTTGAGTATTTGCAAACGAAAGTAGCTTTCGGTCAGATCGTACGTGGTATGCACCATTGGGGAGCCAGTCTGGTTATCGTCATGATGTTTTTACATACGATGCGTGTTTTCTTTACAGGCTCTTACAAGGCTCCGCGTGAGATGAACTGGGTTGTCGGCATGCTGATTTTCTTCGTCATGCTGGGTCTGGGTCTGACAGGATATTTGTTGCCTTGGGATAACAAAGCTTATTTTGCGACAAAAGTAACACTGGAGATTGCCAACACCGTACCTTGGCTTGGACCGATTATCAAAGAATTCCTGCAAGGGGGAACAATCGTTGGCGCCCAGACACTAACAAGGTTCTTCGCATTGCACGTTTTCTTCCTCCCTGCGGTGCTTCTGGTGCTTCTGGTCGGACACTTTATTATGATCCGCAGACAAGGCATTTCCGGACCACTATAAACCAAAGAAGGGAGGAAACGTAATGGCTCACGGGCACAAGAATAAGGATGAGGAAAAGATTATCTTTGTCGGTGATTCACGGGTTCGCAAAGGTTCGGGGTTTATTACTCCGCCCGACTATACGGCTTACCCCGGCAAATCAGAAGCTTTTATTCCTAACTTCTTGCTGAAGGAGTGGATGGTCGGTGTCGTTGTATTGGTCGGCATTCTGGTGTTGACCATCTCTGAACCTGCACCTCTCGGTTATCCGGCCAATCCAAGTGCATCAGTTATTCCGATGCCGGACTGGTACTTTCTTTTTCTCTATCAGTACCTGAAATACCCATATGCATCCGGAGATTATGTTCTACTCGGCGTGTTGGGTGTTAGCGGCGTTGCATTTGGAGCTTTGCTGCTGGCTCCCTTCCTGGATACGGGGAAAGAACGTCGTTTCTACAAACGTCCTATTGCTTCTTCTTTAATGTTACTGTCGGTAATTTCAGTGTTCTATCTGACAAACGTAGCCTGGACTCACTACAAGCACGAGCTTGAAGCGACAGGTCAGAAGCCAGAGCATATTCAGCGGGAAGAGGAAGCCCTGGAGAAACATGAACAGGGACTACCTACTTCCAATGCACCAGGACAGAAGGAAGAAGTCGCAATTGTTGACAAGGATAATCCTGCAATGGAAACGTACAAAAAAGCCGGCTGTATTGGCTGTCACGCAGCGGATATGAAAGGTGCCGGCGGTCCTTCTCTACGCGGAGTGGGAGACAAACACAGTCAGGAAGAAATTTTGGCCATCATAAAAGAAGGCTATAACAGAATGCAGCCTCAGTATGAAAATGCCATAGCCCAAGGTGTAACGGATGAGGAGATCACTCATCTGGCTGAATGGCTTGCGAAACAGAAGGCGGAACAGTAAAATCGAATTAATGAGAAAACCTGATCGTAATGCGGTCAGGTTTTTTTGAAGTCATTTGGAGAAAAGGTGGTACCGAGTTACGGCGTTGAGGATTTAAGGATTTTAGGATTTAAGAATCTAAGACTTTAAGAATGAGTGAAGAAAGGAAGGTGCAGTGCACGTGGCTTTATCGTTTTTTTGGAGCAGGGAATTCCTGACCAATCGGTATTTCCTATGGCTTCTATTCTGGTGTAATGCGCTAGGCACGGTATACGGTTATATCTGGTATGGCGAGCAGATGAAACTGACGCTAGCGCAGCAGCCGACATGGCAGATCGTATTTGTACCAGACAGTCCGACAGCAAGTCTGTTTTTTACTTTGGCTCTTTTGTGGGTGTTGTATCCGGTCAAGTCGGTAGTTCTTCAGCGGATCGGACATGTCATTCAGGCTCTTGCGGTTGTAACCTCTGTGAAATATGGGGTATGGGCCGTATCCATTATTTTTGCAGGCTGGGCTCAAGGAGGCACGCAGCATTGGCAAGACTGGATGTTGATTGCTTCCCACAGTGCAATGGCGATTGAAGCGCTGATCTATGTACGTTTCTTTGGGTTCCGTTGGTTGGCATTAATCGTGGCAGGTCTATGGACACTGCTGAACGATACAATGGATTATACATATGACATCTACCCGTGGCTGCCTGCAACGATGTATCAGCATGTCGAAGCTGTTCGTAATTTTACTTTTACATTAACCATCGCAAGTATTCTCGCTGCGTGGCTTGCGCTAAAACAGGCCAAAAGAGCGTAAGCTTACACGTTTAGCTTGTTCTAACCGACTATCCCTCGCCATACATTGATGATGGGAGGGATGTCCATGACGAGAACATTCAGGAGTATAAAGGGATGGCTGGCGGTATCATTCATGGCTCTGCTGCTTTGGACAAATGCTTCATACGCGGTGTCAGCGCAAAGTGATGAATCTATTCCAAATGCGAACAAGAAAGTGTCCTCAAGTTATACGATTGCACAATTAAATGAAGAAGCTGCTGTACTATATCGCCGAGTGCTCGAAAATAATATGGAGGAAGTACGCGCAAGTATTACACGGATCAGTAACAGTCTGCAGCACATCTCATTCGAGGGTCAAACCTCAGTTGAGGGTATTCATGCGCTGTCAGAAACGGTGGTGGAAGTAAAGGAGGCGGCAGTCAAATTCAAAGGGGATAAACATTTCCTTCAGCAGGCTTCGGCCAAGCTCAGACTTGCAGCCGACAGTCTAGCGAATTCGACCAAACCGCTCTGGCTCCAATATTATAAAATTGTGAAGAACGATCTGGATGCGTTGTCGCAGGCGGCGAATCAGAACCAGAGTGCAACAATTTTGGCCAATCGATATGCTGTACTTGAGGAGCATTATGAAACGATACGTCCCGCAGCCATTATTCGGCTTGAGCCATATCAGATCGTACAAATGGATGCGTGGTTATCCCATCTCAAAGGTCTGTCGAATGCGAAGACATCCGATACAACGCAGCTCGGGAGTATGATTGCTCATGGAGAAGAGCTGGTGAATCAATTGTTTGGACGAGAGAAGGATGAGAGTGCGTTTGTACCATTTGTTCAGGGTCCGGACCGCCGTGTGGCGGGACTAGTGATCAGTTCAGTAATTGTGGCTGTGCTCAGTTATGCGGGGTATCGGAAATATCATGCCCAGCAGAATGATATTTTTACATATCGTCACTAGTGATCAGTTCGTATTATAGACACATGTCTGTGAATCTGGAAAAACCTCTTGCCGCACACAGTAGCCCATCTTGGCCTGGAATGCTGGAAGAGGTTTTTTTGTTATGTTCTATAAACCAGAGCAGGCTTCAGCTTTCTTTGAACCCTTCACCATGAACATCGTGCACATCGCTAATTATGACAAACGCTCTAGGATCAATTGAGCGCACTATGGTCTGAAGCCTACGAAATTCTTGTCTGGAGATGACACAGTAGGCCATATGTTTCGCTTGTTTGGAGTATGCACCAATGGCTGGGATGAGCGTAACGCCTCGATCCATGTCCTTCGTAATTTGATCCGCTATTTCGGGAGCATGGTCGCTGATAATCATGAAAGCACGAGCAGAATAGGCGCCTTCCTGAATGAAGTCGATCACTTTGGATGCGATAAATACGGCTACAAGCGTATAAAGAATTTTTTCCTTAGGAATGTAGATGAGTGAAAGTCCGATGATGACAAAGTCGATGCCTAACAGCACACGCCCCATACTCCAGCCATATTTACGGTTCAAGATCCGTGCGATAATGTCTGAGCCACCTGTCGTTCCACCCCAGCGGAAAACGATGCCAAGGCCGGCTCCAAGGGTCACGCCTGCGTACAAAGCGGCCAAGAGAAGGTCGTTCTCCGTATGTAAAGGTTCAATCCAGCCCTGATGGATCAACTTCTCGAACAGCCATAAAAATGCCGTCAGAGCCCCAACCCCGATGCCAGTATAGATCATCTGTCTGCCGCCCAGAACTTTAAGGCCAATGAGAAACAGCGGCACATTAAGGATCAATGTGGTCAGTGAAGGAGAAACACCGAAGGCATAGTTAATCAATACGGTAACGCCAGTAAGTCCGCCTTCCATCAGTTGATTAGGTATAATGAAATAAAGTAGCCCGAAGGCATACAGGGCTGTACCCAGTAGAATAGGTAACACGAGCTTTAATTGAAACCACGTTTTGGCAGTGCTCATAAGATCCCTCTCTGTAGTTAGATTAGAATGAGGAAGCAATCATTCCCATCCTTTAGTATACCTATTTCTATGATCATTAAAAACGAATTTGTGCCGGATGATGGTGGAAGTGAACCTCAATAACTGATATTATTATGAACAAACACGACACCAGATAGAAGGGGAACCTGCTCTCATGGAAAAAAGTATGGCGGAAATGCAGCGTGAGGTTGATCTCTATATTTCCCAGTTCAAAGAGGGGTATTTCAGTCCTTTGGCCATGCTGGCCCGGATGTCTGAAGAGGTTGGGGAGCTTGCCCGTGAAGTGAATCACGAGTTCGGCGAGAAACCGAAGAAGGCTTCTGAAGCTGATAATTCCATCGAACTTGAACTTGGCGATATTTTATTTATCACCATTTGCTTTGCAAACTCGCTTGGTATTGATCTGGCCGAGGCTCATGATAAGGTCATGCATAAATTTAATACCCGCGACGCAAATCGGTGGACTCCAAAACACACCGATTAGGCGTAAATTACATATGCTGTACCATCACCCGCACGGGGAGGGTCAGCTTGATGATGAAACCAGAAGATTATATGCAGCAGGCATATCGCTGTATTTTACAAAATGATTTTGAGCAGGCCATTCGCTGGTTCGAAGCGGCAATTCATGCTCACCCGGAACATGCCGAGTTGTATTATCGCTGTTCTATTACACACGCCCGCAGTAAACATCTACTTCCTGCGCTGGAATATGCTCGCAAGGCGGTAGAGCTATCTGAAGGCACCGAAGAATATAGGCTCCATCTGCAGACGCTTGAGGCAAAGCAGCTGATCATCAAGGCGAAATTATTGCTAGAACAGTCTGCAAGAGAAACATCCAAGCCGTATGTTGAAGCGTCTTTACTTCTGAAAGAAGCGATTAGGTTAGATCCACTTTCTGTGGAAGCTCATGTGATGCTGGCGCTGGCCTACAGTGATCTGAATGAATATAGAGATGCGCTGCAGGTGCTGCAAGATGCCATATTGCTTGATCCGCAGAATGGGCAGTTGCAACAGATGTTACAGGAAACGAAGCAACGTATGAGATCCATGCAATAATATTGATCTTCACATTCAAGCGATTGGATGGGGTAGAGGAGCATAGGTTGAATACATTAGATGAACTATTTTTTGTGAGGAGATGCAGCTAAGATGAGTGAAGTGATAAGAGTTGCCGTGATCGGAGCGGCTGGCCGAATGGGCCGTGAAGTGGTAAAGCTGGTACTACAGGATCCAGAACTGGAGCTTGTAGCCGCTGTCAACCGCTCCGGTGTTGGCACGGATGCAGGAACACTTGTAGGGTTGCCAGAGTGTGGTGTGCTGTTAACGGATGATATTGAGATGGCTTTTGCCGAAACCAAACCGCAGGTCATGGTTGATTTTACAGTGCCTCAATTCGCGTATGCTCATACGGAGATTGCAATCCGCCACGGCGTAAGACCTGTCATGGGGGTTACCGGCTTCACGCCGGAGCAGATTGAGCAATTGGACAAGCAATGTCAGGAGAAAGGGATTGGCGGGCTGATCGCACCGAACTTTTCAATTGGCGCAATCTTGATGATGCGTTTTGCAGCACAGGCTGCCAAACATATGCCTAACGTGGAGATTATTGAATATCATGGCGATCAGAAGCTGGACGCTCCATCAGGTACTGCAATCAAAACAGCAGAACTGATCGCAGCCAATCGTGAGGAGATCCGTCAAGGAAATCCGAATGAGGAAGAAACGATTGAGGGTGCACGTGGAGGCTATTACAACGGATTCCGCATCCACAGTGTGCGTTTACCAGGGGTATTTGCGCAGCAAGAAGTTGTATTCGGTGATTACGGACAGTCGCTGAAGATTCGTCATGATTCATATGAGCGTGCTGGTTATATGCCAGGAGTCAAGATAGGTATACAGAAGGTGCTGGAATATACAGGACTCATCTACGGCTTTGACCACTTTATTGACTAAAGGAGATTAAGATTGTCATGTTGAAAATTGCATTTATTGCCCATGATCGCAAAAAAGAAGAAATGGTAAACTTCGTTACAGCTTATGAACCTGTGTTTACGGAACACGAGCTTTATTCAACAGGCACAACAGGTCTTCGCATTATGGAAGGAACATCTCTAAAGATTCATCGTTTTGAATCAGGACCACTGGGAGGCGACCAACAGATTGGAGCTTTGGTTGCGCAAAATGAGATGGACCTGATCATATTTCTGCGTGATCCGTTAATGGCACAACCACACGAGCCAGACATCAATGCACTGCTTCGTCTGTGCGATGTACAGGGAATCCCACTGGCAACTAACATTGCTACGGCTGAGATTCTTGTCAAAGCGTTAGATCGTGGTGATTTTGGTTGGAGAGAGCTCGTACATAAGTACAAGCCGGAAGCGGGATTGAATACGGGGGACTCTCAATGAGTCTAGATATACTGGTCTTCGGAGCGCATGCGGATGATGCTGAGATTGGAATGGCTGGAACGATCGCTAAACATACGGCTGCCGGGTTGAAGGTAGGCGTATGTGATCTGACTCGTGCAGAGATGTCCTCCAATGGCACCGTAGAACGCAGAACCGAGGAAGCGGAGCAAGCCTCACGCGTCCTCGGTCTTTCGTGTCGAACAAATCTCGGTTTACCCGATCGTGGCCTCTATATCACACCAGAACATGTACAAGCAATAACCGCAGAGATACGGAGACATGCACCGCGTATCGTTTTTGCGCCTTATTGGGAGGATCGGCACCCCGATCACATCATGTGCAGTAAACTCGTGCAAGAAGCGGTATTTAACGCTAAGCTTCGAAACTATATGCCTGACATGCCTGCCGTGCAAGTGAAGGAAGTCTACTTCTACTTTATTAACGATATCGGTCCTACGGATTTAATTGTGGATATTTCGGAACACTACGAGCAGAAGGAAGCATCTCTTCGTTGTTATCGATCTCAATTTGAGCAAGGGGAAGGCATCGTATCTACGCCGCTGAATCAAGGTTATATCGAACGGGTGAGAGCACGTGATTCCTTGCTTGGGCAACGAAGCTTAATCCCATTTGCAGAAGGATTTGCAACGATAACACCTTATGTGGTCAAGCAGTTTGGCGTATAAACGAATCCAACGTATGTATATATAAATAGAACAACGTTTACACGTTGTCTGAAAGCTCTCTGATTGAAAGCTAATCATAAAACAAATCATGGCATCTTAAACATTTCCGTTGCATGATATCAACCTACATAATGTAGGAGATCAAAGGAGTCCAACCGGATGGATCAAAAGCTAAAAATCGGAATTACCTGTTATCCGTCCCTCGGAGGATCTGGGGTGGTCGCAACGGAACTCGGCAAATTATTGGCCGAACAGGGACATCAGGTTCATTTTATTGCGAACAGTATTCCTTTTAGATTAGGAAAGTTTCAGAAAAATATTTTTTATCATGAAGTAGAGGTTAATGATTATTACGTATTTCGGTATCCTCCGTATGACCTGTCATTGGCGACCAAAATGGCTCAGGTAGCGAAAACGCAGCAGCTCGACTTGCTTCATGTGCATTATGCGGTACCTCATGCCGTGTGCGCATTTCTAGCCAAACAGATGGTCGGAGACAATCTGAAAGTGGTTACGACGCTTCATGGAACAGATATTACGGTTCTTGCCCAGGATGAGTCCTTGAAAGACTTGATCCGCCTTGCGATTAATGAGAGTGATGCGGTTACAGCCGTCTCCCAGGATTTGATTCGTGAAACCGTTGAATTGCTAGATATCCAGCGTCCGATTGACCTGACTTATAATTTTATAGATAAACGTGTGTATTATCCTAGAGATGCAGCGAGTTTGCGTCGCGATTATGCTGCACCCAATGAAAAAATATTGATGCACATTTCGAATTTCCGCCCGGTCAAGCGAACACAAGACGTGGTTGAAGTCTTCCGTCAGGTTCAAGAACAGGTTCCGGCAAAACTGTTGTTTGTGGGTGAGGGTCCGGATTTGCCTAAAATTCAATGCAGAATTCAAGAACTGGGTCTGAGTGACAAGGTTCATTTCCTTGGCAGACAAGACGATATTGCCCATGTTATATCAATGGCCGATATTTTAATGCTTCCCTCTGAGAAGGAAAGCTTCGGTTTGGTAGCACTTGAGGCGATGGCATGCGGCGTGCCTACGATTGGTTCACTAGCTGGCGGTATTCCGGAACTCGTGTTACATGGGAAAACTGGATTTCTCTCGCCAATTGGAGATACCAAGTCTATGGCAGAAAACGCAATACGTCTGCTGACTAGCGAAAAATTGGCTGCAGATTTCCGGGAAGCATGTCTTCAACGTGCGCATCATGATTTCTGCAATGATTCAATTCGTCAGCAATATGAACAGATATACTATCGTGTGCTTGGAAGAGAAATCCCTAGTCTGAACCCCGTTTGCGGCTAGCCTGGGGGAGACCACAGCAGGCAAGAGAAGAGGTGAGATGTGGTGGTTCATTGGACACAAGCAGATGATGAAATGGCAAAACAAAGTGAAAAGGTACTCCAGCGATTAAATGAAGAAGGGTTCAAGGCCTACTGGGTTGGCGGTTGTGTTCGTGATGAATTGTTAGGGCGAGCTGTTGATGATATGGACATTACAACTTCGGCTTCACCGGAACAAGTCATGGGCATATTCGACGACTGTATTCCTACAGGATTACAGCATGGCACGGTAACTGTCCGATCAGGCGGTTATTATTTTGAAGTCACTACATTTCGTACAGAGTCAGAGTATCAGGATAATCGTAGACCTTCTGCGGTACAATTTGTACAGAATATCCAAGAAGATTTACAACGGCGGGATTTTACAATGAATGCTCTAGCCATGCATGTTGATGGAACGATCGTGGATCCGTTTGGTGGGCAGATGGATATTAAGCAAGAGCTTGTGCGATGTGTAGGCCTGGCGGTTGAACGTTTCGGTGAGGATGCACTGCGGATGCTTCGTTGTATACGATTTGCGTCGGTCTTTGATTTTAGCATTGCCTACAATACCTGGAAAGGGCTCGTCGATCAACGCGAATTACTTCAGCATATTGCCATGGAGCGGGTTCGCACAGAGATGGTGAAAATGATGGCGGGTCCTCATCCTCAGAAGGGTTTGGAATTGTTATTCCGGAGCAGGGCATTAGAGTATGTTAAAGCTCCGATAGATTCCAGCAGATTCAACAAAGAGCTGTTAGTTGGGTTGGAGCATTTGACAGGGGAACATGTCTTGCTGCGATGGTCGTGTGTGTTATTAGCTGGTCGATATACCCGAGAAGAGGCAGACAAGCTGCTAAGACAGTGGACATTTTCAAATGAGCATCGAATTCGAATCACAGGTGTGCTTCAGGTGGAAGAGTTGGTGACCACTTTTGTGGAGCATTGTGAAGATGATAACCTGCTACGGGAAAACTGGATTGTTACGGTGCTCTCTTGTGGTGCTCAAGCCGCGAACGACTGGTTAATTCTGCAAAAGCAACTTCCCCAAAAGTGGCGTGATGGTTCGGAGCGGGCACATGAACAGATGGCTAGAGTTCAAACTCATGCGGCCAGCTGGAGTCGATCCATGCCCGTCCACGAAATAAAAGAACTGCAAATCACGGGTGAACAGGTGTTGCAATTGGTAGAGCGTAAGGGTGGGCCTTGGCTCGGCCAGCTCATGAAACATTTACTTAAGGAAACAGCCATCGGAAATATAATGAATCAGTATGAAGCATTGTGTACTGAAGTGAAACGGGTGACTGCAAATGACCAAGTCTGAGGATTTGTTACATATGTTACAAGAGGCGAGTGGACAATTCGTGTCTGGTGAAGAGATCAGCCGGCAACTGTCCATCAGCCGAACGGCAGTATGGAAACATGTGAATAAATTGCGGGACATGGGATATGAGTTTGAAGCTGTTTCGCGTAAGGGATATCGTTTGGTCACCAAACCCGAGAGTATCGATGCAACTGGGCTCCAGCTATCTCTAGGGACAAAGGTTTTTGGTCGTAAAGCAGTGATGCTAGGTTCAACCTTGTCAACACAGGGCGATGTCCAGAAGCTTGCTGAAGAAGGAGAGGCTGAAGGAGCAGTAGTTTTTGCGGAAGAACAGACTGGAGGCCGAGGACGGTTTGGTAGAAAGTGGTTTTCTCCTCCTGGAAAAGGGATCTGGATGAGTGTGTTGTTAAGGCCGGAACTCCCTCTGCATCATACCCCCCAGCTAACTCTTCTGACCGGAGTTGCCGTATGCCGAGCTGTTCGAGCTTGTACTGGCGCAGAAGCAGGGATTAAATGGCCTAATGATCTGTTGATCGATGGGCGCAAAATGTGTGGGATTTTGCTGGAATCAGCGGTGGAGGACCATGAGGTTCGGTATTGTATAGCGGGTATTGGGGTTGATGCAAACTTTGATTCCCAGGATTATCCTGAAGACTTGAGGCAGATCGCAACATCCATCAAGATTGAAACAGGACAGACAGTGGATCGAACCGAACTTGCGGCAGCCATTCTGACAGAGCTTGAACATCTCTATTTTCTATATCAAAAAGAAGGTTTTGGAGTTATTTCATCCCTATGGGAGGCACTGTCCGTGTCGTTGAACCGAAAGATTACGGTTACGAATCCTTACGGTGTAATAGAAGGCACGGCTGTAGGATTGGATTCTTCTGGTGCACTAATCGTGGAAAGACTGGATGGAGAACGTGAACTTATTGTCTCTGGAGAAGTGAATTGGGGAAGCTGACATTTTGTCGAATCTTCACTGGTAATTTAAACATAAAACGTGAAGTTCGAGCAGAACTTTGGTATACTGTTTTTCGTGAGGCGGTATCGGACGATTTAGACCGAGCTGCACTCCGTGGAGTAGTAACCTTTGTTCTGCTTGATGCGTTTTACGTTGGTAGACAGCACTGGTAAGAAAAACAATGGAATAAGTTCAAATGTATTGTTGGATTCTGCTCTGAGCCGAAGAGGACCGAGACAGAAGGGACGATCGCAAGTGACTCTTTTTTGACTTTTCGGGACTTTTTAGTGGAAAACTAAAAGGTTTTTTTGTTGCGTTTAATTTGAAAAGGTGAGAGGGGCACAGGAAAATATGGCCAATAAACAACCGTTAAACATTGTGAAAATGAAAAAATACAAGCAGGATGGCATCCCGCTGAGCATGATTACAGCTTACGACTATCCAACTGCTCTGCTCGCCGAAGAAGCTGGCATTGACATGATTCTGGTGGGAGACTCCCTGGGTAATGTCGTCCTAGGTTACAATTCTACCTTACCCGTAACGATCGATGATATGGTGTACCATACTCGTTCCGTTGTGCGTGGTGCGGAAAATACGTTTATCGTGGCAGATATGCCTTTTATGACGTATCACGGCAGCGTAGATGAAACGTTGAAAGGTGTACGTCGTCTAATGCAGGAAGGTCATGCTCATGCAGTCAAAATGGAGGGTGGCATTGAAATTGCAGAGACGGTCAAAGCCGTTGTGCAAGCAGGTGTGCCTGTGCTAGGACATATTGGACTCACACCTCAATCGGTGAATCAAATTGGAGGTTACCGCATTCAAGGCAAGGACGCAGCAGATGCTAAACGTCTGATGGATGAAGCCAAAGCACTTGAAGCAGCCGGAGCCTTCGGCATAGTACTTGAACTTGTGACAGAACAAGTGGCTGAGGCGATCTCGAACGAATTGTCGATCCCGACGATTGGCATCGGTGCAGGTCGTGGATGCGACGGACAGGTGCTCGTTTTCCATGATGTGGTTCAATATGCCTCACCATATACGCCCAAACGATTTGTTAAAACCTATGGCGACGTAGGCAGTCTGATCCGCAGCAGTATTGAATCGTACGTAAAAGAAGTCAAAAATCGCTCTTTCCCCGCAGAGGAACATGTGTTCAGTGCGGCAGATGGTGTTGTAGACGGACTGTACGGACAACGTAAAGAAAAGGTGGAAACTCACGAATGAAAGTCATACGGACGATCACAGAGTTAAGACAAGAACTGAACATTATGCGCAAAAACCATGAGAACGACACCCCAGACTCTAGAGAAGTCGTTGTCGGGCTCGTACCAACAATGGGGTATCTTCACCGAGGTCATGCCAGTTTGATGCAAGCTGCCAGGCAGCAGAGTGATATTGTAGTGTTAAGCATATTTGTTAACCCGATTCAGTTCGGCCCAAATGAAGATTTTGACAGTTATCCACGCGATGAAGAACGGGATTTAGCGGTTGCTCGTGCGGAAGGAGTGGATATCGTATTTAGTCCCTCGGTGGATGAGATGTATCCACAACCAACCCAAACAACGATAACTGTATCCGGGATTACAGAACGTTTATGTGGAGCATCACGTCCAGGGCATTTTAATGGGGTGACTACTGTGGTATCCAAATTGTTCAATATTGTACAGCCACAGAAAGCTTTTTTTGGTATGAAGGATGCCCAGCAGGTGGCCGTTATTCAACAAATGGTTCATGATTTGAATATGCCTGTGGATGTTGTGCCTTGTCCTATTGTTCGTGAAGAGGATGGCCTGGCCCTGAGTTCTCGCAATGTCTATTTGAGCTCAGAATTGCGTCAGGAGGCGCTGGTGTTGTCTCAGGCATTACGCGCGGTACAGGAAGCTGTAGCGAGCAACATAGCCATCACAGCGAATGACATTCGTCGTATTCTTCAAGAACAAATTGGCCAATCCGTGCATGCTGTCATTGATTATGCTGAAATTCAGTCTTTTCCAAGTCTGGAACCTCTTGCAGACGATGAGGAATTGAAGGCATATGACGATCTGCTCATCGCACTGGCTGTAAAATTTGGTAAAACAAGATTGATTGACAATATACGCATTCAAAAAATGGAGGTGCTGTCCCGTGTTTAGAACCCTGATGAAATCCAAAATCCACCGTGCAACAGTAACGGAAGCCAACTTGAACTATGTGGGTAGCATTACCATTGATGAAGACCTGATGGAAACATCAGACTTGATGGAAAATGAAAAAGTACAAATCGTGAACAACAATAATGGTGCTCGGCTTGAAACTTATGTGATTCCTGGGCCACGCGGCAGTGGTGTCATTTGTCTGAATGGTGCTGCTGCTCGTCTTGTCCAGCCTGGAGATACGGTCATTATTATTTCTTATGCCATGATGTCACAAGAGGAAGCGAATGCCCACAAACCAACGGTGGTGTTCGTAGATGGGCAGAACAAACCGGTACAGACGATGAAAAAGGAAGTGCACGCTACGATTTTGTAATCGGCTGGGAAGGGGAATGAAATCGGTGCATCCAGCAAAAAATGAATACAGGTCACAGCACTAATCCATTTTTCTAAGGGTGGGGATGCATCGATGTTCCAGCATGTTTTCGCCGAAATGAACGACATGTTAGATGAAATTATCAAGCGCTATCCTTCCGCTGAAGGTCTGGACAAACAGGAATTGCAACAGAAATGGAATCTGCTCAAACGCATGAGTGACGGGGTGCTGGATGAATGGCTGGTGTTTGAAGAAAAGATGAGTCATCTTCGTGAGCAAGAGCTTGAAAAGCCAGCTTCTCTAGAACCGGAGCAGCAGGCCGTTACAGCTCTCCCCGAGGTTCATCTGGAATGTTTCAGCCGTGGACAGGGATATTTTAAGCTACAGATGTATTCGCAAGCTATTGCTCAATTTTCACGTGTCGTGGGGGATTACCCGGATAGTGCTTTAGCTCATTTTTATTTGGCGCTCGCTCACTTAAGTTTGGAGCAGATGTATGAGTCAGAACTCCATTTGCAAACCATCATGATGCTTAATGGCTCCCCTAGACTCAAGGGACTGGTATGTAATGTTCTAGGCTGTATTCAAGCTAAACTTTCCAATCTGGAAGCAGCATGCTCCTTGTTCGCTCAGGCCCTTCAGTATGACCCAACGTTGACCGAACCTCTATATAACATGGAAGTTTGCAGGCTGAACAGAGGTAAACTTCAATATGCCAATCAGCTGATTGGACTCAATTGAGATGGACTTTTGTCGGCATAAAGAACGGTGTTTCCTCCTTTAGCATAGCGGCGGGAACACCGCTTTTTTGTCAGTTAATTTTCAAATGTCCTTTTTTTTGCTATGCTGTAACATAGACTGGAATGGAAGGGACCGTATATTGCAATGAAATTTGCCGTTTTGGATTTCGAAACAACCGGCACGCAGTCCGACGGTGAGATTATACAGGCCGGACTTGCCATCATAGATCATGACTACAGCATAACTCAAATATATAGTTCTTATGTAAATCCGGGAGTGCCAATACCGCCTTTTATTACGGGGCTAACCGGAATTACAGATGAAGACGTAGCGGATGCTCCTTCACTCGAAGAGATGATGATGGAGATGGTGCCGCTTCTTGACGACGTAGTGTTGGTAGGTCACAATGTTGCCTTTGATTTTCATTTCTTGCAGAATGCGCTTGATCGGTGCGGATATTTGCCGTTTACAGGCCGTATTCTGGATACCATTGATTTTTTGAAAATTACATTTCCGTCGCTGGGTTCGTATCAGCTCGGGTATGTTTCTTCGGAATTCGGTTTTGAGCATGACCGACCCCATCAGGCAGACAGTGATGCACTGGCGACAGCACATGTGTTGCTCAAATGTCTGGAGGAGCTGAGAGAACTGCCGTTAATTACAATTCAACGGCTTAGTGATCTGTTTGCTCCAGAGGATAGTGATCTTGGCTGGTTTTTTGACGGACTACGCCAAGAGAAAGAAGCAGAACCTATTCAAGACCTTGACGGACACACGTATTTCCGTCAGCTTGCACTTAACGTCAGTGACTGGACAGAAATTGGCGCACCGCGTGATGAGAAAGATAGGAATCCGCTTGAGGGTGTTAGCTTTGATCAGTTTATGGATCAAGTGAGAGCCAATCTCCAAGATACACTGGATCATTACGAAGAGCGCGAAGCACAGACTCAGATGTTTAGCAGCGTACGACAGGCTCTGGACGAAGAGAAGCACCTTTTGATCGAAGCAGGGACGGGAACAGGAAAATCACTGGGGTACTTATTACCTGCCATTTATGAAAGTGTAAGACAAGAGCAGAAGGTGATGGTCAGCACCCACACCATTAATTTGCAGGAGCAACTGCGAGAACGGGATATTCCAATGCTGACACAGGTGGTTCCATTTCCGTTCAAGGCTGCTGTTTTCAAAGGAAGAGGACACTACTTGTGCCTGCGCAAATTCGAACACAAAATTAACAAACGTGAATTTGCAACGCCGAAAGAAGATTACTTCACCGCGGCACAAATGATCGTATGGCTTACCCAAACCGAGACGGGTGACGATGAAGAATTGAATCTCAGCGCACGCGGAGGGGATTTCTGGGAGACGGTACAGAGCGAATCCGAGTCTTGTCTCGGCAGATCCTGTCCGTGGTTCCGCAAGTGCTTTTACCATCGTGCGAAGCATGAGGCAGGACTCTCTGACATCGTCATTACGAATCACTCGAAGCTGTTCACAGATGTGAAGGCTGCTCATCAGTTACTGCCAGCATACGAAAGCCTGGTGATTGATGAGGCACATCATCTGGAGGATGTAGCAGGTAAACATCTGGGGCTTCATATGAAATACTTTACCCTTGTGCATACGCTGACTCGTTTGTTTAAAGACAGCCGTAATGGTCAGCTTCCGATGCTGCGCTCCCAGCTGTCAGGGCATGAAAATGCTGTACAGTGGGGCTCTATGGTTGATCAAATGTTTCCACTCGCTGTTGAGGTGAAGGAGATGTGGGATCGACTGAGCGACGCTCTGTTTGGCCTGCTGCCCGAACGAAGTGATGCCTCTCCGGGAGAGACGGGACAGTTCTCGCTTCGGATTAAAGCATCGCAGAAGCCTGCCAAATGGCAGGAGTTGCAGGACCTGGAGAATCAAATTTATGTAACCCTAGGGGACTTGGTTCGCAAGGGTGATAAGTTGCTGTTAGAAGTTAAAGAAGATCAGGACGATTATCAGTCTGACAGTCTCATTACGGATATTACCGGGCTTCTCAAAGATCTAACAACAATCAAGGAAAATCTAAGATTCTTCATGCGTATGGATGACGCTAAGACGGTGTATTGGATGGAGGCTAGCGGTCAATTCCGCAGCAAGTCACTTCAGTTGTACGCTGTTCCAGTGGATGTAAGTGCGCAGCTGAAAGAGATGTTTTTTGACAAAAAGAAAAGCGTTGTACTTACATCGGCTACGTTATCCGTGGATAAGTCATTCCAATTCATGATTGAACAGCTCGGCCTGCAGGAAGCTGCCGACAATAATCGGCTTCTGACATCCATGCTGCCTTCACCGTTCAATTATCGGGATCAGGCTTTGCTCGTTATTCCACGTGACTTCCCGAGTCTAAAAGGCAGCGTAGGAGATGCACATTTCGTACAGATGCTCGTACAGTCTCTTGCCGAGACGGCGATTGCAACCCACGGGCGCATGATGGTGCTCTTCACCTCCTATAAAATGCTTCGCCAAGTCTACGAACCGCTGAAAGAGGCTCTGTCTGGCAAAGACATCTCCTTGCTCGGTCAAGGGGTTGACAGTGGCAATCGATCCAAGCTGACGCGAAGATTCCAGGAAGCCAAAGCAGCAGTACTGCTAGGTACGAGCAGCTTCTGGGAAGGCGTAGATATTCCGGGTGAGGCACTGACTTGTCTCGCTATTGTGCGTTTGCCGTTTCAACCGCCTAACCATCCGCTGCTCGAAGCGAAAAGTGAATTGTTACAAGAGCAGAAGAAGAATCCGTTTATGAAATTGTCTGTGCCACAGGCGGTCATCCGTTTCAAGCAAGGCTTTGGTCGATTGGTTCGAACAGGCAAAGATCGAGGGATTGTCATCGTGTACGATACACGGGTAATCGAAGCTTATTACGGGAAATACTTCCTGTACTCCTTGCCCGGACCGAAGATGGAGCATATGCTTACAGAACAGATGGTACCACGCATTGCCGAGTGGCTGGATCGTCCAGCCGTTGAACAAAATTAATCATCATTGTAAGCAATGGCATTGCAATGTACTCTGTTCAGGCGTTAAACTCGAAGAAGATTGCGATAAGCCATTTATTTATGGACTTATAACCCGAGAATACGAGAGCATTCTGTATGGAAATAGCATGTTTTGCATGTGTACAGAATGCTCATCTTTTCAATGTTTATTATTTTATTGTGGCACTGATTAGGGGGAGCAAAAATGAAATCGGATAAAATATCAGAAGCAGTCGTGCGGCGTCTGCCTGTATATTTGCGTTATTTGAATGAGTTGGTTCAGCGGGAGGTAACAACGGTCTCCTCACAGGAGCTTGGACAACGACTGGATTTGAATCCAGCTCAGATTCGTAAGGACCTGGCATATTTCGGAGATTTTGGCCGTAAAGGAATCGGCTATGACGTTTCTTACCTGATTGAGAAGATCCGGCACATTCTCAAAATTGATCAACAGATTAATGTCGCTCTAGTAGGGGCGGGTAATCTTGGACAAGCTTTGTCCAATTACAATGCGTATCTGAAAGACAATATGAAGATTGTTGCAATTTTTGATGCATATGGTCCAAAGATTGGCAGTAAAATCAACAATTTGACAGTGAAACCGATGGAAGATCTTACAGAAGCGGTACAAAAAGATAACATTCGCATCGGGATTATTACTGTACCTGATACGGAAGCACAGAACGTTGCTGATCAACTGATCGAATCAGGCATTGAGGCAATTTTGAATTTTGCACCAACAATTTTGAAAACTCCTCCGCATGTTCGTATACATCATGCAGACTTTACAACAGACTTGCTGAGTCTGGCCTATTATCTGGAGAACGGGAAGGAAGAAGAGGATGACAACAACGAATAGATGGGTAATTCACAACGGTAAGTTCGCGACCAATGAAGGGGCAGACTGGACGGTTGTTCAAGGGTATATGGTTATTGAAGATGACAGGATTGTGCATATTGGTGAGACGCTCCCGGATGGAGATGAACATTTGACCAAAGTAGATGGTAAAGGACTTCTCTTCCTGCCGGGTCTGATCAATACGCATGGTCATGCAGCGATGTCTCTCCTTCGAGGGCATGGAGACGATCTAGCGTTGCAAGTTTGGTTGCAAGAAAAAATGTGGCCTATGGAAGCAAAAATGACTTCAAAAGATGTCTATTGGGGAGCATCACTCTCGGTGCTTGAAATGTTAAAAGGTGGAACGACAGCATTTCTGGATATGTACGACCACATGGATCAAGTGGCAAAAGTGGTTGAAGAATCCGGAGCGAGAGCTGTATTGGCTCGAGGCGTAATTGGTCTGTGCTCGGAAGAAGAGCAGATGCGTAAGCTGGAAGAGTCGGCTGCGTTTGCACGTGAATGGAATGGACACGCGAATGGACGGATAACAACGGTCATCTCTCCTCACGCGCCTTATACATGCCCTCCTGATTACATAGAGAAGCTTGTACAGGTCGCACATGATCTAAATCTTCCCCTTCATACTCACATGTCGGAGACCTTACGTGAAGTGGAGCAGAATGTGACTGATTATGGCTTGCGTCCGGTAGAACATTTGGAGAAACTTGGATTTTTCTCACGTCCTTCACTTGTAGCACATGCTGTGCATCTGAATGATGAAGAGATTGAGATTTTGGCTCGTCATGATGTTGCTGTATCTCACAATCCGGGTAGTAACCTCAAGCTTGCATCCGGTGTGGCTCGTGTTCCTGCTCTGTTAAAAGCAGGTGTTACGGTTTCTTTGGGAACAGACGGACCAGCTAGCAATAACAATCTGGATATGTTTGAGGAGATGAGACTTGCCGCCTTGATTCATAAAGGGGTGTCTGGTGATCCAACTGCCGTACCTGCTGGGGAAGCGCTGTTGCTTGGAACAACATATGGTGCGAAATCGATCTTCCTGAACGAGACCGGAGCACTGCAAGTAGGTAAAAAGGCAGACTTTATTGCTCTGAATATTGAACAGGCTCATTTCTATCCACATACAGATCTGATCTCGCATTCGATTTACTCGGCTTCTGCAAAAGATGTGGAGCATGTATGGGTGGACGGAAAACAAGTGGTGAAACATGGTGAATGTCTAACACTGGATGAAGAGCGCATTTTGCGAGAATCCCAGTTGGCCTTTGATCAGTTGCTCGCGCGCTAATAGCAACTTCAACGGCAGTATTTAGGGAAAGGAAGTTCGACTCTTGAAGAAAAAAAAGAAGTGGATATGGATATCGCTACTGATCCTGGTTCTGATCTTGTTTGGACTTCAGCGGTATTACGTCTACGTTACACAGGACCAGCGTAAGGAAGAGGCGTTAGCCATCCAGGTCGCTCAGGAGCAGCTGGGGATTACATCACCCGATGAGCTGAGGAAGTACGTGTGGGGCGATAAGAATGGTTCTGACAACATCTATTGGACGATGATTGCCAAAAATAAAGATAATCAGGATGTAATGGTCTGGGTTAAATTTGATAACAATAATGCGCCCGTCCAAGGAAAAGGAGGGGTGCATAGCGAGTTACTGCAAAACGGGATGACCGAAGAGCAGATTCGCACCCGCTTCAGCTCCGAGATTCCAGGCGGTGAGATCAAACGGATCATGCCTGGAGTCGTTAATAATATTTACGTATGGCAAGTGTATTACAACGATGGAAGCCATAACTATTATCGTTTTTATCGATTCAGCAATGGGGAGCAAGTGGATCTGGTATATACGTTACCCAACAGCTAGTTCGGGTTTCCCTTTACCGATCATAAGTAATCTGCATGCCTGACGAAGATGAACAAAAACCGGCAGACGACACACTCGTCTGAACCGGTTTTTTGGCTTTTCTAAGAAGTTAGTTTGATTTAAATAGTTAAATTTAATAATTTATTCATATTTTCACCTTCGATATTGTATATACGATATGATATACTCAGATATGTACTCAAGTTAATAATTAACGCAAACAAATCTGCAAATATTTTTGCAGACCATCATGTATAGCTAAATATATAAGCCTATAGATTAAGGGATGGGCTCATTTTGGGAGGGGTAATTCATTTGAAGCTTAAAGTATTGCCTATTGTTCTAACTGCCGTTGTTTCTGCCGTCCTGTTGTTTGGAGGTTGGTTCATATATCGTCAAGTAGCCGTACAGAGTCCGATTGAAAAGATGGTTACTCAGTACGAAGGAGTTAATGATGTACAATTATCTATTAACCGTAATGATATACAAATGAAACTCGATTTGAAGCCAAATGTGGATTTAGGCAGACTGGTTCAATACCTTCATAAAGAAGGACAAGACCTGATCGGCTCGCGTACCCTTAAATTGGACGTTGTAGACCATTCCAATGAAGCGCTGGAAAACTGGTGGGGTGATGCGATGTTTACGGTAGCACAGGCCATGGAGAACAAACAATATGCCGAGATCACGCCTACGTTGTCCAAGATGGCAACAGGAGGGATTCAAGTCAATACTGCAATGGATGATAACAATGTTTATGTAAGTCTGCGAGATGGAGATGCCAGCAAGTTCATTATACTGCCGCGTGTGCCCGGTCAGATAGGAGTGTGGCCTAATGCCTAAATGGACAAAAGAAGCAGCCATAGGATTTATTCCTGTTTTAATTATTTTTCTTGCTTTTATCGGTGTGAATGTGGCTCCGATCCTGATCGCTGCATTGCTTGTGGGTGGTTTGTTATTCATGATGCAGATGCGCGGTGGAATTACGGTAGGCGCTGGACAAGAACGTAAACGGAAGAAAAAAGGACCTTCCAAACTAACGTTCGAAGAAATCGGAGGTCAAGACAGTGCCAAACAGGAATTAAGGGAAGCGCTTGATTTTTTGATCCGTCATGAAGAAATACAAAAGTTCGGAATTCGACCATTGAAAGGTATTTTGCTCACGGGTCCTCCAGGAACAGGGAAAACGCTGATGGCTAAAGCTGCTGCCCATTATACCGATTCCGTTTTCGTAGCGGCATCCGGCAGTGAGTTTGTTGAAATGTATGTGGGTGTGGGAGCCAGCAGAATCCGGGATTTGTTCAAAGATGCTAGAACACGTGCAGCCAAGGAAAATAAGGAAAATGCCATTATTTTTATCGATGAGATTGATGTCATCGGTGGTAAACGTGAAGGCGGACAGCAACGTGAGTATGATCAGACATTGAATCAGTTGCTCACGGAGATGGACGGGATTTATACATCTGATACTCCACGGATATTGCTTATCGCGGCTACCAACCGCAAAGAAATGCTGGATAGTGCGTTGACACGTCCAGGTCGCTTTGACCGTCATATTCAGGTGGATTTGCCAGACAAAAAGGGTAGAAAGCATATTCTGGAGCTGCACGCGGTGAACAAACCGCTGACGCAGGATGTGAATCTGGAAAAAACAGCGGAAGAGTCTTATGGATTCTCGGGTGCACAGTTGGAGAGCGTGATGAATGAGGCAGCTATTTATGCGATGCGTGAAGGTCTGCTCCACATTGAACAGCGTCACCTGTCACTTGCGATTGATAAAGTAATGATGGGTGAGAAAACCGATCGTGAGTCGAGTGTAGAAGAAAAGAAAAGAGTAGCTATTCATGAGCTGGGCCATGCCATTATGGCTGAGCTTGTGCGCCCGGGAAGTGTAAGCCAGGTTGCACTTAGTCCACGTGGACAGGCTCTTGGTTATGTACGTCACAACCCTCAACAGGAGCAGTTTTTGTACACTAAAAGGTTCCTGGAGGAGCAGATTATGATTGCCCTGGGTGGTGCGGCAGCAGAAGAGATGTACTACGGGGGTCGTTCCACGGGTTCACGCAATGACTTTGAGCAGGCGACCAATGTGGTTCAGACCATGATGGCATCTGGACTAACCTCTCTCGGGATCGTGAATATGGACATGGTGACTACGGAAGAGCTGATGCGTGAAAATAAAGTGATTCTGCAAGACTTGATGGAACAAACTAAACGCCAGCTTGAGGAGCAACGGACAATTTTCGACAATTCCCTTGATATTCTGATGCAAGAGGAAGTTTTGTCGGGAGAGCAATTTCGTTGTCAATTTCGTGACAGTGCACGTTTACCAGCATAAATTCTTTATGCTGGTTATTTTTTTTTACATTTCAATCGTGCTAAGATATTATTAGTTGTTGGGTCGAAATTTGTAATTTTCGGCGAACAGGGTACAATAGAGAAATAGAGAAACCGAAAGGATGGAGAGCATAACCATGTTTTTCAAAAAAATAGGAGTTGTCGGCGGCGGTACGATGGGGCAAGGTATTTCCCAGATGCTCGCAGCCAAAGGACTTGATGTACTTCTGGTGGAACATACCACGAAAAAACTCGATCATGCATATGACATGATTGAAACAAATTTGGATAAACAGCTCGAGAAATGGGCGATTACCAAAGCAGAGAAGAAACTGATTCTCTCCCGAATTACCAAAGTTGGACATTTGGCTGAACTGGGTTCTTGCGATATGGTCATTGAGACGATCTCGGAAGATCTGGAAGCCAAAAAAGCAGTATTTAACCAATTGGATCAAGTATGTCCAAGCAATGTTATTCTGACAAGTAACACGTCCACGCTGAGTTTGACTGAGCTTGCAAGCTCAACCAAATATCCAGAGCGTGTTATTGGTATGCACTTTATTCACCCGGTATCCCGGGTCGATCTTGTAGAAATTATTCGCGGACTTAAAACATCAGATAATACATTCGAAGAGACTCGCCGTTTTGTTGAAGAAGTTCTAGACAAAAAAGGGGTTATGATTTATGAATCCCCTGGATTTGTAACTTCCCGTCTGATCTGCTTGCTAATTAACGAGGCACTGCATGTATTACAAGAGGGAGTCGCTTCTGCTGAGGATATTGATGATGCAATGCGTATCGGTTATAACTTCCAGCACGGGCCGCTTGAAATGGCAGACCGCTTCGGACTCGATTCTGTAGAGGCTGCTCTCGAAAGAATGTTCCGTGAATTCGGAGAACTGAAATATCGTCCTTCAACAGTCCTGAAGAAAATGGTACGTGCAGGTCATCTGGGCGTAAAAACAGGAGAAGGATTCTTCAAGTACGACAAGGATGGTGACAGACTGTGAAAGTACTCGTAATTAATGCGGGGAGCTCCTCGCTCAAATATCAATTGTATAACATGGAAGATGAATCCGTTCTGGCAAAAGGTTTGGTAGAACGGATCGGAATGGATTCTTCCATTCTGACGCATAAACCAACAGGCCGTGAAGAAGTCACGGAAGTTAGCGAAATTCTGGAACATACGACTGCTATTCGTAAAGTCATCGATATTTTGACAGATAAAGAAAACGGTGTGTTGGATGCTGTTACCGAAATTCAAGCTGTTGGACACCGTGTTGTACATGGTGGTGAAGCATTTAAGCAATCGACATTGGTTGATGAAGCTGCAAAAGCGGAAATTCGTCGATTGTTCGACCTAGCTCCACTGCATAACCCTGCAGCAATGATGGGGATCCGTGCGGCTGAAGCCAACATGCCTGGTGTGCCACAGGTTATGGTATTTGACACGGCATTCCACCAAACGATGCCTGAGCATGCATATCTGTATGCTATTCCGCGCGTACTGTACAAAAAATATAAAGTACGTCGCTACGGCGCACATGGTACATCCCATGATTATGTAAGCAAAGCGGCAGCTGAGTACCTAGGCCTTCCGTTAGAAGACTTGAAAATCATCACTTGTCACGTTGGTAACGGTGGTAGTGTAACGGCAGTTAAAGGCGGTGTATCGGTCGATACGTCGATGGGAATGACTCCACTCGAAGGTCTGATGATGGGAACACGCAGTGGTGACCTCGATCCTGCAATTGTACCTTATGTAATGAACAAAGAAGAGCTTAGTGTCAGCGAAGTGAGCTCTATGTTGAACAAACACAGTGGACTTCTTGCGATTTCTGGTATCAGCAGTGATATGCGTGAAATTACAGAAGGTATGGAGAAAGGCGAGCCAAACTCTACGCTTGCATTTGAAATGTACGAATACCGTTTACGTAAATACATTGGTTCCTATGCTGCGGCAATGAACGGTGTAGATGTGATCGTATTTACAGCAGGTGTAGGTGAAAACTCCGCAGTTCTTCGCCAAAAAGTATGTGAGCAATTGACTTATCTTGGTGTTGAACTGGACGAAGCTTTGAATGCCATCCGTTCCGGTGAACCTCGCCGCATTACAACCGAGAATTCAAAAGTTGACGTTCTTGTGGTACCGACAAACGAAGAATTGGTAATTGCACGGGATACACATCGAATCGTATTGAATTCTAAGTAATCTAACGGTAAAGTAAATACAGGATGACTAGGGAGTGCAGAGGACAGGATCGAACCTGTCCGCTGCATTTTCAAATTTAGGGAACCAAGGAGAGATATGGCATGGATACGAATTGTGTAATTCGTAATGTGAACGAGCATGTGGGCGAGACCGTAACGATCGGCGCCTGGATTAATAACAAACGCTCTAGTGGTAAAATCCAGTTTTTGCAGTTACGTGATGGAACCGGATATATTCAGGGTGTGGTCGTTAAGAGTGAAGTCAGCGAAGACATCTGGAATGATGCCAAAAGCCTGACACAGGAAAGCTCTGTCTACGTGACAGGCATTATCCGTGAAGAACCACGCAGTGCGTCTGGATATGAAATGACTGTTACAGGAGTAAAGATCATTCATTTAACAGAAAACTATCCGATTACACCAAAAGAGCACGGTGTGGACTTCTTGATGGATCACCGTCATCTGTGGCTTCGTTCGACTAAGCAACGTGCGGTAATGATCATTCGTGCAGAGATTATTCGTGCCGTTCAGGAGTTTTTTGATGGTAACGGATTCACGCAGGTAGACCCGCCGATCTTGACGCCATCTTCTGCTGAAGGAACAACCAACTTGTTCCATATCAAATATTTTGATGAAGATGCATATCTCACGCAAAGTGGACAACTGTATATGGAAGCCGCTGCAATGGCATTGGGTAAAGTATACTCGTTCGGTCCAACGTTTCGTGCCGAGAAATCCAAAACACGTCGTCACTTGATTGAGTTCTGGATGATCGAGCCGGAGATGGCCTTTGTGGATCACGAGGAAAGCTTGCGCGTACAAGAGAAATTTATCGCACACGTCGTGCAATCTGTGGTGAAAAATTGCCGTGCAGAACTGGAATCTATTGGACGTGATGTTTCCAAACTGGAAGGGATCAAGGCTCCATTCCCACGTATTACGTATGATGAAGCTATTGAGTTCTTGAATGGACAAGGCTTTGACATTCCTTGGGGTGAAGACTTCGGTGCGCCTCACGAAACAGCGATTGCCGAAAAATACAATACTCCTGTATTTATTACGCATTATCCGGCTGGCATCAAAGCATTTTACATGAAACCAGATCCAAATCGCCCAGAAGTTGTTCTGTGTGCGGATATGATTGCGCCTGAAGGTTATGGTGAGATCATTGGAGGATCGCAGCGTATCGATGATCCAGAGTTAATGCAACAACGCTTCGAAGAGCATAACCTTTCGGATGAAGCGTACCAGTGGTATCTGGATCTGCGTAAATACGGATCGGTTCCTCACTCCGGTTTCGGTCTGGGATTGGAGCGAACGGTAGCATGGATTTGCGGACTCGACCATGTTCGAGAGACCATCGCATTCCCTCGTATGCTCTATCGTCTATATCCTTAATGTTTAACGGAAAAGAGTATATGGAAGACATGTCCTCCAAAGCTTGGTTAAGCGGAGCAGCTTACGGTATGGCCTCAGGGACAGCTCAATTACCCTATTCCTTATTGCGTTTTTATCATCAGCTTGGTTTGTCTGATGCAGAGGTGCTGCTTCTTATACAATTACTAGGGTTCCGTCAAGCGGAGTTCAAAGAATTTCCCACCCTTGAAGAGCTGGCTACACGGATGGGACTTGCTCCCGAAGGCATTGCCAGAATGCTGCAGCGCCTGATTAGAGACGGTTATATCACCATTGATGAGCATCGGGATGAAGAACGGGATATTCAGTATGAACGATATGACCTGCATGGTTTGTATGCCAAGCTTGCAATGTGTACAGCGGAAGAAGCAGATCAAGTCCGGTCTGAATCAATAAAAAGCCATGCCTCACGTCCAGATTCGAACACTGTTCAAAAAGAAGAGGAAGAGCGGAATATGTTCTCTATTTTTGAAAAGGAATTTGGTCGGCCACTCTCCCCAATGGAGTGTGAAACGATATCAGGCTGGCTGGATCAGGATCGATATCAGGAAGAGCTGATTCTGCTGGCTTTGAAGGAAGCTGTTTTTGCAGGAAAAGTGCATTTCAGGTACATTGATCGAATATTGTTGGAGTGGAGTAGAAATCGCGTAAAAAATGTGCAAGATGCCAAAGCATATACGCAACGTTTTCGTAATGGCGGACGTTAATCAAGTAACAGGCCCAATGATTCTGGGCCTGTTTTTTTGATTGTGTATATATGAGCGGCAACGAACGATCTACTGGTTTTTGAATTGCAGACTTTATGGTATAAAAATTTTAATAAAACTTGCAGGGGTCGAATAACTAGTCGTCGTCTATTGATATGGAGAGGAGGGGAGAGTCATTGAAGAAGCGCTTGTAATTGAACAAATCCGTCAAGGTGATGCATCACAGATGCGTGTCCTGATCGACAAATACAGTCAGCATGTCTATCATGTTGCATATTCTGTCTTACGCAATGATCAGGATGCGCAGGATGCCGCTCAGGAGGCGTTCATACAGATTTATAAATCTCTCCCCGATTACCGATCCGAAGGGTTCAAGACGTGGATAACACGGATTGCTTTTCACAAGGCTATTGATGCCAAACGCAAGCTGGACAGAAGAAGTGCTGAAGATCTCGGCGGGGAAGAAAAGATAGTCAATCTGCCAGGACGAGATGAAGATGTGCTTACCGGTATCATATATAAAGAACGGCAGGATAAACTTCGTAAACGAATAAACCAGTTACCTGCCCAGCATCGTGATATTATCACTGCGTATTATCTGAGTGAAAAAAATTATGAGCAAATTGCCCATGAAGCTCAGGTGGCTGTAAAAACGGTAGAATCTAGGCTGTATCGGGCCAGACAGTGGATTCGAAAACATTGGAAGGAGGAGGAGTGGCGTGAGTAAAGAAAAGATATTTACCGTTCAGGATTGGACGGACTATATCGAAGGTCGAATGAATGGGACTCAGGCGATTCTGATGGAGCGGTTTCTACAGAATGAACCCGACGCGATGGAAGAATATCTGATAGCATTGAGCGCAGAACGAGATTATCCTGTATTACCTAATCCGAAAGAATTCACTGATACCGTAATGAACCGGATTGTGAGCTTGCCTTCCTCTGGGCAACTGCGTAGTACTCGTATTGAACGAAAACGCCGATGGTTCGAACATAGAGTGTTTCATTACGCCGTAGCAGCCTGTCTAACCTTGATTTTTCTCTCTTCTGGACTATTTGATAAGGTAGTGCCTTATCATCAATTCCAGGAAGATAACACTGCAGGTACTTTTACTGAAAAATGGACCGAAGCAGCTACCTCATGGCTTGATCGATTTAAGCCCAAACCTTAAGGGTTTCCCATGGCCTGAATAGAAAGGATGACGACTGTGCATTCAGATCGTAATAAACTACTTGCATTTTTATTAAACCTGTTTCCAGGGCTCGGATTTTTGTATTGGCGGCGAAATGTCCGAGCTGTAGTCTACCCGTTGTTATTTTTCGGTACGGGCATTGGATTTTTCATGCTGGCCTTTTTGCTCAGTGAAAAGGATCTATTAATTATTGGCTTATTAGGAGTGATCTTTGTCTGGTGTCTCAGCATGCTTGACATGATCATTGTATTGCTCTCAGCACCCCCAGTCCGAGAAACGTATTACAACGGACAAGGTATGTATTATGGTCATCCTGCACATCATCAGGGTTCTACTTATCCAGAGGGTTATGTTAGATCACACGAATCAACCGGGCCTCCAAATGGGGAGAAAATGCATCATCAAGGGGACCATGGGCAGCAAGAATATACAGGATATTCTGGTGAGACGTATGCTCAGTCTCAGCCAATGTATCGAAAAGGTAGTGAAGGGGAACGATTCTTTACCATTCTGCTTTCTTTTGTTCCTGGTCTGGGACATATGCATCTTGGGTTGCTTCATCGCGGTTTGTCCTTTTTGATGGCGTTTTTTGGATCATTGGCTATGATGGTTTTTGTATCAGCTATTACGAATGAATCCGTATTTTTAATGTTTTTGCTCATATTGCCTGTGATCTGGGTTTATTGTATGTTTGACGCAGTTCAGCATGTACATCGCAAGCAGGCCGGTGAAATGTTGCAGGATCGGACGTTATTCGAAGAACTGGAGACAGGCAGAATCATGGGCCGGCGCAGTAAAGTGTTGGCGACTCTTCTTTCAGCTTTTCCGGGAGCTGGACATATGTATCTCGGTTTGCAAAAAAGAGGACTACAGCTGATGTTTCTGTTCCTTGGCAGCATCTATATTCTCGATTTACTTCACTTGTCTGTATTTCTGTTTATGATTCCACTGATTTGGTTCTATAGCTTCTTCGATGGACTTCAGTGCTCCAGTCGTTATGGACGTGAGCCACTAAGCGACCAGCCGATCATCAAGGACTGGGTGCGGCATCAGCGTTTAATTGGATTCGGGATTGCGGCGCTTGGTTTGTATTATTTAGCGATTCGTCTGATTATTCCGCAACTGAGCGAGATGTTCCCGAATGTGTTCCTAACGTACGAGATTCGTTCGTATTTGAATACGGTTATTGTTTCATTGTTACTTATCTTTGGGGGTTTAAAGTTGTTATTTGGAAAACAGCGCGAGACTGCTGCAGAATCAGGTATTAGCAGTACGAGCCGGACGAAGGATGACGAATTGGAGAGTCTCTTTTTGTTCAAAGATCGGAATGATCGATTGTAAGAGTAAACTAAAAACACACCAGGGCTGCATTCGCAGCCATTGGTGTGTTTTTCTATTTTTTATAATGATTGAATTAGACCTTAGAAAGTTAAAGGAAAAGTGGGGTCGGTATGCCAAACGGTTATTTCTGTGCACCTTTCAGCAAGAGCTGACGATACATCACTTCGAATAAAAATTCAAAGGCTTCCAGATGACGTTTCGCTTCAAAAGCATCCTTACCCCAAGCATAAATTCCATGGTTACGCAGCAGGATTCCTGGCACACTAGCATCCAGTGCACCTGGCACGAGCTCGGCGATCGAAGGAATATGTGCGAAGTTTGGCAGAACCGGCACGCGAATGGCTGCATTTTCTTCCCAAATGTTAAAAGCTTTGATCAGTTCAATGCCTTGCATGGGTACATGTCCTTCGTCACCAAAGTATTCGCTGATCAAGTTGTTATACACCGTATGCACATGGAATACTGCGCCACAGCCAGTCAAACGATAGATTTCACAGTGAATCAACGTTTCGGCACTCGGCTTCAACGTAGTGGATTCAATTGCCTTGCCTTCCTTATCGACAAAAAGAAAATCTTCCGGCGTGCGCAGAGACTTGTCTTTGCCTGAAGCTGTTACCGCAAAATAAAATTGTTCCGGGTCAAAGTCACCCACCCGCATGGACAAGTTACCGCTCGTGCCTGGGAACCAGTTCCGGCTTGCGAACAAAGCTTTGACATCAGCCAGTTCTTCGAGAACCTGACGTTTATGTTCAAGTGTAATCTTTTCAAAACCCATGTCTACAGCACTCCTTGTGATTGCTTCTGCTTCATATCTTCAATGATGTCATAAAAGGTCGTAAAGGGCACATGATCTACACCAAGTTCCACACATTTATCCGTGAGAATGGAGCGGGAGTAGACCAGATCCGCAATTTTAGCTCCTTCAAAGTCCGTTAGACTATCCCCAATCAGAATCCGGTTATACTGTTCTTCGGGGAACTTGCGAATGACGGTCGTTTTACACATCCCGCAGCCGTTGTTACAAGGGGGCTGGCAGGGATGCGGCCATTCAATGCGGATATACTCACCCGAAAAATCTGCACCGTTACAGTACACATGATCCTGAGGAATATTGAAAGGCTCAAGTAACGGCTCTATGAAAAAGTCCATACCCCCGCTGGTCACATTGAATTCAATGCCTTCGCTGCGGACATACTCCAAAAATGGTTTGAATCCTTCCCGAATGCCTGCTTGTCCCAGGACAAATTCGACAATTTCGTCTTTTTGGGAGGAGGGTAGAAGAGCAAACATAGCGCCAACGCCTTCGCGCAGCGATACTTTTTGTTCAACCGTATCTTTCATGATGGCATCGATGCCTTCTGGTTTGAAATGTTTCATAATAGCAACAATGTTGTCAGACAGTGTAATCGTGCCGTCAAAATCACAGAAAATGGCGGTTTTCTTATCGCTTCTCATCGTTCGCCACCCCACAAATCGAGTGCGGCTTTCAGTTCGGGATGGTCCGTAGCATATTGCGCAAGCGGGATGGAGCGTCCAGCAGCTTCGATTGCCTGCAGAAACGCACGTCCACCTGCTTCGGTTCCCATCGGATGTCCGTGAATACCGCCGCCGGCATTGACAATAACATCTTTGCCAAAGTCCCTCAGAATCATCGGAACTAGTCCGGGATGAATACCCGCAGATGGCACTGGCATACTTGTTCTTACCGGCAATTCCGGTGTGAGCAATTGCTCAGTGATTGCCATATTTTCTTCCTTCGGCATCGTAACGGAACCATAAGGTGAAGGGAAGAGTACCAGGTCAGCACCGGCCAGGCGCATCAGCTGTCCCAATACCACAGACGCGGAAATACCGTAATGTGGAGATGGATACAATGCCCCGGCAAGAGCCGGGTGAGCCATGATGGGTACGTTGATATCGGGATCACTGCTTAATTCGTGCAGCACATCGTAACCATAGGACAATACATTGAAGAGTAGAGCATTAGCTCCTGCACCGATGGCTCGTTCAGCCTGCTGTTTCAACCTTGAAGTAGGCCCGGTCAGATTAGCGGCGTATAGCAGTTTTTTGCCTGTCTCTTGGCGAGCTTGTTCGGCAGCCTTCATGCAGACTTCAACTCTTTTTTCAATCGGGGTCAGCTTGTTCTCAAATAAGATTTCATCATCTTTGATCAGATCCACACCGCCAAGAGCTTGACGGATAAACTGTTCTTTCAGTTCATTCGCATTGAGTCCAATAACCGATTTGAAAATACTCATGAGTAAAGGTCGGTCTTGCACGCCGAGAAGATCCCGCACACCTGTAAGTCCAAACTTCGGTCCTGGGAATGCGCGCAAGAAGCTGTCGGAGAATCCGAGACGCATCAATTTGATTCGTCCATCCATTGAAATTTTACCAAAGACGGTTACAAGTAAAGCCGGGATGTCTCGACTAAAGTTAATATCCGGATATCCTATCGTGATATCTGCATAACGTTCTCCTGCTACTAATCCTTCGGATTCATGCACCTCTACCTTGATCACTTCGCCAAGATGCTTTTGCATCGCTTCGCGTTGAGCTTGAGGCAGTTCAGTCCAGCTGCCCACAGTCATTCCGATGGCAATGGATTGAGCCTTTTTGTGAAAATCCGCATGATCATCATGCAGACGATATGTCGCAGTACACATGTTATTCATGTTTTAATTCTCCTTCCAATGCAGCACCCATCTCACGAGAACGCTCTGCACAGCGGTTCACTGCTGCAATGACGTTTTCAAAGAAGTCTCCTTCATCCAGTGTTTTTAGTGCTGCTTGAGTTGCACCTCCAGGGGAAGTCACATCACTCCGTAGTTTCATTGGTTCCATACCCGTGGACTGGACCATACGAGCTGCACCGAGAACTGTCTGAACCGTTAGGTCACGAGATTGCTGGCTAGACAAGCCACCGCGGATTCCGGCTGCAATCATAGCCTCCATAAGATAGTATACATAGGCTGGTCCACTACCGGAGATTCCGGTGAGCACTTCGAGTTTATCTTCTGGGACGATGGTTACAATGCCTACGGCTTCGAAAAGAGTCATGACCGTACTGCGTTGTTCGTCCGAAATCTCTGCAGAAAAAGAAAGTCCGGTTGCACCGAGTCCGATCGTACTGGACGTATTAGGCATCGTTCTCGCAATCGGCTGTTTACGACCGAGTAGAGTCTGCATCGTACGGATCGAAAGTCCGGCAATGACGGATACAATCAGTTGATCCGGAGATAACAGAGGCCCAAGCTCACGTAGCGCAGCAGCGGCATCCTTGGGCTTCATACACAGTACGATAACTGGAGAAGAGGCAAGAAGGTCGAGCGACTGTGCGGCGGTTCCAGTATGAACAGCATAACGGGTGCGTAGTTCCTCCTGCCGCTTCAGGTTGCTTCGGTTTAACATCGTAATATCCTGAGAACGAACGACAAGACGGGATATGAGCCCACGCACGATGGCTTCAGCCATCGCGCCTGCTCCGTGGAAAGTAATCTTTTGTTGTAACAGTGTCTGTTGCTCTTGGCTCATGTATTTCGTTCCTCCTATATAACTGGGTTACTCAAATATTATGGGCGAATCTGACCGCTGCCTGTAATCCGGTATTTGCTTGATGTAAGAGCAGGCAGTCCCATCGGTCCCCGGGCGTGAAGTTTCTGTGTACTGATTCCAATCTCAGCACCGTATCCGAATTCGAATCCGTCTGTGAATCGAGTGGAGGCATTATGATATACCGCAGCGGCATCCACTTCATGCATGAAGCGTTCCGCATGAGCAGTATCGCGAGTCACAATACATTCTGAATGTTTAGTACCATAGTGTGCGATATGTTGCAGCGCTTCATCCAAATTTTTCACAACACGGATATTTAAAATATAGTCGTTATACTCTGTTGCATAATCTTCTTCTGTTGCTTCAAGTGCTGTCGGTACAAGGCGACGAACGGTTTCACAACCTTTGAGTACGACATTTGCTTCACGGAAGCGCTCAGCCAGAGAGGCAAGATGTTTCTCAGCATAATTCGCTTGCAACAGTAACGTTTCCATCGAGTTGCATACGGATGGACGCTGTACTTTGGCATTCAAAGCGATGTCTGTCGCCATATCTTCATCCGCTGATTCATCCACATAGGTATGACAGATCCCAGCCCCGGTCTCAATGACAGGCACGGTTGCATTCGCAACGACTGTACGGATGAGAGAGGCGCCACCGCGCGGAATGATGACATCCAGCAAGCCGTTCAATTTGAGCATTTCATCCACCGAAGCTCGGTCCGCGTCCTCTACCAGTTGCAGTGCATCAGCAGGCATAGCTGTTGTCGTCAGCGCTTGGTGAAGCACTTCAACAATTTTTCGGTTGGAGGAGAGGGCAGAGGAGCCGCCGCGAAGTAGTACGGCATTACCTGTTTTGAGACATAGGCCTGCTGCGTCAACCGTTACATTAGGGCGTGCTTCATAGATAATGCCAATCAGACCGATAGGCACTCTTAATTTTTCAATGTGCAGACCATTTGGGCGTGTGAAAGTTTCCAGCACTTCTCCAACCGGATCAGGCAGTTCTGCAATCTGACGCAACCCTTCCGCAATGCCTGCTATACGCTCCTTGTTCAGTGCTAGTCGATCTAGCATGGATTCAGGAGTGCCCTGTTCCCTGCCACGGTCCAGATCCTCAGCATTCGCGGTGATGATCGCATCGGATGCGGCAATCAAGGCGTCAGCCATGACGCGCAGTGCAGCGTTTTTCTGTTCCGTAGTCAGTTGATTCAATTTGGTAACGACAGATTTAGCTTTGCTTGCTTTTTCGCGGACTTCACTCATTATAAATTCCTCCTCATAAGTTAGGCTCATGTTATTTTAACGTAATCCATTCATCTCGATGAATGACTTCAAGTCTATGGATGGTATTTATTTGTTCCATGACTTCACCGCTAGGTAGTCCGGAGATTTGACGTAGCTGGTCATCGTCATAGTTTACAATTCCACGACCTAGCAACGATTCATCTGGACCGATAACTTCGACGACATCGCCAGCATGAAATGTTCCCAGAACGCGTTTCACTCCTACGGGAAGCAGGCTATGTCCGCCATGAACAAGTGCTTCTTCGGCTCCATCATCGACAACGACTGTACCTAGAGGTGTTGACATAAAGCCCAGCCATTGTTTTTTACGGGAGAGAGAAGCCAATTTCGTCTCAAAATAAGTTCCTTTACCTGATCCATCGACCGCAAGCTGTAGATCGCCAGGCTCTTTCACACTTCCTACAAATACAGGTACACCTCCACGTGTAGCCACCTTGGCCGCATCCACTTTGGAACGCATACCACCTGTACCTACAGCTGATCCCGAACCGCCAGCATATGCATATATTTCAGCGGTGATTTCAGGAATGCGATCATAACGTTTGGCCTCAGGATCTTTACGTGGATCTGCGGTGTACAACCCATTGGTATCCGTCAAAATGATAAGATGTTGCGCCTTGACTAGGTTGGCCACCAGTGCAGATAACAGATCGTTATCTCCGAATTTCAATTCGTCGACCGATACGGTATCATTTTCGTTAAAAATCGGAATGACACGCTGTTTGAGCAGTTCTTCCACAGTCATACCGGCATTACCCATGCGCTTGCGGTTATGGAAGTCGGTGCGAGTCAATAAAATTTGCGCTGTAGTAACGCGGTGCGCTGCAAAAGCCTGTTGATATGCTTGCATCAACAAAGCCTGGCCCACAGCGGCCGCTGCTTGTTTCTCATGTAACATCTTGGGCCGCTGTGGGTAACCAATCTCCCGAAATCCAGCAGCGACTGCACCAGAGGTGACGAGTAACACTTCGTGACCCTGCGACGCAAGCGAGGCAATTTCATCTACAAAAAAGGATATCGCCTGGCGATCCAGACCGCCTTCCTCAGTGGTCAATGAACTGCTTCCGATTTTAACGACAATACGTGAAGTCATGATTTCACTTCCTTAAACATAATTGATCAGTGACGGCGAAGCAGTCTGTATAGGTACAAAAAAAACTCTCGTCCTTTGGTTAAAAAGGACGAAAGTTCGTAGCTTCCGCGGTACCACCTTTATTGATGATTATATCATCCGGCTTCATGCCCTGTAACAGAAGGCACTGTCCTGTACGCAACAGGCCGCTCAGGGGTAGGTTTCGGAGAGAAGCTACGGTAAATTCTTGCAGCCTGATGGAATTTACTCTCTGTGCGCAGCTGGTTCTCTCGTACTGGTCCCGTCATCACGTTTCGTTCACTATTTCTTATAAGATACCATGGAAACTTGGCATATGCAAAGGGGGAGAAGCTTGCAATTCATTGAAACTTACTTGAATAGATTAAGTGTACCTATCCGTTCTGCTGCTTCCCGTAGTCGCTCTTCATCACTCAGAAGACCTATACGTATATAACCTTCCCCATGAGAGCCAAAGCCGATCCCTGGTGCAACAGCAACTTTCGCTTCTCTCAGTAGGATGTCAGCGAAAGCCGCAGAAGTATAACCTTCCGGCACGGGCAGCCATCCAAAAAATGATCCTTTCGGCTTGGGAGCTTGCCAGCCAATGGCCGAGAGGGCCTCGAAAAATGCATTACGACGGGATTCATAGCGTGCCACAAGTGAAGTGACGCAGTCTTGCGGACCAGTTAGAGCTTCTGCTGCGGCAGCCTGGATCCCTCCAAATAGGCTGACATAAATATGATCTTGCAGCAGATTGATTTTGGATATGATCTCTGCATTCCCCAGTGCGAATCCAACGCGCCATCCGGCCATGTTATACGTTTTAGATAACGTATAGAATTCAATGCCTACCTCTTTGGCTCCCGGAGCTTGTAAAAAGCTGACAGGACGATGTCCATCGAATCCAATCGCACCATATGCAAAATCACTAGCTACAACAATCTGATTCTTCAACGCGAATTCGACGGTATCCTCGTAGAAGGATAACGGAGCTGTTGCCGAGGTCGGATTATTAGGATAGTTCAGGAACATGAGCTTCGCCTTGTGACGATCTTCGGCAGAGATCGCTTCGTAATCAGGTAAAAACGAGTTGGATTGCAACAAAGGCATGAAGCTCATACGAGCCTGTGCAAGAGCAACGCCTGACCAATAGTCAGGATATCCTGGATCAGGAACAAGACATACGTCTCCAGGGTTCAATAATACCTGGGGTAATTGTACGAGTCCGGTTTTACCTCCAAAAAGAATAGCCACCTCAGTCTCAGGATCAAGCTCGACATGGTAATCTTCTTTGTAACGCTGGGCCACGGCTTCCTTCAGGAAGGTATGCCCTCGAAACGGAGAGTATTTATGATAAAGCGGATTCTCTGCCGATTGCTGTAAGGTCTGCACAATATGTGGCGGTGTAGGGGTGTCAGGATTACCCTGGCCCAAATTGATCACGTCATGACCGCTCGCAATCTCGCGGTTAACATTTTGAACCAGGGTCGCAAAAAATTGCGTAGGTAGCTGTGACATGACATGAGCAGACGGGATTGGAAAGGCTGAAGAAAATTTATTTTCAGAATTTGTCATCGTATTTATCACTCCGGATGTTCAAATATGGCAAAACGTTCTCATTAATTTATCACGTCAATCCCGAGCTGTATAGAGGGAGTTAGAGATCGGGAGAAGCATTTTTGTACAAAAGGGAAGTAGAGAATTCGAGTTTGTCCATTTATAGAGGTGAGCATTTGTTGTAATACAGGTTGCGGATTTTGCAGGGATCAAGCTATGATATCAAGTATTACGGTTCGGAGGAGAGTTGGGTCATGACTGAACAACAAAGGGAAATGCGGGTTGCTTTGATTCAAGGAGATATTAAGCTAGGAGATCCGGAAGCTAACCATGAACATATGAAGCATCTATTGGAACGTGCAGTGGAGCTACATCCGGATCTGAAGCTGGCTGTGCTTCCTGAACTGTGGAACACAGGATATGCTTTGCCGCAAATTCATGAATTAGCTGACCCGGAAGGTCAGAGATCCAGAGAATGGCTTTCTGCTTTTGCACAAAAACATCAAATTTCGATCGTTGGCGGCTCCATAGCCGAAAAGCGTGAGGGACAGATCTACAATACAATGTATGCCTATAATGAGGAAGGAATAGAATTATCACGTTACGATAAACTTCACTTGTTCCGGTTGATGGATGAAGAGAAATATTTCGAACCTGGAGCAGAGCCTGAAATGTTTGAAATCGGTAACGGTCTTACCGCAGGGGCGTCAATCTGTTATGATATTCGTTTTCCTGAATTAGCTCGAACTCTCGCGCTAAATGGTGCGCGTGCACTCATTGTACCTGCCGAATGGCCGAATCCCCGTCTGCATCACTGGCGCACATTGTTGACCGCTCGGGCTATTGAGAACCAGATGTACGTGATCGCATGTAACCGCGTCGGGAAAGAGGGAGACACTGAATTTTTTGGTCATTCGATGATCATCGACCCATGGGGCGAGATTGTTGCTGAAGGCGGTGAAGGGGAAGAGATCGTATCTGGAGTCATTCGCCCTAGTTTAGTTGACGAAGTGCGCGGACGTATTCCTGTGTTTGAGGACCGCAGACCGAGTATTTATTCTAACTCGAAGTAAGTTTAATCTGAAAAAAATGCGATATGCTGTTTATTTCTCCAGGAGAAGGGTAATCATTACTATCCCGTCACCAAGGAGGATGATCAATCAATGGACAACCATGTGAAAGATACGCTCAGGAGACTGGAACAAGGCAACAGAAGGGTAGATCACTTAAGAGCATTCTTAGAGAATGGGACAGGAGGCTTATCACCCCCTGAGTTTTCGGAGAAAGAAAGCCGTACCATGAATCAACAGAACAGGCTGACAAGTGATCGGAATTTGCGAAAGTAAGGTTTAAGACCAGGCTTGAGCAAATTAGTTGAAGGTTGTGAGTCATAATGATATGTAACAGGATAGGTAAAGGCTATTCGTATATATGTAGTCGGGTAAGATGAACATTGTATGCATCAAAATAAGAAGCATAAGTACAGTAAAATGAAGGTTAGCGGATGAATAGTGGCTGCTTAATTGCCATAGTTCAATACGTTAACAAGCAACATTGTACTGTAAAAAATACTCTATTGATGTACAGGTCAGTTGTTTCGACTGTCCTGTACATCGCTGAAGCTGTCCTGTCGTCGTGATACGACGTGGACAGCTTTTTAGTATGGGTTCGGAATCTCAGGTAGCTAGTTTCTAAACGGGTCACGGGTCAAAAAAATCCACGCACCTGCTTCACTTACCGGTTTAATTGGTCTTGGAAAGCTCCGAAACGGTTTGTTGAAAGGTCTGTATAAAGGCCTCGGCTGCCTTGGAAAGCACGCGTCCTTGACGATAAGCAACTACAAGAGTCCGGCTCGGCGTTGGATCAGCAAGCGGAACATAGACCGGCACAAATTCACTTCGAGGCGCACGAGCAATAAAACGAGGGACCAAAGTAATCCCCATGCCTGTGGCTACGAGTGATTGCAACGTTTCAATATTGGTGCTCTCAAACACGACTTGTGGGTTGAAACCGGCCTGTTCACAAAGATCAAATGTCAATTTGCGAAAGCCTTGCCCCTTTTTTAAAACAACAAATGGCTCATCCCGCAGTTCATCTATTCGAACCGGTTGTAGCTGACCAGCGGCTCCTCGTTGAGCTAGGGGGTGATCAGGCGGGACAGCTAAATCAATTCGCTCCTCACCGATTGTAACATAAGACAAGGTCGGCTCTTGCAACGGTAGAGAGAGAAGGCTGAGATCAGCTTTTCCACTTGCTGTTAATTTTTCGAGGGTAATCCCTGAGTCCTCCAGCAGTGTTACTTCAATATCGGGGTAAGCTTGTTGAAACGCCGGGAGCACATGTGGTAGTAGGTGAGAACCCGTAATCGGCATGCTGCCAACAACAACTTTGCCCTTACGAAGCTGCGAAATGTCCGACATCTCCTGACGTAGCAGTTCCACGGCATCCACAATTTTCTGTGCTTGTTCTACAAAAGTGACTCCCGCATGAGTGAGTTCTACCGTACTTGTATTGCGTTGAAACAGGAGTACGCCAAGTTCCTTTTCCAACTTGGACAGTTGTTGGCTTAGTGAAGGCTGGGCAATATGTAATTTCTCCGCAGCTCTTGAAAAATTTCGTTCAGCTGCAATCTGCAGCGTATATTGGAGTTGTCTGAATTCCATACGTACATGTCATCCCTTTCATTAGTGTCGTTATTATATCATTAAAGTTGCTTCAATCGTTAAGGATGATATGAAGCAAACGGAAGTGTTGACAGGGGATATAGGTGGACGTATTATAAGAGTTATATGATAATGATAATTGTTATCATTTGAAACCTCTGCTTACAACAGAGGTTTATTGTCGTTTGTTTTTTTATAGGATAAACCTATTACATCTATAGTTATTATATCTTGGAACAATGAAGGAAGGGGTGATATATTTATCTCATTCAAGAGCTTCTCTTTTTTATACGAGCATGCACGAGGCTCTTCCAAGGACCGAACTTATGATGAGGTGAAGATGATGACTAAAAAAACGATGTTTGAAAAGATTTGGGAAAACCACGTGATTCATCAGGAAGAAGGAAAACCAAGCATCCTGTATATTGACCTGCATTTGGTGCATGAAGTAACATCCCCGCAAGCATTTGAAGGACTTCGACTCAGTGGTCGCAAAGTTCGCCGCCCAGAGTTGACCTTTGCAACGATGGACCACAACGTACCGACAAAGGATCGTTTCAATATTACGGATCCCATCTCCAAACAGCAAATCGACACACTGTCTCAGAACTGTCGGGATTTCGGTGTGAAACTATATGACCTGGATACGATCGACCAAGGGGTGGTTCACGTCATGGGGCCTGAGCTGGGTCTGACTCACCCGGGTAAAACGATTGTTTGCGGCGATAGTCACACGTCCACTCACGGCGCTTTCGGTGCTCTTGCATTTGGTATCGGAACAAGCGAAGTGGAACACGTTATGGCAACACAATGTTTACAACAAGCGAAAGCTAAAACGATGGAAGTTCGTTTTGTCGGTAAACGGAACCCTGGTGTTACAGCAAAAGATATGATCCTCGCGGTTATTGCCAAGTATGGCACAGATTTTGCAACAGGTTATGTTATCGAGTACACAGGTGAATCCATCCGTGAACTGAGCATGGAAGAGCGTATGACGGTATGTAACATGTCTATTGAAGGCGGAGCAAGAGCTGGTATGATCGCACCGGATGAAACGACTTTTGAATATCTGCGTGGACGTGAATATGTTCCAGCAGGAGCGAAGTTTGACGAAGCAGTTGCAGCTTGGAAAGAGCTTGTAACGGATGAGGGTGCTGAGTTTGACCGTGTTGTTGAAATTGATGTAGAATCACTGATCCCGCAAGTAACCTGGGGCACAAGTCCAGGCATGGGTACAGATATTTCTTCGAAGGTTCCTGTACCAGCAGAACTTCCTACTGAAAACGAACGTAAAGCAGCTGAAAAAGCGCTTGAGTATATGGGGCTTACCCCAGGAACACCGATGTCCGAAATTCCGATTGATTATGTATTTATCGGTTCTTGTACGAACGGACGGATTGAGGATCTGCGTGCAGCAGCAAAAGTGGCTAAAGGGCACTCAGTTTCCAGCAATGTGACTGCAATTGTTGTACCAGGCTCTGGACGTGTTAAAATTCAGGCTGAAAAAGAAGGTTTGGACAAAATTTTCACGGAAGCCGGTTTTGAGTGGCGGGATGCGGGATGCAGTATGTGTCTTGCGATGAATCCGGACGTACTGCAACCAGGACAACGTTGTGCATCAACTTCCAACCGTAACTTTGAAGGACGTCAAGGACGCGGTGGACGGACGCATCTGGTTTCGCCGGCAATGGCGGCAGCAGCAGCGATTAAAGGACACTTTGTAGACGTGCGTGACTGGAATTTCAAAACAGAAGCGGTTATCTAAGTAATAACGGGCAGAAGGGAGAACGGAATATATGGAAGCATTTAAAACACTGCAAGGTATTGTTGCACCGGTAGACCGGGTTAATGTAGACACAGACGCAATTATTCCAAAACAATTTTTGAAGCGCATTGAACGCACGGGATTTGGACAATTTTTGTTCTACGAATGGCGTTTTGATGAAGAGGGGAACAACAATCCTTCCTTCGAGATGAACAAACCTCGTTATCAAGGAGCATCTATTATGATTTCCCGTGCAAACTTTGGCTGCGGATCTTCACGTGAGCATGCGCCTTGGGCGATCATGGACTATGGATTCCGTTGTGTCATTGCACCGTCTTTTGCGGATATCTTCTATAATAACTGTTTCAAGAATGGCATTTTGCCAATAAAACTGTCCGAAGAGCAGGTGGAAGACTTGTTCCAACGTACAGCGAGTCATGAAAACTACGAGCTTAATGTGGATCTGGAAAACAAAACAATTAAGGATGCACATGGGTTGCACATCGATTTTGATCTGGATGAACACCGTCGTCAATTCCTCCTGCAAGGTCTGGACGATATCGGTCTGACACTTCAGCACGATGATGCGATTACTGCTTATGAACAGCGCCATGCAGCCAAACTCTTTGGTTAATTGAAGTTAGCATGCTAAGCCTCTAGTCGAGTAAGGAATATTTATGTTCCTTATTACGCTAGAGGTTTTTTTGTTTAAGGAGCGTTAGCGATTTTATGTAGTTCGTTTCTCTATAAATTTACAGAAAAGAGTGTTCAGTTTACGACTAATTATGACAAGGTTGTAATCGGTTCACTAGATATTATCTGATAGACTGGTTAGTAGATTATGGATAGGTACATAACGTTTTGCGGGCTTCAGCATGAAAAGTAAGTCGAAATTTTATAACTTCATAAGAATGGTGGATGTCGAATGAAAAAATGGGAGACAGCAGTCTTATTTGTTCTGTTTCTATGTCTTTTTCCGGTAATGGCTTATGCAGACCGCGCGCCTTCGATCGTGCTTGATGGAACCGCCATTCATCAGAAGGCGGGAGCAACTGCTGAGAACACGGGCAAAACGGTGATGGTTCCCATTCGCATTGTATCCGAGAATCTGGGTTATGACGTGAAGTGGGATCAGGCCGCGCAAACTGTGCATGTTCAGCGAGGGACTAACTCCATTGAAATGACTGCTGGCAAAGACGCAGCCTTAGTAAACGGCAATGTGGTCAATCTGGACGCTCCTCCACTGATAAAACAGGGTACAACTCTTGTCCCATTACGTTTTATAGGTGAGGGCATGGGATTGCGTGTTGGCTGGGACAATGGTACCAAAACGGTCAGTCTGTTCAGCATCCCGCCTGTAGTAGATCAAGAGCCTGGCAGTGATTCTGAAGCGAAGCCTACCCCAGTCGGTCTGACAGAACTGCAAAGTGTTAATTACAGTGGGGACCGTTTAATCCTGACAACGAATGGGACCATCAGTCCAAAAGTATCGAGTATAAGTGGGCCTGAGCGAATCATTGTAGATCTGCCGAATACCACTTTTGCGCAAACGTTCTTGCAAGGGCAGTCAGCAAATTCCGATGGTAGCGGGTCAATCGCCGTTCAGGATTCTTCCCTAGTTTCTAAAATCCGGTATGCCACGTTCAGTCAGTCACCATCAACTGTGCGAGTAGTTCTGGATCTGACGCAGAGTGCATCGGCAAAATGGTCACTAGGAGAAAACAATGTGCTGCTTATTGATCTTACACCTAGTACAAATGATACTTCTGGCACTAAACCCGCGTTACCAGAAAAAGAAGGTAAAAAGGTGGTTGTTATTGACCCTGGACATGGTGGACGTCAGTCCGGTGCGGTGAGCGTAACGGGCGCCTATGAAAAAGATTTTAACCTAGCTGTAGGACTTAAAGTAAAGACGATTTTGGAACAGAATGCTGACATTCAAGTTGTTACTACACGTCAGGATGATTCGGAGCTCTCGTTGCAGCAACGGGTGGATATTGCCAAGCTAAATCAGGCAGACCTCTTTGTATCGATCCATGGAAATAATTTTACGACGGCTCTTCCAAACGGAATTGAGACGTTGTATACACGGAAAGATAGCGAGAGTTTAGCATTAATCCTTCACAAACACGTATTACCTGTTACAGGTCTAAAGGACCGTGGCGTCAAAGTCGCAAGCTTGCATGTGACAAGAGAAACAGTAATGCCTGCTGTTTTACTTGAATTGGGATTTTTGAGTAATCCGACCGACGAAGCATTAATGTTAACGGAGTCCTATCAAGACCAATGTGCGCAAGCAATTGTAGATGGAATCAAAGAATATTTAAGTTTATAGAACAGAATTTCGTAAATATGCATATCGGGCATGTTCGTTGTTTCAAGATGTATGTTTGATAAAAAAGGAAAAAGTAAGACATAAAAATGTAAAAAAAGCTTGATCTGTCAACGTTTTTTTTTCTGTTATGTTGGAATATATTCGCAACTTTTGAGATTGGGAGGCGTCTAATAGGTGTCTGGTAATGCCCATGTGTTCAGAACGTTGGGAGATTGCAACATGCAGTAAAAAAATATGAGATTGGTAGGGGTGAAGGATGAAGAAGTTCGGTTTTTTGGTACTGTTATTTGTCTTTGGTCTCGTTTTTCCGGGCTATAGTCATGCAGCAGCAGACACGCATATAATCCTAGACGGGAAAGAGATTGTACAGCCAACGGAAGCGAAAGCGGAAAACATCGACAGTAAAGTGATGGTGCCGATTCGTGTAGTGTCCGAAAGTTTGGGATACTCCGTGGACTGGAAGCAACAGTCTCAAACGGTGACGATTAGCAAAGACAACACTGCCATACAGATGATTGTTGGAAAAAAGAAGGCAACTGTGAACGGCAGTAACGTAGACCTGGATGCCCCGCCCCTTGTCAAAAAAGGTACGACATTAGTGCCTCTCCGTTTCATCGGAGAGCAAATGGGTCTTAAGGTGGGTTGGAACAACACCACCAAGACGGTAACATTAGTTACCCAGAACTCAGGCTCTGGAAACGGGACAACCACTCCTCCAAGTTCTGGTAATCAAGACGGAGATACGGAACAGGAAGGTCTTGTACTGGTGAACGGCATCAGCTTCAGTGACAATCGTTTTATTATTGCCACTAGCGGGTTGACGAAGCCGAACGTCTTCACGATGACAGGACCTGATCGGATTGTAATTGACCTGCCAAACACTGCTTTTGCTGACTCATTTAGTCAGGGTCATGCGCTGGACAACAATCAGAATGGACAACTTGTAGTGGATGGCGATCCTGACGTGTCTCGCGTTCGTTATTCCTTATTTGACAATAGTTCTTCGACGATTCGATTTGTCATTGATCTGTCAAGTGCTAAGGGATACAGTGTACAGAATGACTCAGGAGTGGTTCTCATTGATCTGAACAATCAATCTGGCACACCTGCTCCACCAGTTGGTGGAAATGGTAAGAAGGTTGTAGTCATCGATGCTGGGCACGGGAACCAGGACCCTGGAGCAATTGGTGTTACTGGCAAAAGAGAAAAAGATTTCAATCTTGCCATGGCGCTGAAAGTGGAGGCACTGCTGAAAAAAGAATCGAAAATCGACACAATTTTAACACGTAGCGATGATACATTTCTCGCACTGAAAGAGCGTGTGAAAGTTGCACAAGACATAAATGCAGATATTTTTATCTCCATTCACGCAAACAGCGGTCCTGTTGCGGCAACGGGTGTAGAAACGTTTTACTCTCGCTCGGTCAGCAAGGAACTGGCTAATGTTATGCACAAATATCTCGTGAAGTCTTCCGGTCTGAAAGACAGAGGAGTTAAAATGGCCAGCCTCCATGTGACCCGTGAAACAACAATGCCAGCGGTATTGCTGGAAGGAGGATTCCTGAGCAACAAGAGTGATGAGGCTGTACTGTTTACGGAAACTTTCCAGAACAACGTAGCCAAAGGTATTGTTGCCGGAATCAAGGAGTATCTGGGAATTCAATAGGAAACATTCGTTATGCTGAGGAGGCTGAGTTAGAATGAACAAAAAAATATGGATCGCAGCTTTGCTGGTAACGGTAGTGGCTGTAGCTGCTGGATGTGGAAGTAAACCGACAGCTGCACCAGTACAGACGCAAAGTGAAGGATCAGAGACACAAACAGGGAACGGCGATACAGAGGTGCAGGATGAAGTGATTACAGATCCTGCAACGGCTGGTTCCGAGGAAACTACAACACCATCCAACTCGGCGAACGGAAGCACGGAAGGAACACCAAGTCCAGGTGAAACATCCACGGACAAGCCTTCTACGGCAAGCAAAGAGAAGAAGACGATTGAAGTGTTCTATACCGATCCGGAAGAGCTTGAGCTGCATAAAGCGACAGCTGAAATCAGCTATGCATCGGAAGAGGACAAATATAAAGCTGCTTTTGCATCCTTACAGCAAAACAAAGATGAAAAACTTGTCCCGCTGTGGTCCAAAGATATTGAATTGAAATCGGTACAGTTCAATGACGGTGCGTTGACGCTGGACATTCATATGCCGGATACAGCTCGTCTTGGAGCAGGTGGCGAAGTGTTTGCACTGGACGCACTGAAACAAACTTTCTTCCAGTTTGATGAAGTAAAAACACTCGATCTGTTGGTCGATGGTCAATCATCCGAAAGTTTGATGGGACATGTGGATCTTGAGCATCCAATGACAAGATCTAACTAAGTTGTGCTTCATGCGTGGACCGTGGTTTCACGGAATTAGGTTGTTTTACATGAGAGAGGGGAATCATAGGTGACTTATAAATATAATCAACCATCGCACTCTAAAAAAGTAGTATCGGCCGTACTTGCAGGCATGATGGCCTTGAGCTCCGGTGGAGCTGTTATGGCGGCAGACTCAACACAAACGGAACAAGGTCAGACTTCGGCAGTAAGTAATACGGCTGTATCGACTGGTTTGTTCACCGACATCAAAGCTGGATACTGGGCTGAGAAACATGTGTATAAACTGGCGAACCAAGGCATTCTTCTCGGTAATAATGGTCTGTTCCGCCCAGGAGACGCGGTTACACAGCAAGAAGCTGTAACAATGGCAATTCGTTTTATGAATATGGAATCCCAATTGAACACTGACACAGCCGCGGCATTACCGACAAATATGGAAGTGGGAAACTATTTCAAGCCATATGTTGCGCTGGCACTTCAACTGGGACTTATAGATAAAACAGAGGAAGCAACAGCAGACGTGTCCAAATCAACATGGGGCCAAAAACCGGCAACTCGCGAATGGATTACTAAATTGTTGATCCGCTCACTGAACAAAGATGCTGAAGCCAAGAGTCAAAATAATCAATCTACAGGTTTTGCTGATAATGCAAGTATCTCTGATAGTGCTAAGGGCTATATTAACCTCGCTGTTAGTTTGGAACTGGCTAAAGGGCTTGAAGGTAACAAGTTCAATCCAACAGGTTCCGTTACACGTGCGCAGCTTGCAACGTTTTTTAGCCGCGGAGAATCATTGACAGACACGCAGTATCCGAATACGACAACCGGTTATGTAACTGGATTGAAGGACGGACAGATCACATTGGTTGCTGATGGCAAAGCCATAAATTACACGGTGAACAGCAACACGCCTTATTTTACGAAGGAAAGTGAGACGCGGGTGTCTGCGTCGGATGTGAAACTGTATACTAAAGTCCTTATTGTGGGTACAGCAGGTAATGCCTCTTATGTGGAGGTAGTAGATGCCAAACCTCAGGTGGAAAGCGTTGAAGGTACGTTTGCACGTTCATTGTCCGGTAATAAAATCGGATTGTTTGTGGGCGAGAATTATGAAACGTATTCTTATGATGAGAACACAGCATTCACCGATCAGAGTGGCCAAGCCATTCAACTCTCTGACATAACAGCGAATAGCACGATTGAAGTGCAACGTGAGACGTTCTCTGCTGACAAAAAAACGGTTATGATACGGGTGAAATCCGGAATTGTTAATAAAAGCGATAGCGGAGTGGTGCAGGAAGTGAATACTTCTAGTAAAACCATTAAACTCGTCAATGCTCACGGTGCAGCAGAACAATACACATATAGTGATAACCTGATTGTTCGTTATCAAAACCGAATTCTTCCACTTTCTGAATTGAAGGCTGGCAGTGCTGTCAAGTACACCGTAAAAGACAGTGTGTTACAAACGATTGAATTGTCTCAAGGGGTTGAACAGTCGATTCGCGCTACGCTGGTTGAGATTGGCAGTAACCAGTCAACGTTGACGTTCAAGCGTGATGGCGGATCACTTGAAGTAAAATTACTTAGTGATAAACCGGAAGTCATTATTAATGGTATTCAGGAAGCGAAACTCAATGATCTGATTTCAGATGCCAATAATGGAGATAAGGTTGAGCTCACTCTAAATAGTGATGATCAGATAACCCGCATTGAGGTTGTTGGTCGTCAGATGGAACCTCTAAATGGTGCTTCGGTCGTATCTTACAATAATAAAACTAAAGTGCTTACTGTACTGGATGCGAATAAAAAGCCATATGTATTTACACTTGATGAAAAAACAAAATTGGATTACAACGCAACTAAGCCTACATTATCAGGACTGGAGTCTCTTTTGAGTGATGGACGCAAAGTGGATCTTACATATGTAGGAACTCGTGCGTTGTCTGTAAAGGTCATTTATAAGTATG
>JAFWEX010000104.1 GCA_017512705.1 Paenibacillus sp.
TCTAACTTATACGGTTGTACTCACGAACGCAGGAACAAGTGCTGTGCAAAATCTCGTACTTTCGGATACACCATCAACGGCTTCAGAATTTGTAGCAGGGAGTGTCACGATTAACGGAACATCGCAGCGAAATGCAAGTCTCGTTACAGGGATCACGATCGGAACCTTGAATAGTTCGTCAAGTGTAACAGTGACATATCAGACGAGAGTCACTGCTGTCCCCGCATCCGGAGTGGTGAGCAACAGGGCAAGTGCTGCTTTTTCCTCAGGTAGCTTTAACGGTGTATCTTTATCAGTGACGGTAAGCACACCAATCTATCAACCGGTTATTCAAGTGTTGAAATCGGCAAGTACGTCGAGTCTGACTGTCGGAGATACCTTCACTTATAATGTTCAAATCACAAATACAGGCAACATCGCTTCACTGGTTACATTGACTGATCCGGTGCCTACTGGAGCAATATTTGTTACGAATAGCGTTCTAATAAATGGGAATCCGGCTCCAGGAGTTAGTCCCAATTCTGGAATCAGTCTCGGGACACTGGCTGCTGGAGCAACCGTAACGGTATCATTCCTTGCTACGGTCACAAGCCTGCCAGACCCAAGACAATTGATCAACCAAGCGGTTACCTCGTACAGTTACACATTGCCGAGCGGAAGAGTCATTGCAGGCTTTGTTTCATCAAATACGGTCTCCATTCCAGTCTCCTTACCGAACGTCAGTATTGTTAAAAGTGATAACTCGGACTACGCGGTATCCGGGGATGTAATTCGTTATACTTCTTTGATTCGAAATAATGGAACAACCGCTGTGAATAATGTCATTTTTATTGATCCACTACCTTCGAACACCCCATTTATACCCGGAAGTGTCCTGGTGAACGGCATTGCATCACCGCTCTCCAATCCGACCGCCGGCATTCCAATCGGTACTTTGGCCTCGGGAGCTGAAGTTACCGTAACTTTTGAGGTGAGGATAACTATGCCGATTCCTTCCCAGATTAACAATCAGTCGACGGTCAGCTTTACTTCCGGTTCTTTTTCGGGATCATCATCTTCTAATACAACACAGACCCCAGTCATACAGCCCCAGATTGCGCTTGTCAAAACGGCAAACACCATCAATGCAACCGTAGGAGATACAGTCGTTTATACCGTAACAGTGAGCAATACAGGCAACCTTCAAGCGAATGTTACTGTAACAGATTCGATACCCGCTGCCACTACATTAGTGCCAAACAGTGTTGTTGTCTCAGGTTTGCCTCAACCAGGTGTTACGCCAGGCTCTGGTATCCCAGTAGGTAATGTAGCTGCGGGTGCAACGGCCATTATCACGTTTGCGGTTGTTGTGGATTCCTTACCATCTCCGCAGCAACTTAGTAATTTTGCATCATCGACGTTTACATTTACACCACCTGACGGACGAACACTGACTGGAACAGCAACGTCCAACACACTTACGTTCCCTGTGTCATCTCCCAATGTAAGTGTCGTTAAAAGTACAACATCCACAGCAGCAACGGTTGGAGACACGATTGTTTATTCCGTATTGGTAACGAACAGTGGTATTGCACCCGTGAATAGCGTTCAGTTCTCAGACCCTATTCCAACCGGAGCTTCTTTTGTTACAGGCAGTGTAACGGTGAACGGTGTTACCCAACCGGCTGCAAGTCCGTCAGGTGGAATACCGCTGGGGACTCTCGCGCCAGGCGGAACCGCAACCGTTACGTTTAGCGTGAGCGTTACTGACATTCCTCCGAACAATCAACTGAGCAATCGGTCAACCATTACCTTCACCTCAGGCACATTCTCGGGTACAACGTTCTCGAATACAGTTATAACCCCAGTATTTCAGCCAGTATTAACGGCACAGAAGACGGCCAGTACACAAAATGCGACTGTAGGAGATACCGTTAGTTATACCATCACTGTAAACAATCAGGGTAATTTCGGTGCACAGATTAACTTGACAGACAATTTGCCGGCAGGTACCGTGCTTGTGCCGAACAGTGTAATCGTGAGCGGCCAGCCCCTGCCAGCCGCAAGTCCGACAACCGGTATTCCTGCTGGGACTGTTGCAGCTGGAGCAACGGCGACGATTACTTTTTCCGTTGTCATTGAGACGCTTCCCAGCCCACAACAACTGGTGAATCAGGCTTCAGTGGCATTATCGTTCACCTTGCCAGACGGTAGAAGTATCACCCGATCGGTACTTTCGAATGTTTTAACGATACCGGTATCTGCTCCGAATGTGCAGGTTGTTAAATCCACTACTTCGACTGCGGTTTCGGTTGGAGATATTGTGACTTACTCTGTTGGCGTTACCAATAACGGTATAGAAACTGTTAGCAATGTCATCTTCACAGATGCTCTACCAGCAAGTACGGTGCTTGCATCAACCGGTGTCTTTGTGGACGGTGTGTTGCGCCCGAATGCCAATCCCTCGACAGGAATTACGCTGGGCTCTATAGCACCAGGAGTCACAGTAACGGTTGTATTCAGTGTGAGAGTTACGAGTCTGCCGTTAACGGCTGTATTGAATAATCAATCTACAGTAAGTTTTACATCAGGAGCATTTTCGGCGACTACCTTCTCCAACACAGTCACAACTCCGGTATTTCAACCTATTCTTACAGCAGTCAAAACGGGGGATCAGGCGATAGCTACGGTAGGGGATACCGTTATCTATAGTATTGCGATCACGAATAGCGGAAATTATGGTGCTACGGTTACGCTGACCGATACCATCCCCGCAGGTACAGAGTTTGTACCGAATAGCGTCATTATTAACGGGGCTTCGGCACCAGGTGCTGATCCTGCTACAGGTATCTCCCTTGGTGTGGTATCTGCCACGACTATCGTAACATTCTCAATTGTCATTACAACGCTACCGGTAAGCCAGTCGATCACGAATCAGGCATCTGCTACTTATACCTATATACTACCTGATGGAAGAACGCTCGGGGGAAGTCTTACATCTAACGCACTTATTATTCAGGTCTCTGCACCGAATGTCACTGTTGTGAAAACAACGACATCGACAGATGCAGTCGTAGGCGACACCATTGTGTATGAGATGGTCGTGACGAATAGTGGTATTGATCCGGTTAACAATATCGTGCTGACGGACCCCATCGATCCAGCGACTAGTTTAGTTGCTGGAAGTGTGCTGGTTAATGGCACACCTCGTGCTTCGGCGAATCCTGCACTCGGTATAGCGTTAGGTACACTGGCACCCGGAGAATCTATTGCAGTATCCTACGCGGTTCGCGTGAACTCTCTTCCAACGCCGCCACAAGTCAGCAGTCAATCTTCTGTAAGCTTTACTTCGGGGGTGTTCTCTGGGGCAGCGTATTCCAATACGATTATCACTCCGATCTACCAGCCGATTATTACTGTGTCCAAAACAGCCAGCACATCTAATGCTACGATTGGTGACGATATAGTTTATACCTTCACCATCAACAACAGCGGAAATCTTGCTGCTAATCTGACATTAGTCGATGACATTCCTACAGGTGCCGTGCTGCTCCCGAACAGTGTGCTGATTGACGGTATACCTCAGCCAGGAGCCGATCCTGAAGCGGGTATTGTTGTAGGCAGCATACCTCCTGGAGGAAGCATTAATGTGACGGTTACTCTAGGAGTTACGGTGGATTCTCTACCTCAGAATCAACAATTGAGTAACCAGGCTGTTGCAAACTATTCATTCAGTCCGCCGGATGGACGCGTTTTAACTGGAACTGTATTGTCCAACGTACTCATTATTCCTGTCTCGGCTCCGAATGTAGTAGTTGTGAAGAGTACCAGTGCCATCGATGCAGTGGTTGGTGATGTCATCACGTATACGGTGGTTGTAACCAACAGCGGGATAGAAACGGTCAATAATGTTGTCATGGTTGACCCTGTACCAGCCGGAACGGTGTTTGTGCCGGGAAGTGTAGCGATTAATGGGGTCGCGAGACCAACAGGTAACCCGAATACCGGAATCACACTAGGTTCCATCGCTGCCGGAGCTTCTACCACGGTGACATTCAATGTAGAGGTTGTGACCATATGAGTGAGCTTCCAGGACCGTTGTCCCACTGGTTAAAGAATCAGTCCCTGGTTCGATTCAGCTCGGGTACGACTGAACTGGAACAAGTGGCTTATTCCAACACTGTAGTTACGCCATGGATTGGTCCTCGAATCAAAGTAAACAAAAGATGTAGTGAAATAACAGCAGTTCTAGGACAGTTTTTAACATACCAGATTGAGATCGTTAATACGGGAAACCGCACGGCAATTGTCCGTGTGGTGGACCCGATCTCATCAGATACTTCTCTTTTGCCTAACAGTGTGTTACGGGATGGTATCCCGTTGCCAGGTGTCTCTCCAGAACAGGGGTTGCCACCGGCAGAAATTGCACCGGGAGCAGTACTAACCTATCACTTTCAGGTTGTCATTGTAAGGTTACCCTCGGCTCTGAAGCTACTGAATCAGGCAGAAGTGAATTATACGTTTATGACTACAGAGGGTAGAACGGTCAACGGATCGGAGAAATCCAACGTTGTAGAAGTCCGGATCGAGACGTCACAGCTTGAAGTGAGCTTGCAAGTTGAGCGAAGTCATACTTTCGCTGGAGATATCCTGATGTACACGGTTGTAGTCAACAATCCGGGTTTTGTCGCGGCGACAGCTGCAGTGTTATCTGTGAAGTTTCCTCAAGGTGTTCTCTTTATTCCGGCTAGTGTAACGATTAACGATATGTTTTCACCACAGGTCACACCGGATACTGGAATTGATCTGGGAGAGATTGAACCAGGAAATGTTGTTCGTGTGCAGTACCGGGTACAGGTAACCAGGGGTCCAGGAGTAGACCAATTATCAAGTATGGCCGTCCTGAAGTATATTAGTGCAGGCAAACAAGAAGTTGTGTATTCCAACGAAGTTACACTGATTATTGTTGAACCTCAGATCTCCATCGTCAAAAAAGTATCAACAACGGTAACTGCACCCGGAGAGAGGGTGCAGTATCATCTAACGATATCAAATCATAGTAATTATGCAGTGGATGCCAAACTACAGGATGCTCTTCCTTCAGGGTTGTTCTTTGTTGAAGGCAGCTTTCGCTGGAATGGAGTCAAACGTCTGGGTACAAACCCTACTACAGGGGTGGATTTGGCCACTTTAACCGCCCGCTCCGAGCTACATATTCAATTTGAGGCTCAAGTTGAAGGGGAATTGGGTGGTTCAGGGGGAGCGGGCTTCGCACAACGCTGTTATGTAAATCGTGCAGTGTTGTTGTACACATTCCGTTTGCCGGATTCACGTACAATTCAGCGAAGACTTGTATCCAATGAAGCTATACTAGAGCTCCGAGCGCCTGTAATTCAGGTTTATGTGGAAGTCTTTCCCACCAGTGTCGAGCAAGGTGGAACAGTAACATTTCAGGTGAAAATCACAAATGTCGGTTCGCTGCCTGCACGCGTACAATTGGGAAATATTTTGCCTCCAGGAGCCAAATGGGTAGGGCAGAACTCTGGTCAGATGCAGTTAAATGTTCCGGAGTATTCAACGCCAAGGTACCTACACATCGGTGAGCTGGGAGCAGAGTCGGAAAAAAATCTAGCATACCTTGTGCAGCTGGCCTCTGATCAAACGGGAATACTGCGGGGGGATCTCACGGCTATCTACACTTATGAATGGAATGGAGAAAAGCGGTCAGGAGAAGCAAGATCGAACGAATACCACATCCTGATAGAGGAGAGAGAAGAATAGAAGCTTGGAATTTGGAGCGGAGTCACCGTATTTTACTGAAAAAGGTGTCATGACATTACACAAACGTAAATGAATGGTATACTAATTGAATATGCGCTCGGCAAACTACCGTGGAATCGGGACGATGAAGTAGAGGAGGCAGCCGCATTGGCTAAAGCAAAAGTCGCAAAAAGACCTACACGGGATGAGTTTGAGCTGGAGGAACTGGGGAATCAGCTGGTAGAAGCTTTTCACGAACGTTCAGAAGTGCTTCTGACGGCTTGGGGCAAAGAAGAGCAGGTACAAGGGATTATTGTAAAAATGGATTCTCGCACTCGACTTGTTCATGTAGAGCATGTGGAAGAAGAAATTACGGCGAAAGTGCCATTTATGGATATTATGCAGGTACAGTCGCCACGATACTGATTCAAAAATAAATAAACCACTTTTGAACAATAGGGCATTCGCCCTGTCAAAGTGTCGTTCTCTGCATAAGATACGCTATACCTGTTGCAGAGGAGGTACAGTCAATGAGCGAAGTAGTAGGTGGAGAAACAAGAGGTTATGGTTACGGAGGTTTCACTTCCGTAGGCGCAATTTTGGTTCTGTTCATCCTGTTGGTGATCATCTCCAAAGCGTTCGTGGTATAATCATCTCTTATTATGAAGATGAAGAAAGAAGTTCTGCCTTTACGGCAGAACTTCTTTTTTTTGTCTGTGCGCATATTCAGGCGTTGAAGTAGAATGCAGCACATCGAGTACAAGTTGCTTTCGTGTTATGTTAAAATGGAACTATTCCCACAGAAAGAGGTGCTTACAATGAGTCAAGAACTAACTGCGTCTTTGAACGAGCAGATGAACTTTGAGTTTTATTCCGCTCATGTATACATGGCAATGGCTGCGTATTGTTCCAGCAAAAGTCTGGACGGATTCGCTCATTTCTTCCTCGTACAAGCTGAAGAAGAACGTTTCCATGGTATGAAAATCTATAAATTCCTGAATGACCGGGGACATCGTGCTACACTGGCTGCGATGCCTGAACCGAAGAATGAATACACCTCCATGCTAGATGTGTTTGAACATGGATATGCACATGAGCAGCAAAACACGAAGAAATTCTATGCTCTCGCAGATATCGCGCTGAACGAGCGTGAGCACGCTACAATGTATTTCCTGAAATGGTTTATCGATGAGCAGGTCGAAGAGGAAGCTTTGTTCGATAACATCATTCAGAAGCTGCGCCGGATTGAAAATGATAGCAACGCCTTCTACATGTTGGATGCAGAGTTCAGCAAACGTTCATTTACGGCTCCTGTGGAGTAAATCAATAGAACGTCTACGTAGGTTTTCTGCTGCGAGTTAGACATGAAGAATGCCACTAAATTTAGTACATACCGTATAAAATGTTCTTAACCTGTCATAGGGTTATTCGTTATTTTGCGAAATGACCACTCTCAGGTTAGGACATGTACGGAAAAGAAGCTTGCACATGTGCAAGCTTTTTTGCTGTGAAGAAATCGAAGTGAATACGAATATATGTCTATCAAAACGTGTAGATCGGGTAATAAATATATGTCAACTTTGATCTATTCTAACGGGCACATGTCAGAGATCAATCGATCAAAATCACTTTCAATTGCAATTTATCTGACAAAAGTGTAACTCTACCGTAGCCTTTGGAGCGAGAATATCAGGTGGTGTCTCTGATACTATTAAACTTAATCGCCAAGGGATATGCGTAAAATTGCTTTACACACCCGGGGAAAAACACACACGTAAGGGAGACAGTTATTATGCCGCATACTCGTAAATCATTCATTACTGCACTTGCTATTTTACTTTTATTTCCGTTGTTATTCATGCCCCAGTCTACTTCGGCTGCCGCATCATCTACCGAAAAACAAACAAGCAAGACGAATACAAAAATTATATATTTAACATTTGATGATGGTCCTACAGCACATACGGGTCAGCTCCTTGATATTTTGGATCAATACAACGTTAAAGCTACTTTTTTCATGTTGGGGCCTCAAATGGAAAAATACCAGCAATCCACGAAGCGGATCGTTAACGAAGGGCATGGGCTTGGATTGCATGGAGTAACCCATGTACCAAGCCAATTTTACAAATCGGCATACAGCGGACTAAAAGAAATGCAGCAAGCTAATGAAAGTTTAAATAAAGTTGCTGGTGTTAAAACGAGTCTTGTACGTACACCATACGGTAGCAAGCCTTATCTCAAACCGGCTTATCGTGATGTGTTGCTCGGTCAGGGAGGGTTTCATCTGTGGGATTGGAATGTCGATTCATTGGACTGGAAATACAAGAAAGATCACCAAAAAGTATACGATAATGTAATGTCACAAGTTCACAATGTGAAAAATAAGGGTGTGACTCCAGTTGTGCTAATGCATGACCAAGAAGCCACATTGAAAGTATTGCCGAAAGTATTGAAAACGTTGAAGGCAGAAGGGTATCAATTCGAAATTTTGAAAAAGAACGTACTACCGGTGAATTTCTGGAAGGACAAACGTTAGGATCGAGTCATTAAACTGGTCCAGTTCAATTTTGAGGAGGTGTACATCATGAGAAAACAAACGCTCTGGAAGGCGATCCCGCTCACGACCGCAATTCTGCTCACTTTAAGTGGATGTGGGGGAACACCGTCGCAATCACAATCAAATCAGTCAATGACGGAGGACACAACTTCAATATCCCCCGGTAAGCAGCCCTCCTCAAGTACGACGGTCAAAGATGGAGCAGAGTCGGAACCATCCATTGGTGATGATTTACATCCGAGGTTGTCCGATGGGAATGAAGTGATGAAGGCGATCCGCAAGGAGTTAAACATGGAAAATGTGGTTCTGCCATCATCTTTTCCGTTAGCTAAAGGTCGATATGTAGGTGCAGTAATCACTAAAAACACGCCGGATGATTTGTATGTAAATTTCTACTCGACAGGTCAGCCCTTGTCTTTAAATGACCCATCACTAAAAAAGTCAGACCTTGAAATTTCTTGGCTAGCCAGCTATGAAGTCAAAACCGATGCGAATCCAAATTCAACTGATATCTTTCCCGAGACGGATCTGCAAAATATACCGAAAGATATGAACGTTGATCTAGGTCATGGAATCAGAGGATTGGCGGAAGGTGCTGCTGGAAGTCAGTACCTGACGTGGCAGGAGGGCCGATGGACACTACAGATTCGTTCTCGTTCTGAAGATCAGATGAACAACTCTGGAATTGCGAAGAAAATGGTCGAGTATCTGGAGTCACATAGGTTACCTGCTCCTAAAGATAAAGGATTGTTCCATGTGCAGTATGCAAACGGGGGAGATCAGGTTCGTGTGACGACTTCCTGGCAGGACGGCAAACGACTTCATCAGTTAAAAACAGATCAGATACCGCTGGACGCACTCCGTATGGTCGTATCGGTAAAATGATGAATCATCTGCTGAGTGTCCATGAAGGGACAGTGATCGGTTGCCTAAAGCAAATATAGCAAGCAAAAAAGCTTCACTCAGAGGTAAAGCTCTTGAGCGAAGCTTTTTCATTTTTGTACATCGACCAGAGATGTGGTTCGCTGTTTTGCTATACCTTCTGTTACTGGCTCTTTCACTTGAACCAACCTTTTTCTTTGGAGCGAGTGATTGCTTCGATTCGATTACTTGCATTCAATTTATTAAGAATAATCGAGATGTAATTCCGAACTGTTCCGGTTGTGATGAACAAATGTCCGGCAATTTCCTTCGTATTCTTCCCGTCAGCCATGAGGCCGAGGACGGCGTGTTCACGTTCGGTCAACGGGTTTTCCTCAACATAAGCTTCATCCACCAGATCAGGGGCAAAGATGCGTCTTCCATTCATAACTTGTCGAATGGCTTCGGCGAGCTCTTCAATGGGGCTGTCTTTAAGCAGATACCCACGCACTCCGCCTTTGAGCGCACGTTCAAAGTAACCAGTTCTGGCGAAGGTTGTGAGGATAATGACTTTGCAGTTCATGCCTTTCAGTTCTTCGGCAGCTTCAAGCCCGCTTTTCACAGGCATCTCGATGTCCATTAAACAAATATCAGGTGTTTGTTGCTTTACTAATGCAATGGCTTCCTGGCCATTGCTGGCTTGTCCTACAACCTCCATGTCCTCCTCCAGATTCAGCAGAGAAGATAATGCACCTAACATCATCCGCTGATCTTCAGCTATGACAATTCTGATCATTCTTCAGCCTCCTTCATCGGTTTGCGTACCATCTTAGGGATGTGGATGACTACGGCAGTGCCTACCTGTCCCATACCCGTCCGAATATCTATACATCCGTTTACAAACTCCAGTCGTTCTTTCATACCGAGAATGCCGGTTCCACGTTCATTCTGCTTGCGCGTCTGTGCAATGCCCGTTCCATTATCATATATGGTTAAAACATTATGCGAAGGTGTCTCCTCGATGCTGATCGTACATTGGGTTGCCTGACTGTGTTTGACCACATTGTTTACCGCTTCCTTTAAACACATCCCCAGCACATTTTCATTCAATTGTGATGTGTCTTGCAACTTCGGGTTGCCGTGTAAAATAAATTCGATAGAAGCAGCTTTCAAAATCTGCTCCGCACGAAACAGTTCATCGACCAGTTGTGTTCCTCGCATCGTCGTGACCATCTCCCGAACTTCCTTCAAGGCGGTACTTGCCGTCTGTCTCAGTTCATTCAGTTCAACGATAGCTTGATCAGGATTTTTACGGAGCAGACGTTTGGCCAGATCGGTTTTGAGACCAATCAGTGAGAGTTTCTGTCCAAGTGTATCGTGCAAATCACGTGCAATCCGTTGCCGTTCCTCCATTTTCACAAGATCGTCCAGCCTTTTGTTGGCACTTTCGAGTTCACCCTCGAGCTGTTCACGCTTGTTTTTGTTGTACGTGCTGATCGGAAGAAGGATCGAGGCCATCAGAGTGATAAAGACGAATGGAAACTGACTAACCAGCAGCGAGCTTTGATTGATAAATCCATAATTGACCGTCAGGAAGCTTGCACCGAGATTCACTGAGTAAAGCGTGAAAAATCCGGCTTTATTTTTAATATTACCTATAAAAAAAGCGAGAAACAACGAGAAGTAGGCATAATCGTATGCAATCGTCATCGTGATGGAGATCGCGATCAGCAGTCCAATCCACATGTAGACCTGCCAGCCATTGGTGATGAAAGCTAGTAAATAACAGACGAAAAATACAAGAATAATGATAATACCAGTCACCATTGTCCACAATTGCGAATACTGAGAGATATAGTAGAAGGGCAGGATGAAAAAGACGAGCCATACATACGGATTCAAGCCGGTATTTTTATAAAAGAGTTGCGACCACTTCTGAATATCATTCTCCCCCTTGAAAAGGTGTTACTCAACTTTAGCCTGACTGTAGCACGACTGCCGTGTGAATACAAGAAAACGAATCCGACAGAGTTAAGGCTTCTCTGTCAGACTCGCTTGATTGGTTACCCGAATAGGATTCGGAACGTAGTTTTTGCGCGAAGATTGCTTCAGTTCTCTGAAACTGATAAATTGTTTGTTCTGTTCATCCCACAGACGGAAGCGCAGTGCAACCAGACTGGAACGTAGTGTTATGGTTGTAGCCTTCTGCAAAGGCGGCGTTGCGTTATGTGCCTCTTCCAGATAGTAGTTCGGTACACGCGGACTCAAGTGATGCACATGATGGAACCCAATGTTTCCGCTAATCCATTGAAGCAGCTTTGGTAATTTGTAATAGGAACTTCCTTCTACCGCCGCTTTTACATAGCTCCATTCGTCTTCGTGTTCAAAATACGTTTCTTCAAATTGATGCTGTACATAGAACAGCCAGATGCCGAAGAAACCGGAGAAGAAAAATACGGGTGCTTGCACCATGACAAAAGCCTGCCATCCAATTAGCCAGCACATCAAGCTGTATAGAGCGATGATCAAAACGGTTGTTAAATGGGTGTTCAATCGTTCCTTGCGTCTTGCAGCCTTGCGATTAAAACGGTAGGCGATCAGAAATACATAGATTGGTCCGATGCCAAACATGATCACCGGGTTCCGGTATATGCGATAGAAGAGACGCATCCAAGGTGTAGCAGACTTATATTCATCTACGGTCATAACCCAGATGTCACCTACACCGCGTTTGTCCAGATTGCCGCTTGTCGCATGATGGATCGAGTGCTCGGCTTTCCATTGTTGGTAGGGAGTCAGGGTTAATACACCCGTGATGGTGCCAAGGATATCGTTGGCCCGTTTGCTTTTGAAGAATGAGCCATGACAACAGTCATGAAAAATAATAAACGTTCGCAGGACGAATCCCGATGCGACTAGTGCAATGGGAAACGTGAGCCAGTAGGAAATAGATAAGCTGTAATATGCAGCTGCCCATAATAGAAAGAGAGGGAGTAATGTATTAATTAATTGACGGATACTAAGTTTGAGATCATTTTTTTCAAAAGGTGTGACTTCTTTTTTTAGCGCCATTTCTTTGCTTCTACTCATGCATGTTCCTCCTTCATGCGTACAACCATAACCGGCTGTACCCTGACGATTCCCGATGATCCTCTTTTGGGAAGTGTTTTTATCATTGTAAAAGATTATGCCCATGACAGTAAGTCATAAACGTCAGCCTGTTGTAATGATAAATGTCAAGGATGAACCATGACATTTGTCATGTTGACATAAGCATGAACATAGAAGTAAAGCCTCAAGAAGAGGATATTGTACATTCCCTTTGGGATTTATCACGAACAATTTGTATTATGTATACAAAATATGCGAAGAGCATGGTAAAATCTAACCTTGAGTGTGCATGACGGATTGATCAGGTTTAGATCTATGTTAATTTTGGATAGATTGGGTGGAACGCTGAATGAAGAAAAAAATTACGGATGTTTTATTTCTTATGGCTGGTGCTTTCTTGTTTGCACTGGCGGTGAACTTGTTTGTTATTCCTAACGACCTCGCAGAGGGCGGCGTGACAGGTATTACCATCATTCTATATTACGTGTTTCAATGGTCTCCGGGACTGATGAACTTGATTCTGAATGGTATTTTATTAATCATTGGCTATAAGTTTCTTGATAAAACGACGACGGTGTATACGATCATTGCAGTCATCTTTAACTCGCTGTTCCTTCATCTCACGGAGAACTGGAGCATTGCTTCAGATGAGCTGTGGGTCAACACCATTTTTGCAGGGGTATTTGCAGGTCTTGGGATAGGTCTAATTGTCAAAGTGGGTGGAACTACAGCGGGAACAGTCATTCTTGCCCGGCTGGCTAACAAATATCTGGACTGGAATATCAGCTATGGCTTGTTGTTCTTTGACCTGATTGTGGCGTTCTCATCCTATTTCATCATTGGACCACAGGGGCTGATGTGTACGATTGTGTTGCTGTTTGTAGGAACGAAAACGATGGAGTTTATTATTGAGGGATTGAACCCGAAAAAAGCAGTGATGATTATTTCATCCAAACAGGATGAAATTGCGAAGCAAGTTATTGAGAAGATGGATCGCGGAGTAACGGTTCTCTCGGGTCATGGATACTATACGAAGAATAAGAAAGAAATTTTATATATTGTGATCAGCAAGCAAGAAGTGTCCATGCTCAAGAAAATCGTGCGGGCAGAGGATGATCTTGCATTTATCACCATTCATGATGTACGCGACGTATTCGGAGAAGGGTTTATTGAGCTTTCGAAGACTTAAGGTCAAGGACAGGATAGATCAGTTTAAAACAGAAGAAGTAAAGGACGAGGTGGAGATCAATTCTGCTTCGTCCTTTTTGTGTATTTCAACGAAAATATCCTGCACATACTCCGAGACGGAGCACAGTCGGCCCGTAAACAATACGAAGGAGGTTATAAAAAAAGTTACGGAACTATGAAGATGCAGGGCAAGATAAGTCCAAACGATTAGTAGATTCAAACATACGATAATTAAGAGTATCTCTTATCACAATAAATGTGTTTACAACAAGTATCCAAATAGCAATATTTTCAAGGTTAAGTCTATTTTGATATAGAAAGAAGTGGTGTACTTTGACAGTGTTATCAACCGGTCCAGTTGAGAATCACCCTGTGGGCGGGGTTAGACCAAGCCAACAAGTGAGGGTTAAGATTATCAATGGAGATTCTGACAACTCTTCTGAGGTGCTTGTACAAGGTTATTACTTAAATGGATCCAGATCATTGTATGTGTTAGAATCCTTATCTTTAATTCCCGGTGAAGTGCTGACAAGGAATTATTTCGCGGATTTGGATGCATTTCAATTTGTTTTTACAACAGATGGTCTGGCAGAATCGAGTACTGAAATTTCATTTTGGGGTGCCGATGCTTCTGGACAACTGGTCACTGCTCATCGATTTGTATCTGATGAACTTTTGGGATCAGGAGTGCCTGGTCCACAAGGTGAAGAGGGGCCTCAAGGAATTCAAGGTCCTCAAGGGATACAAGGGCCGCCAACACTCATTGATACCAGAAGGGTAATTGATAATGGTGTACTTGCTATTCCGGGAGGAGACGGAAATTTAATTACGTTTAATCTTCCGGAGATAATCTTAACAAGTGATAAAACGATAGAACTTACTGCTTTTTGCAGAATGGATTTTATTTCTGATGCTGTAACCAATTTTTATAGTTATGTGGGGGTTGTTAGTTTAGTAGAACCTACTTTAGGTACACTTGTGCAAGCTGTATTTGGGGAGGAGATATTCAAACGGAACACGGATTCGAAACAAACCGTAATCAGTCCTTCAGTTAGTTACCTGCTTCCTAATCTGGATCCAGGAACATACAATTTCAGTTTAAATATTTCAACAGGAGGGGAGCAGATCGAAAGTCGAGTACTCTATGTGCGTTATATCTATGCTAAAGTATTTGAACAATAGATGAAAAATACTTTCAAGTGTAATTTCAAATAGTGCATACATTTTGCCATTCTTAGTTTTTTAAAACACCTTCAAGAAGAAAACTATGTCCTTAGACATAGGTAAGTTCTTGAAGGTGTATTTTTCAGCTGCGCTACATAGTAATGTGGATTAACCATTGGTGATTTCACACGAAATTACCATCTTCTTACTACTCATACATCCGTTGTTCTAATTCAGCAAAAGCGACGGACGCATCATGATGAGAATTGTCGATATAAGCAACTGAACTCGCTCGAAGCGGCCAAGCGACTTTTTTGCGGTCAAGAGATGTACGAAACGTATCCCAATGGGAGAGTTTCCACTCATCCAGCGGAGATTGTCTTGCTGTAATTCGCTGATGATACATTGTTTCGTCCTGAAGATAAATGTAAGCTACTCGAACATCGGTGTCATCCAGAGAGCGCCCAATTCGTGCCAGTTCTTGCTCGATCCAGCCAGGATTTTCGATTTCTTTGGTAAATGGGCCTACGACTACCGTGTCGATATCAAGCTGCACATTATCAAGCGCCGCATCCATGGTGATTCGATAACCCAGATCCCGGCAGAGACGCTTGTACTCCATTGAATCCCGATCAGAAGGATCTAGCCCCTGTGATGTCATAATAGCCTCTGCAGCAGGACGGAGGAGGATATCCATGTCCAGAAAAACCGCTTTATATTTACGGGAGAGTGCTTTGGCAAGTGTAGTCTTACCGCTTCCAGCACCGCCGAGAAAGAAAATGAGTTTACTTTTGCTCATGCCCATAAGTCTCCTTTTATTCGTGATATAAAGTAAGGTCGAATGCACATATCATGTGAAACGATAGAAACGAATACGAAAACAGATCATGATCATTTTATCATAAACTAATGCTGCAATGTCTGGACACAAGAAGAACAAGGGCAGGCTTTTCCGTTATCATATCAGTTGATCGCACGAGGCGCTGAACGACGAGACGACTTTGGATTGGCTAGGATTGCATTTATGCAAATGTCATATGTAAGTGCTATAATGTAAAAATAAACGTATGAAGGGGGTGAATCTCTTGTTTGAATTTCATGAGCTTTTACCATATATATTTTCCATCGGTCTAATCTTCACTGTTAGTTATGCCTATATTGCCCATCTTCACTGCGGTATGACGGAATACTGGATGGAAGGTGGAATAGGTGACGGGATTGAGCCCGTATTTCCAGCGTGAGGCTTCAGACAGCATAGGCCAGAGAACCGGAGCCGCATGGTCAGACGAAAAGAAGCACCAGATGAAGATGAACCGGACTGTTATTCCTCGTTGAGAATGGAATCGACCAATCAACGAGGAGGATCTATATGGAACATAAAACAAACAAGAGATATGCACTTACCTCACACAAAGGAAGAATCTTTGCCCTCATTGCGATCTTAATCGCTGTTATGCTGCTCGCTGGCTGCAGTAATAATCTATCAGAGATTAATTCATCCACACCGGGTTTCTTTAATCATTACATCGTATTTCCACTGTCGTATCTGATTCAGCATATAGCCAGTGCATTTCATGGAAGTTACGGTGTTTCTATCATCGCTATTACGCTGGTTATTCGTCTTGGTTTGTTACCGCTTATGATGCGTCAGGCGAAGTCCCAGCAAGGAACAAGGGTGATCATGAATGCGATGAAACCGGAACTGGACGCACTCAAGAAAAAGTATGAAGGTAAAAATGATCTTACTGACCGGCAGAAAATGTCCGAAGAAACGATGGCTTTATATAAAAAGCACAAGTTCAATCCGCTCAATATCGGTTGTTTGCCTTTGCTTATTCAACTTCCTATTCTGTCAGGGATCTACACAGCAATTCGTCTTACGCCTGAAATCTCGTCCCATTCATTTCTGTGGTTTAAGCTGGGTGCGCCTGACTATGTGCTCGCCGTGATCGTTGCGGTCATCTATCTAATCCAGGCGAAGGTATCACAAGCGAATATGGCTCCTGAGCAACGTAAACAGTTTGCAATTGTCGGGTACATTTCCCCACTGATGATGGCATTTTTCTCACTATCGGCTCCAGCGGCTATGCCATTGTACTGGACCGTTGGTGGTTCGTTCTTGATCCTGCAGACAATGCTGTTCCGTAAGCTGTATCCAGTGGAGCACCCGCAGGAAACAGCCTCTAAATCAAAGAAAAATGCCAGCAGTGACAAAAATACAACTTCTGCCAAACGGGCTGCCAAACCAGCCAAGTCCTGAATAAGCTTCTCTATGCTTTAAAATGAGAAGATAGGAGTAAAGCAGGAATATTTCGCTCCTGTTTGTAAAATTTGTAAAATAGTCTAAACCAAAGAGCCTATCCTTCGGGATAGGTTTCTTTGGTTTAGACTACTACAGTTTCATTTCTACATTTCTCCGGATAATTGAATCTCCGGATAATTGAAATCGGGATACGAAATGCCAGATTAATTCACGGCGCGAGGATACCTCTGTTTTGGCGAAGATGGACTTGAGATGATCCTGAACGGTGTACACCGAGATATGCATAGCCTCTGCAATCTCCTTGGAAGAGAAGCTACGCAGTACGTAAGCGAGCAGCTCACGTTCACGTGCGGATAATCCGTAACGTTCAGACAGTAGAGGAAGTACATCCTGAGGCAGGGCCTGTTCCAGCCAAACCGCAATATGATCCCGTTGAATGACGGTTGGAGTGCCTTCTGGATGCTGCATCCGACTTGCGTGAAGCATAAGATAACGTCCGTCCAGCAGCTGGACACAGACTTTGGACAGAGGATTAAGCGTATGATCGGGTGATGGATCAGCACTAGCACCCGCTCCAGTATCTTTTCCAGTATCGTTACCGGCACCATTTCCTGCACCAGCTTCAGCAACAATCTTCGTCTCCGTATGAGTCGATTGCAGGAGATGAGAGCATACCGCTCGAATGGGTCTTGGAAGCACATCGGGTCCCACCTGCTCCAGTCTGTGTAGCTCGGATAACCAGTAACGTGCGGCAGCATTGTTCATCACGGGTTCAAGTGATGTATCCAAAAGCATAATCCCCGGCTCATCTGGGCTTTTATCTGTCAACTCATCCGTAAGGGACAGGCGGGTGGTACGCAGCATAAGTGCGATTGAGGCTGTCCAGTGCTGCATGAGCGACCGTTCTTCCTCCGAGAAAGCAGGGGCATCCTGTTTGCGATATAAGGTGAGATGTCCCCAGCAAGCATTCTGATCTACGAAAACAGCGCGCAGCTCATCACTAATCCCGGCAGGTCGCAAAATATTCGCATAACGTGAACTGCTCTCAGGATGTAAGTGAAGAGGAAGCGAAGCCTGTAAAATCGCCGTATATTGGCCGGATTGAATTAAATCTGCATATTTATGAACATCATCTTCCATATATTCATTGAGGAACAGCTGTTTATGAATGGCTTCTATACCATCCTCGGTAACTGCTCCTGTCGAGAGAAGTGTCGAAGGATCTACGGTGTTGAAGCAGTAGGCATCGTAGGGGATGATCGTCTTGATTTGTTTTAAAACAGCTTCCCGGTAGGTGCGGGAGGTCCAGCTTCCTTTTTCAAGTGAAGCCATTCGGTTAAGATTCTGGTGAGTAAGCAGGCTTGCCAAGCGGATACGCTCCTTTCCGAGATCATGTACAGCGCACCTTTACGCACAAGATATGATATATCCCATACTTCTGGGATGGTGGTCTGTTCGCTTCCTTTTATAATGAAATTAGACGAATGTTCAGTCAAGTCTAACTTCAATTCAGAGGAGTGCAATCATGATGAAAGACCATATACATGACAAAGTTACAAAGGTGGGCGAAGATTCGACTATGAGCTGGGATACAGCAGATTTATATCGATATCAACAATCGATAACGCTCAAAATACCGGGTTACGAGCATATGCACGACATGATGGAAAAACTGCTTGCAGCTTCGATTACGGATAACAAAGACACTCATATCCTCATAACGGGTGCTGGAGGCGGCAAGGAAATTACGCTGCTTGGTGAAAGTCATCGGGAGTGGCAGCTGACAGGCATGGATACGTCTTTCCAGATGTTACAGCTGGCGCAGCAAAAAGCAGAAGAAGCAGAAGAAGCAGGTATCACGGGCCAGACTACACTGATCCATGGCACGATAGAGCAGCTACCCGAGGAGGCCTTGTATGATGGTGCAACTTGTATGCTTATGCTGCATTTTATTGAGGGGATAGAGGCGAAAAGGTCATTTTTGAGACAATTGGCCCTAAGGCTTAAGCCCGGCGCACCTCTAATCATTGCGGCTGTCAATGCGGACCTTGCATCTCCGGCCTATCCAGTCATGATGCAGGCCTGGAGGGAGCATATGCTGCAAGCAGGGATTTTGGCTGAGGAATGGGATCGATTTGCCGCTTCGCTTGGTCAGCAGTCTGATCCTGTATCCGGTGAACTTATGGTCCAGTTGCTTGCGGAATGTGGCTTTTCTCTAATGACACGTTATTTTGGAGCGTTCTGGGTGGAGGCATACTATGCGAGCAGAGACTGAACATTACTCCCAGAATATGAAGGATCAGATATGGGTCATCGGTGGGTACGGTCAAGTCGGACAGATGATCTGTCAGCATCTTGCACTTGCTTTTCCAGGCAAGGTATGGGCAGCAGGTACGAGGTGGGAACGAGCCGAACAATTCAGCCGAGAAACGGGCGGTGCCGTTAAACCGTTGCAACTGGATATAACGAAGCCCGTCGACTCCGGCATGTTGCGAAACGTTAAACTGGTCATCATGTGCGTGGATCAGCATGATACCCGGTTTGTTGAAAGCTGCGCCAAGGCCGGAACGGACTATATCGATATCTCGGCCAAAGCTGATTTTATGACACAGGTGGAACATCTGCACTCGACACTCCACTCTTCAGGCTCAACCGCTATTCTCAGTGTTGGATTGTCTCCGGGTGTCACGAATTTGCTTGTACGAGAAGCGATAGTGCATCTAGATCAGATACAGGAAGCGGATATCACAGTGATGCTGGGTCTCGGAGACAAGCATGGCAAAGCAGCGGTTGAATGGACTGTGGATCAGATGAGCACCACATATGATGTCATGAGGGAAGGAGAGTTTGTCCCGGTTCAGAGTCTCAGCGGCGGGAAATACATTGATTTTGGCGATGGACTGGGACGGCGAATGGCGTATCTATTTCCTTTTTCCGATCAACAGGCTGTCGCTCGAACGCTGCATATACCCAACGTTTCAACCAGATTGTGTCTGGATTCACGCTGGATCACACGATTGTTGTCGATTTCAAGACGAATGGGGCTGCTGAAACTGTTGCGCTTGCGCCGGATACGTCAGGCGGCAGTCAATGCTTTGGTTTGGATTCCGGGTGGGGAGCCCATGTTTGCAGTAAAGGTGGACGTTACCGGCTGGAAAAATGGACACTGCACCCGGGTGGAACAACGTATCGTTGGCAATAAGGAAGCTGTGGTAACCGCGGAAGTGGCTGCAGCTGTGGCCAAAAAAGTGTATGCTACCCCTCAGCAGCCGGGCGTTTATCATGTGGAGCAGTGTTTCACTTTGCATGATCTACAAGATGAACTTGCTGAGAAAATAGAGGTCATTACGAAGATCATATAAACGACGTTGAGAAGGATAACGGATTTTTGCCCGCGAGCTTCAATCTGCTATGATGGAACTATGACATCTTGCACGACAGGAGGGTGAAAATGGATCATATCGCCGAATTGCCTTATTACAGAGTACAGCGAGAAGTGACTGGCCTTACACAAGAGATTGAGATGAACGCCCGTACCATGACCCTTTATTCGGATCGAATCGTGACCAAGTATAGGGAATTCCTGATTACGGAAGTGTTTGATATGTCTTTCCGCCGGATGGGGGATGAAGGTGGTTTCTTCTATCTGCATACAAGTACAGGTGTATACCCTTATATGGTGGAGATTGATCCCCGACCTTTTATCCGAACCTTTCGTCAAGTCGCAAGTTCCCGATTAAAATGATTGACCTTGCCGCTGCGTTAAGCCTTACGCTGGATTGGAATTAAATACATCCAATCCAGAGGAGCTGTGTATACCATGAGTATTTTGATTCAACAAGCAACGATCCTAACGATGCAAGACGGCCAATCCCCCTTTACCGGGGATATTCGTATTGTAGGAAATCGAATTGCAGAGATAGCCAGCCACATTGCACCCCAGCCTGAAGACGACGTAATCAATGGTCAAAACAAATTAGCTATGCCTGGTCTTGTGAATGCTCACCAGCATTCCCCGATGAGCTTGCTTCGAGGATTTTCCGATGACTTGAAGCTGATGGATTGGCTGGAACGTAAGATGCTGCCCGCTGAAGCTCGAATGACGCCTGAGGATATCTATTGGGGATCCAAATTGGCTATTGCAGAGATGATTCGTTCAGGAACGACGGCCTTTGCCGATATGTACATTCACATGAATGAGATCGCGGAAGCCGTCACAGAAACGGGGATTCGTGCATCGTTGACACGTGGCATGGTTTTTATGGAGGATGATGGGGGACGGAGACTTCAGGAAGCCGTTGATCTGGTACAAGGCTGGTCCGGTAAAGCGAATGGGCGAATTACAACGATGTATGGACCGCACTCTCCCTATACCTGTCCCATGGAACCGCTGCGTGAAGTGATTACGATGGCCGTTCGGGACGATATCCCACTGCATATTCATCTTGCGGAAACGAAGGAAGAAGTAGAGAAAATCCGAAACCGATATCAGATGACACCGACCGAATATTTGGAAGAAGCAGGCATGTTCGAACGAGCACATGTGCTACTTGCCCACGCTGTGCATCTGAATTCAAGTGACATTAGCAGACTGAAGCAGATGAACGGTGGTGTAGCTCATAATCCAGTGAGTAACCTGAAGCTTGGATGTGGTATTGCGCCGGTTGAAGCAATGATGGCAGAAGGGATTACGGTGGGCATTGGTACAGACGGAGCGGGGAGCGCAACCACACTGGACATGTTCGAAGAGATGAAGGCGGCGTGCTGGCTGCAAAAATTAGATTACGAAGATCCTACTCGTCTGCCGGCAAGTAAAGTTCTCCATATGGCAACCCGCGGAAGTGCAGAATTGCTGGACATTCAAGATGAGGTTGGCATATTAGCTGCTGGATATAAGGCTGATGTTATTTTGATTGATCTCACTAAACCACATCTGCAACCGATCCATGATGTAGAAGCGTTGCTAGCCTACAGTGTGAATGGATCAGATGTACATACCACCATTGTAGATGGACAGATTCTAATGCGAGATCGAACACTCCTGACGATGAACGAAGAAGAGATATACCGTGAGGTGAACGCGCGAGCGAAGCGAATAGTGAAGGGGATATAACGTATTTTAGTAAATCAATGAGATGTTAATGCTTTAGAACATTCAAACGCTATGAGAACTTATCTCGTGGCGTTTTTTTGTTGAACCGTATTTGTAAATAAATCTATTTGTTTGAATCTTAATCAAAATGCTATCATTAACATGGAATTGTAGACACAAACTATGAGAATACGCTCATGTCGTAGTTGCATACAGACGGGTCTCTGGTTATAGGGCAGATCATTTGATAATATAGAAGAGACACCCGAGTGAACGTTTTTTCAGCAGGATAAAAGGTAGCGTTCGATACAGTTTTGTATACTGGGGTGCATGTTGAGAGTGTATGTGAATATATGAACATAATGCAATTATTTTATTATACACAGAATGGAGCCATCCGATGAGATATCGCAATATGGAAGATTGTATTAACGATTTGGAGCAGCATGGTCATTTGATCCGGGTTAAGGAAGAAGTCGATCCAGACTTGGAGATGGCTGCCATCCATATGAAGGTGCATGAGGCTAAGGGCCCGGCGCTGTTATTTGAAAATGTTAAAGGTAGTAAGTTCCAATCCGTTTCGAATCTGTTCGGCACGATTGAACGCAGCAAGTTCATGTTCCGGGAAACACTGGAAGGCGTGCAACGGGTGATGGCAGTCCGAGGTGACCCAATGAAGGCACTCAAGACACCATTCAAGCATATTCGTACTGGACTTGCCGCATGGCAGGCGCTGCCTAAACATAAATCCATCAGTCTTCCTGTCTCTGCGCAGGAAATTCAGATTTCTGATCTGCCACTCATTAAA